>DASUBV010000196.1:0-5469 GCA_035763085.1 Streptosporangiaceae bacterium | reverse complement strand
TGCTGGCCCAGGATCACGCCAACGCCTCGTCCACCCTGCTGTATGACGTGAGCACCGGCACCTGGGACGAGGCCATGATGACGGCGGCCGGGCTGGACCCGGACGTGCTGGCCGTCATCAGGCCCTCGGCCGAGGTGGCCGGGACTCTGACTCCGCATGCCGCCCGGGCGCTGGGGCTCAGCCGCGACTGCGCGGTGGTGGTCGGGACCGGGGATGAGCACGGTGCCTGCATCGGCGCCGGGGCCACCACGGCCGGGCTGGTCGCCGACGTGTCGGGGACGGCCGAGCCGGTGGCGGTGACCGCGCCGGCCGCGGTCTTTGACCCCGAGCACGTCGTGGAGACGCACGCGCACGCGATCACCGGCCTGCTGCTGGTGGAGAACCCCGGATTCGTCTCCGGCGGCTGCACGCTGTGGTGCGCGGAGTCGGTGCTCGGCACCGACCAGACCGGACTGTTCTCGCTCGCGGCGGCCGCGCCGGCCGGCGCCGACGGGGTGCTGTTCGTCCCGGCGCTGTCCGGGGCCACCGTGCCGCGCTGGAACGACCGGATGCGCGGCGTGTTCGCCGGGCTGGCCATGAACCATGACCGCCGGCACCTGGCCCGGGCGGTGCTGGAGGGCTGTACGTTCGCGCTGCGCGACGTGGTCGGCCGGCTGGACGCGCTGGGTCTGGCCGGCCCGGAGATCCGGGTCGTCGGGGGCGGCGGGCGCAGCGAGCTGTGGCTGCAGGTCAAGGCGGACGTCACCGGCCGGACAGTGCGCCGGGTGCTAGCTCCCGAGCCGACCGCGCTCGGCGCCGCGGTGCTGGCCGGCCTGGCTGCGGGGGTGTTCGCCGATGCCGAGGACGCCGTGGCCAGGACCGTGACGCTGGACCCGCGCGCCTACCACCCGGATCCGGCGAGCAGCGCGGTCTACGCCGAGCGGTACGGCCAGTACCGCGCGCTCTACGACGGCGCCGAGGGAGCCCTGGCATGACCAGCAGTGGCGTAGGTCCGCTTAGCCTGGCCGGGCTGCGGGAGATGCTGGCCGTGGCGCCCGGTGCCGGGCGGCTGCGGCCGCTGGGGCTGCGTGAGGTTATTGAGGGCGATGACGCGCTGGATCAGCTTCCCGACGTGATCTCGCGTCTGACCGGCGCGAAGTCCGCCCCGGACGCCGGAGTGGTCGTGCTGGCCGCCGATACGCCGATGCTGGCCGCCGGCGGGCGGGAGCTGCGCTCGGTGGTCGAGTCCGCGCTGCGCGCCCGGCAGCCCGTGCGGTGGGTCAGCCTCGGCGCCGACGTGCACGCCGATGAGACCACGGTGGCAGCCGCAGCGGAGGCCGTCGCCGGGGCTGGCTGCGTCGTGAGCGTGGGCTCGGGCACCGTCACCGACATCGGCAAGGCTGCCGCCCCGGCGGGCACCCCGCTGGTCGTCGTGCAGACCGCGACCAGCGTCAACGGCTACGCCGACCCGCTGTCGGTGTTGCTGCGCGACGGCGTGAAGCGCACCACGAAGACCCGGTGGCCGGACACGCTGCTGATCGACCCGGCCGTGCTGGCCGGCGCGCCGCCCGACCTCAGCCGGGCTGGCGCCGGCGACATGATGGCGATGTTCACCGCCCCGGCCGACTGGTACCTGGCCTCGGCGCTGCACACCGGGCCGGGCGCGCCGCCCGGCGCGGATCCGCCCTACCATCCGGCTGTCACCGCGCTCACCCGCCCGCACGGCGCCCGCTTGCTGGAGCTGGCCACTGACCTGGCCAGCCCGCAGCGAGCCGGCGGGGTGCCGGGGCCGTCTGGACCGACGAGCCCGCGAGGAGGGAAGACGGCGCCTCACGGGCATCCCGCCAGCTCGCCGGGCAATACAGCCGCGCTGGCCGAGCTGGCCCGCATCCTGACCTTGTCGGGCATCGCCATGGGCGTGGCCGGAGCCACGGCGCCGGCGTCAGGCATGGAGCACGCCATCAGCCACCTGCTGGAGATGTCGGCCGATGCCCGCGGCGAGCCGGCCAGCTTCCACGGGACTCAGGTCGGGGCGGCCAGCGTGGTCGCGGCGGCCACCTGGGCTCATGTCCGGCAGCGGATCGCCGCCGGGGCGCTGGACCGCCCGGCCCGACTGCCCGACCCCGACGCTGCACGGGACGCCATCGCCGGTGCGTTCGCGGATATCGATCCCTCCGGCGCGATGGCCGCCGAGTGCTTCCGTGACTACGCGCAGAAGCTGAGCTGGATCACGGCGGTCGGCCGCGATCCGCTGGCCGGGCTGCGCCGCTCCTGGGCCGAGCACGAGAAGGTGCTGGACTCCCTGCTGGCCGGGCCCGGCCAGGTGGCGGCGGCGCTGCGGTCGGCCGGCCTGCCCGCCACCTTCGGCGAGCTGCCCGAGCCGGTCAGCGACTCCCGCGCCCGCTGGGCGGTGGCCGGCTGCGCGCTGATGCGCCAGCGGTTCGGCGTGGCCGATCTCGCCATGCTGACCGGCAGCTGGGACGACGCGGCCATCGATGAGGTCATGGCCGGCGCCGCGGCGGCAGGCCAGCCATGACTGCAGCCAGCCAGGAGGCGCCGGCCAGCCCGATCCGCAGGCCGCCGCGGCTGTTCGGGGGGTACGCGCTGGACCTGGACGGCACCGTGTACCTCGGTGACGAGCTGCTGCCCGGCGCCGCGCGGGCGGTGGCCGGGATCCGCGCCGCCGGAGCGGCCGTGGTGTTCCTGACCAACAACCCGCTGCGCTCGGCGGCCAGCTACGCCACGCGCCTCTCGGGCCTGGGCGTGCCCGCGCACGAGCGGGAGGTGGTCACCCCGCTCGGCGTGCTGACCGCCTACCTGCAGGAGCATCATCCCGGTGCCGCCGTGCTCACCGTGGCCGAGTCGCTGGTCGACACCACGCTGGCCGAGGCGGGCATCGCCGTCACCGCCGACCCGGCCGCGGCCGGCGTGGTGGTCGTCTCCTTCGACCGGACCTTCAGCTACGTCAAGCTGCTGGCCGCCTACCGTGCGGTCCGGCTGCACGGCGCGGTCATCGTGGCGACCAACCCCGACCCGTTCTGCCCGACGCCGGACGGCGGCCTGCCGGACTGCGCCGCGATGCTGGCCGCCATCGAGGCGTGCACCGGGGCAAGGGCCGAGGCCGTGCTGGGCAAGCCCGGTCAGCACATGGCCGCCGAGCTGCTGCGCCGGCTGGCCACCCCGGCCGCTGACACGGCGGTGGTGGGCGACCGCGTCCTGACCGACATCGGGCTGAGTCGCTCGCTCGGCATGGCCAGCATTCTGGTGCTGTCCGGCGCGACCAGTGCCGGCGAGCTGGCCGGCGCCGGGGTGCGGCCGGACTACGTGATCGAGGGGATCGGACAGCTGCTGCCCGCCGGAGCGCGCGCCGGGCCAGAGAAAGGGAGTACCGCGTGATCGAGTTCGTCTTCATGCTCACTCACCACGACCGCACCGTGGACGATCCCCTCGCGGTCTACGACGCCATCCGCGACTGCGGCCTGCGCTATGTCGGCTTCAAGGACATCGGCGTGCCGGTCGCGCAGCTCCGGCAGGTCTGCGCGGCGGCGCACGATGACGGCCTGGAGGTCATGCTGGAGGTGGTGTCGACCAGCCGCGAGGACGAGCTGCGCTCGGCCGCGGCGGCGGCCGAGATCGGCGTCGACTGGCTGCTCGGCGGCACCAACCCGCGCGATGTGCTCCCGGTCATCGACGGCAGCGGCGCCCGGTACTGCCCGTTCCCCGGCACCGTGGTCGGCCACCCGAGCGTGCTGCACGGCGAGATCGCCGAGATCGCCGCCAGCGCCCGCGAGATGACGGCGCTGGACGGCGTGTACGGGCTCGACCTGCTCGCCTACCGGCACCCGGACGCCGACGCGGCGGCGCTGACCAGGGCCGTGGTGGACGCCGCCAGCGGCCCGGTGATCGCGGCCGGCTCGGTCGCCAGCGTGGCCCAGATCCAGGCGCTGGACCAGGCCGGGGCATGGGGCTTCACCATTGGCGGCGCGATCTTCGAGGGCCGTCTGCCGGGCGGGCCGTCGGTCGGCGGCCAGATCCGTGCGGTGCTGCGCGCGGCCGGGGCGGACGTGGCCGGGGCGGGCGTGCCCGGGACGGATGCGGCCGGGACAGTGCCGGCCCAGGCGGGCCGCCCACCTGGAACCTCCCAGTCCGAGGGCATGGGGTAGCCATCACCGCGCCCGTGGTGCTGGCCGTCGACCAGGGCAGCTCATCCAGCCGGTGCGTCGTGCTCGATGACGGGCTGCGTCCGCTGGCCATGGCCGGCGCGCCCCTGGCTAGCTCGTACCCGGCGCCCGGCCGGGTCGAGCACGACCCGGCCGAGATCGTGGCCAGCGTGCTGGCCAGCATCAGTGCAGCGCTCGAGTTGGCCGGGGCGGGGTGGGCCAGCGTGGCCGCCATCGGGCTGGCCGCGCAGACCGAGACGTTCGTGGTGTGGGACCGGGCCACCGGCGCCGCCGTGTACCCGGCGATCAGCTGGCGGGACGGCCGGGCCGCTGTCCAGTGTGACCGGCTTCGGGCCGCGGGCCGCGAGGACCGGATCCGGGCGCTGACCGGCCTGCCCCTCGGACCTGCCTTCAGCGCCGCCAAGCTGCGCTGGCTGTTGGACGAGATCCCCGGCGGGCAGCGCCGCGCGGCGGCCGGGCAGCTCGCCTTCGGTGATGTCTGCAGCTGGCTGACCTGGCAGCTGAGCGGGGGAGCGGTGCACGTCACCGAGCCGTCGATGGCCGCCCGGACGATGCTGTTCGGCCTGGCCGGCGGTGCCTGGTCGGACGAGCTGCTGGCCGAGTTCGGCATCCCCGCGGTGCTGCTGCCGCAGATCGGGCCGACGGCCGGGCGGCTGGCGGTGACCGATCCTGGGACCTGCGGCGGCCGGGCGGTCATCGGGGCCAGCATCGGTGACCAGCCGGCCGCCCTGTTCGGCCAGCGCTGCTGGAGCGCCGGGACCGCCAAGCTGACCCTGGGCACGGGCGCGTTCCTGTGGTGCCATGCCGGGACAGTGCCGCCGGCGGCGGTGCCGGACGGGGTGGTGTCCAGCTGCGCGTGGCGGCTGCCGGGCGAGACCGCGTACGCGCTGGAGGGGTTCGTGCCCAACGCGGGCGGGGTCACCACCTGGCTGCGGCAGATCGGCGTGCTCGCCGCTGATGCCTGGCCCGTTATCACCGACTCCGCGGCCGGGATCAGCCTGGGGGACGATGCCGACGGAACCGGGAGCGCGGGCGGGACCCGAAACAGCGGGACCGGCGGCACGAGCGGGATGAGCAGCCCGGACGGAACGAGCAGCGCAGGCGGGAATGGCAGCACTGGCGGGACTTGCAGCACAGGCGGGACTGGCGGGCTGTGGTGCGTGCCCGCGCTGTTCGGGCTGGGCACACCGCACTGGGATGCCGCCGCGGCGGCGGACATCACCGGGCTGACGCCCGCCAGCACAGCCGCCGACCTGGCCCAGGCCGCCATGCTCGGCGTCGTGCACCAGGTCGTGGACGCGATCGACGC
>DASUBV010000195.1:0-8140 GCA_035763085.1 Streptosporangiaceae bacterium | reverse complement strand
TACGATCTGCTGTGCCGACGAATCCTCTCCCGACGGAGCGCTCATGACCACCGCAGTCCGGCTCATCCGCAGTACCCGGCTCACCCCGGCGGTCGACTACGCCTACGCGGCAACGGCCGAGGCGCCGGCCCGGTCAGTCTGGCTGGCCGGCGCGTGCCCGCTCGACACCGAGGGCGCCACGGTCAGCCCGGGCGACTACGCCGGCCAGGCTCACCAGGTCATGCGCAACCTGTCCACGGCGCTGGAGGAGGCTGGGGCGGCCCTGACCGACGTCGTGAAGACCACGGTCTATGTCGCCTCCAGCCGCCGCCAGGACCTGGGCGCGGTGTGGAACGTCTACCGCGAGTACATGGGTGACCATGATGTCCCCAGCACCCTCCTGGGCGTCACCGTGCTCGGCTACGACAGCCAGCTGGTCGAAGTCGAGGCGGTCGCGGTGCTCCGCTAGAGCGGAGGCGGCTCAGCCCGGCGGTCACGGCCGGAACCGCGGCCGCCGGGCTGGCGCGCTAGTGCGGGGTGCGGTGCTCCGGCGCCGCGCCGGTCTTGCGGACCGGGCGGCTGGCGGCCGGCGGCCTGCTGCCCGCCGGGACGGGCTGCGCCCGCGCAGCCGCGTGCGCCCGGACGGCGCTGCGCTCGCCGCTGGCCGTGGCCGCCGGGATAGCGGTGCCGGCCGGGAACAGGACCGCGTTCAGGACCAGCCGCTCCTCCTGGGTCGTCCAGGAGCGGTACCACGGGTCGAAGCCGAGCATGATGGCGTGCCCGGAGCCGAAGGGCTGGTCGACCACCGCCGGCCGCCCCGGCAGGCTGGCGTTCGCGTTGACCTCGTAGCCGTAGCAGTTGCCGAAGCCGGCCGGCCCGCCGCAGTCGCCCGCGGGGGCGTAGGTGGCCACGGCCCTGGCCGCCGGGATGGCGGCGCCATCGCCGGCCAGGGTGGCCGGGTCGAAGACCGGGTCGCTGCTCGACTCCCGGTAGACCCAGCCGCCCGCGTCCATGCCCCAGGCGGCGGGATCGGCGGTGTCCCAGCTGGCGTCGAACGTCGAGCCGGGCGTGCTGATCCCGCTGACCGTGCTCGTGTTCAGCGTCGTCACGCCGGCGTTGCGCGCGCTGGTCGCGCCGCCGTTGCTGGTGCCCAGGAACGTGCCGCCGCCGTTGATGAACGACTGGACGGCCTGCGCCGGGGTGCCGGCCGGGCCGGCGGGCGTGCTGGCCGAGATGGTCGAGCCGGGATCGATCAGCACGGTGTAGCCGCCGCTCTGCAGCACGCCGTTCGCCAGGTCGGTCGAGGTCAGCTGGCCGATCTCCGAGGTCGGGATGCCCTCCTTCTGGGTCAGGTCGAACACCGCCTCGCAGTAGCCCGACGTCCGGCAGTAGCCATCGCCGGTGCCGGGGAACGCCGGGTTGGTCGGCGCGGTCGTGCCGCCGGTGTAGATCGCGATCCTGGGCATGCCGACCGCGTAGTGGCTGACCGGGTAGCTGCTCAGCCCGGACACGGGGGTCTCCCACCTGGCCGCGTCGGCGGTCACCGTCGCCAGGTCGACCGAGGAGCCGGCCACCAGCGCGGCGCCGGTGTCGAAGTGCTGGCCGCTCGCGTCGAACGCCGTCGCCGCCCGCGCGACGGTGGCGCCCTGGCGCAGCAGCTGGTTCACCATGGCCAGGCCCGACATCGAGTCGGTGTTGAAGGCGTACACCGGCTGGGAGGTGCCCGGCGCGGTCCCCGCGCCGGGGTCGCCGATCTGCGTCATCGAGGCAGTGCCGGGCAGCTGCTGGGTGAGGAAACCGTCCCCGGCGAAGCCGCGCAGCAGCGAGTACGACCAGGTGACCTCATCGTAGAAGTAGTTGAATGGCAGGTACGGGTTCTCGCCAAGCACTGCCTGGATCCAGTGCTTGGTGTCCTGGGACAGCGGGATGTAGAGCGTGCCGGCGGGCAGCGTGACGGTCGCGGTGCGGTCCGGGGAGCCCTGGCCCTGAACCGCGCTGATGTCGAAGTTCCCGAACTGATGCACGCCCGGCACGGTCACGGCACTGTTCAGCTTGTACACGTTGACCCCGACATACTGCAGGTCCTTGATGGTCTGCGCGACGTCACCGGAATGCTGGCCGGGCAGGTAGTAGTAGCCGCAGACGCTGACGTTGGGCTCCTGGTCGATGGTGGACTGGCCGATCTCGTACTGATCGACTGCGGGCGGGCTGACCTGCGTGTTCTCCTGCACCGTGCAGGTCTTGCCCTGGGACACCGCCTCCGGCCACTGCTTGATCCAGTCGGTGACCAGGCTGGCCTTCTGCTGGGCTACCACGTTGACCGTGACGTCCATCGCCAGGTAATGGTCGTAGACCTGCTTGCCGTAGTTCTCGTTGTTGCCCTTCTCGTAGGTCATCCCGGCGCCGCCCATGAGCAGCGACGGAACGGTGTCGCCGTACTCGGGCACGAACAGGTCGTAGGTGTTGTAGTTGCGGTACTGGCCGGTCTGGTCGTTGAACGCGTTCTGGATTGCCGGGCCGATCACGTTCTGGATCTCGTCCAGCGCCGGGTGCGAGATCTCGTTCAGCGCCGCGTCCTGGTCCGGCGGGAAGAAGTATCCCGAGGACTGCTGGTGCGCGTCGATGAAGAACAGTCCGGGGTAGCGGGTGATCGCGCCGGCCAGCGCCTTGTTCTCCGGCATGGCGAAGACGCCGCGGTCGCGGTTGGGGTCGAAGTCCCACGCGGTCGTGCGGCCGTTGTGATCGCGGTCGTCCGGCGCGGTGACCGGCTGGATGAACACGTCCAGGTTCTTCAGCCGCGTCAGGTTGTCGCAGTCGGTGCGCGCGGCGAGCTCGTACAGCTCCTTCACCGATGCCTCGCCGCCGGCCGGCTCGTTGCCATGCGGCGTGCCGGTGATCCAGGCAAACGCGGGCCGGGAGCCAGCCTGGGCGAGCGCCTGCGACTGGGGCACCGCCCCGGTCATGACGCCGGTCCAGAACTTCTGGTCGTCGCGGCCGGAGTTGAGGTTCGCGATGTTGCCGGGCGTGCCGATGACGACGTAGTCGAACGGCGTGCCGAGCACGCTCGTGCCCTCCTGCACGATCCGGGCGGCGACCCGCCTGCCGGTGCTGCCCGGATTGCTGTTGATGGCGCTGACGACGGCCTGCATGTAGGCCGTCAGCTGGGTGGTGGTCTTCGCCGACGGGGTGGTGCCGGACAGGCCGTCGCCGGTCGTGCCGCTGCCCAGCGTCGAGCCGAAGAAGCTGTCGTAGCTCGGGATGTTCGGGTCATAGTCCGAGGCGCTGTTCGTGCAGGACGGCGAGCTGGCGGCGGCCGCGGGCTCGCCGGGCGCGTCCGGGATCGGGTACTCGCCCTGCACGGTGTCGGCCTGGTCGCCGCTGCGGTACGGGCAGAACGTCACCGCGGCCGAGTCGGACACCCCGGACGGGCAGCTGGCGTCGGCCACCGCCGCGCCGTTCACCGGGTTCTCGGGCACCGGCGGGTTGTAGGTGGTCGCGGACGGGCTGCCGATGTCCGGCCAGACGGCCGGGCCCGGCGTGGGCAGCGTGACCGTGCCGGTCCGCAGGCCCCACCAGTCATCCGGCGCGGCCACCGGCGTCGCGGTGTTGGCGGTCATGCCGTCCAGCGTGGTGTTGAGCACGCCGAACGCGTTGTCGGTGATGTTGCTGGCCGAGATCTTCGAGGTGGCCGCGCCGACCAGGCGCACGCCGGCGCCCAGCCGCAGGTTCTGGTTGCCGGCCGCGTAGTTCCCGAGCGGCAGGGGGTCGTTGTTCGGGGTCGGGGCGAACAGGCTCTGGACCGGGGAGCCGGAGCCGTTCACCAGGTTGGACGACACGGTGTCGCCCGTCATCTGCACCGACGCGCCGGCGGTGACCCGCACCC
Source organism: Streptosporangiaceae bacterium (assembly GCA_035763085.1). Lineage (GTDB taxonomy): Bacteria > Actinomycetota > Actinomycetes > Streptosporangiales > Streptosporangiaceae > DASUBV01. The sequence goes on along the minus strand of DASUBV010000195.1, from coordinate 4,278 downwards.
CGTCCTGACCGTACAGCGGCCCGTCGGTCAGCGGCAGCGGCGGCGGGATGGGCGTCGACCCGCCGGTGGCCTCGCAGTCGCCGTCGATGACCGTCGGGCCGCCCGCGGTCGGGTCGTTGTAGTTCTGGCACAGGTTGCGGCCGGCGATCTGGTCGTTGGTCAGCACGGCCCGGTTCTGGACGCCGGACGGGACCAGCGGCACGGGCGGCTGGGCGTACTGGGAGTAGTCGCCGGTCGCGCCGTCGACGAGGACCCCGACCGCGTTGTAGTGGTCGATCCGGGTGTGGTCGATGGTCAGCGTGCGCACCGCGGCGCTGCCCCGCGGCGCGGTGGCCTGCGTGGCGCGAGTGACCTGGGCCACGCCGTAGCCGAACGGGGTGCTCCGGAAGCCGCCCGGTGTCGAGTAGGCGCCGGCCGCCTCGTTAATGTCGATGCCGGTGACCCGGGAGCGGTCCAGCGACCCCTGCGCGTCCAGGAACACCACGCCGGCGGTCGCGTCGACGCCGCTAGCGTTGACGGTCACCCCGGAGATGTGCACCGTGACCGGGTCCTGCACGCTGCCGATGGCGGCGATGATGTCGCCGCTGCCGTCCCGGATGTCGGGGTGCTCCTCGGCGATCTGGCCGCCGGCGGACGGGTTGTTGCGCGGCTCGATGGTGACCTGGTCACTGCCCGCGCCGGCCAGCGTGAGGTCCTTCCTGATGCTGAGCGCGTCGCTGCCGCGCACGCCGCTGCCCTCGACGTAGGTGCCGGCGCAGATCTGCACCGTGGCGCCCGGCGGGGCGGCGTTGACGGCGTCCTGGATGTGCCGGAAGTGTGCGGCCGGGCAGCTGGCGTGGCTGGTGCCGACGACGAGCACGCTGGGCGGTCCGGCCGCGCGGGCGGCGGCGGGCACCGCCGCCGATAGCCCCGCTGCCATCAGCCCGAGCGCCAGCACGTAACTGAGCCGTAATCTGCGCATTGCCTGGCCCCATCCCTTGGCGGCAAAACGCCCCTAGCGTATGTTTCGGCTGGTCCCTTTACAAGACCTTTACCTGGGTTTGGCGAGATGGCGGCATAACGGCACCGCGACGGGCGGGCGCTGGCCCGCCCGCGGGCCGGGACCGGCGGATCGGCCGCGCGGCCTGCTCAGGGCGACGGGGCGCGGCCTGCTCAGGGCGACGGGGCCTGCCAGGCGAACCCGTCCGGGTCGGTGAACGGCCCGGCGTCGCTGTCGATCACCAGCCGGTGCGACCCGCTGCCCTCAGCAGCGACGCCGGCGTCCTTGGCGAGGGCCCGGCGCCCGTAGAGCGCGAACTTGACCGGGCTCGACTCGGTGGCGAACTGGACATACTTGCGGCCGTAGCTCTTGGCCACGGTGAGACCGTGCTCGACGTAGAACCGCCTGGTCGCGGCCACGTCCGCGACGCCCAGCAGGAGCACCAGCTCGTCGAACTGCCGGGTGGCGGGGCCGGTGTCCTTCTTCGCTGAGGTCGCGACCTTCCAGATGGTCCCGTCCGGGGCCCGGACGACGCCGCCGAAGCCCCAGAACGACTTCGCGGCCGGCTTCAGCGTGGTGGCGCCGGCCGCGAGCGCGGCGTCGAGGATGGCGCTGACGGTGCCCGGCTGGGACGCGGTGAGCGAGAGGGTGAACCCGCGGAAGCCGGCCGTCGCCGCCGCCGAGGCCCGCAGCCGCACCAGAGAGCCCGGGCTGAAGGCCGCGGCATAGAAGTCGGCGGCGGCCGCGGGGTCGGGCACTTCGAGGGTCACTGAGTCGATGGAAGTCATGCAGGTCACGCTAGTGAAGTGCTGTGACCTGCGCTTCTTCAATCCTGCTCGGCGGGCCAGCGGGCGGCCGGGACGGCCGCTGGCCCGCCGGCCTTCCGGTCGACGGTGACGGCGGTCGGCCCCGGGCCGTGGTCCCGGTTCCCGCGCCGTCAGGCCGGCCAGGACGTCAGCGGATGACCTTGTCCAGGAAGGCGTCCAGGTTGGCCTGGGTGCGCGCGATCTTGTCATCGGGGGACAGGGTCTCGTCGAGGTCGCCGGCGGCGGCCGAGACGATGCGGCCCCGGACGTACAGGGAGCAGGCCAGGTCGGTGCACAGGTACTGGCCGACCGAGTTGCCCTGGCGCCCGGCCGCCCCGGTCCGCCGGGCCGTCATCAGCGCCACGCCGCCGGCGGTATGCGGGGTCAGGCACAGCGAGCACATGCTGCGCGCGGCGAAGTTGCGGGCCCGCCCGGAGCTGGCGCGCAGGGCGACGCCGACCAGCCCGCCATCGTGCTCGGCGACCAGGTAGGCCCGCTCGGGCGCGCCCGGATCCCGCCAGCCCAGGAAGTCCAGGTCCGGCCAGGGGACCTGGTCCAGGCCGGCGGGCAGCTTCGCGCGAGCGACCTCTCCGCGGGTGCAGTTGACGAAGGAGAGGCGGATGTCGCGTTCGGCGAGCGGCTTCATGACAGCGAAGCTAGCCGACCCCGCCGGGACGGGCCAGCCGGAAAACCGCGAGGTGGCGGGCGCCCGGCCCGGGCCGGTCAGACCTCGACGCGGGAGCCCAGGATGACGACGCGGTCGGGCGGCAGGCCAAACTGCTCGCTGGCATCGGCGGCGATATGGGCGGTCGCGAGGAACAGGCGCTTGCGCCAGCGCGCCATGCCCGCCGCGGGGCCCGCCCGGAGCTCGACCTTGGACAGGAAGTACGAGGCGTTCTGGAGGTCGAGATCGCCCTCGGTCTGCTGCGGGGTGAGAGTGGCCAGGGCTGACGGGATGTCCGTCGTCTCGGTGTAGCCGAAGCGCAGCGTGACGTGGGTGATGCCGTCGCGGGCGTAGCCGAGGTCGTCGATGGTGAGGCGCTCGGCGGCGGGCACCCGGGGGATGGTCTCGATCTCGACGGCCACGATGACCACCTGCTCGTGGCGGACGTGATTGTTCTCCACGTTGGCCCGCAGCGCCAGCGGCGCCGTCTCGCTGCCCCGGTTGAGGAAGATCGCGGTGCCGGGGACGATCCGGGCCAGCTCCGGGTGCTCGCGCAGCCGGTGCACGAACTCGCGCAGCGAGCCTTCCCTGCTCACGCGGCGGGCCGTCACCAGCTCGCGGCCGCGCTGCCAGGTGGTCATGACGGTGAAGGCCGTGAGCCCGATGGCCAGCGGCAGCCAGGCGCCGTGCACGAGCTTGGTCAGGTTCGCGGCCAGGAACAGCATGTCGAACGCCAGCAGGATGGCGGCCCCGGCGCCGAGCAGCCACCACGGCGCCCGCCAGGTCTGGCTGGCGACATAGAAGAACAGGGTCGTGGTGATCGTGATCGTCCCGGTGACGGCCATCCCGAACGCGAACGCCAGCGACGCCGAGCTGCGGAACGCGAACACCAGGGTGAGCACCGAGACCAGCAGCAGCCAGTTGATCCAGGGGACGTAGATCTGGCCGTAGGTCGAGCGCGAGGTGTGCAGCACCCGCAGCCGCGGCAGGTAGCCCAGCTGCGCGGCCTGCGCCGCCACCGAGAACGCTCCGGTGATGACCGCCTGCGAGGCGATGACCGTCGCCGCGGTCGCCAGCGCCACCATCGGGATCCGGGCCCAGCCGGGGGTCAGCAGGAAAAACGGCGCCGACAGGCTCGACTGGTCGGACAGGATCAGCGCGCCCTGGCCCAGGTAGCTCAGCGCGCAGGCGGGGAACACCAGGAAGATCCACCCCGTCGAGATCGGCCGGCGGCCGAAGTGCCCCATGTCGGCATACAGGGCCTCGGCGCCGGTCACCGCCAGCACGATGGCGGCCAGCGCGAAGAACGCGATGTGGAAGTGGCCGAACAGGAAGCTGACGGCATAGGTGGGCGACAGGGCCTTCAGGATGCCGGGCTCCATGGTGATGCCCCACACGCCGCACGCTCCGATCGCGGTGAACCAGGCGATCATCACCGGGCCGAAGAGCCGGCCTACCGCCGCGGTCCCGAAGCGCTGCACGGCGAACAGGCAGGCGATGATCACCGCCGTCAGCGGGACGACCCACGCCGCCAGCGACGGGCGGACCACCTTCAGCCCCTCGATGGCCGACAGCACCGAGATCGCGGGCGTGATCATGCTGTCGCCGAGGAACAGCGCGGCCCCGAGCACGCCCAGCGCCGCGAGCAGCATCGCGGCCCGCGCCCGGGTCCCGGTGGCCCACCGGTGCAGCAGCGTGATGAGGGCCATGATGCCGCCCTCGCCGTCGTTGTCGACCCGCATCGCCAGCAGCACGTAGGTCACGGTCACGATGAGCATCACCGACCAGAAGATCAGCGACACCACCCCGTAGATGTTGTCCGTGCCGGG
>DASUBV010000194.1:0-8046 GCA_035763085.1 Streptosporangiaceae bacterium | reverse complement strand
CGGCGGCTCAGCCCGCCGGCGCCGCCGCCGGCCCGGCCACCGCGCAGGCCCTGCTGGCCGCCCTGGGCACGGTGCTGGACCCGGAGCTGGACGAGCCCATCACGGGGCTGGGGTTCGTCTCGTCGGCCAGCGTCGGCCCGGACGGCACGGCTCTGGTCCGGCTGCGGCTGCCGACCTACTTCTGCGCGCCCAACTTCGCGTTCCTGATGGTGGCCGACGCCTACGACGCGGCCTGCGCGGTGCCCGGCGTCAGCCGGGCGGAGGTGGTCCTGGAGGAGCACTTCGCCTCGGACGCGATCAACGGCGGGGTCGCGGCGCAGGAAACCTTCGCGCGCACGTTTGACGGTGAGGCGGTGGGCGAGCTGGACGGCCTGCGGGCCGATTTCCTGCGCAAGGCGGTCATGGCCGGCACGCATCAGGTGTGCCGGCCGCTTCTGTCTGCCGGGACCGACCCTGACCAGCTGCCCGGGCTCACCCTCGGGCAGGTGCCGGACTCACCGCCGCTGCGGCGGCTGCGCGAGCGCCGGGCCGCGCTCGGGCTGCCGGCCTCAGACCAGGCGCCGCTGCTGATCGACCCGGCCACCGGCCACGGCGTTCACGCTGACTCCCTGCCGCTGTTCCTGCGCCGGGCGCGGACGACGGCCGTCAGCCTGGAAGCCAATGGCAGCATCTGCCGCGGCATGCTGCGGCACCGATATGACTCTCCGGGACAAGGTGAGGAGAAGCCGTGAAGGCTGTCCGCTTGCACGAGTTCCACACGCAGCCGGTGATCGACGAGGTACCGGAGCCGGCCATCGGCGGCCCCCTCGACGTCATCGTGAAGATCGGCGGTGCGGGCGTGTGCCGCACCGACCTGCACATCATCGACGGGCAGTGGGATGCGGCGATGGGCACCCCGCTGCCCTACATCATCGGGCACGAGAACGCGGGCTGGGTCCACGAGGTCGGCTCGGCGGTCAGCAACGTGGCCGTCGGCGACACCGTGATCCTGCACCCGACGCCCACCTGCGGCCTGTGCCGGGCCTGCCGGGCCGGCGACGACATGCACTGCGTGGCCAGCGAGTTCCCCGGCCTGTCCCGGGACGGCGGGATGGCCGAGTATCTGCTCACCTCCGCGCGGGCGTGCGTGAAGCTGGATCCCGCGACCCGGCCGCAGGACGTGGCCGCGCTGGCCGACGCCGGCATCACCGCCTACCACGCGGTGCGCAAGGCCATCCCGCTGCTGTACCCGGGCACCACCTGCGTGGTGATCGGGGCGGGCGGCCTGGGGCACATCGGGATCCAGTGCCTGGCCGCGCTGACCGCGACGCGGATCATCGTGGTCGACCAGAACCCGGACGCCCTGAAGCTCGCCGCCGACCTCGGCGCGCAGCACACCGTGGTGGCTGACGGCAGCCACGTCGAGGCGGTCCGCGACCTGACCGGCGGGGCCGGGGCGAACGTGGTGCTGGACTTCGTCGCTGAGCAGGGCGCCGAGACCGACGGCTGGAACATGACCGCCGCCGCCGGATCCTACTTCGTCATCGGGTACGGCGGCACCCTGCACATTCCCACGCTCGACATCATCTCGACCGAGCGCAACATCATCGGAAACATCGTCGGGACCTATAACGACCTGGCGGAGCTGATGGCCCTGGCCCAGTCGGGCCGGGTCACCCTGCACACCAGGACCTACCCGCTCGACTCCGCCCCGCAGGCACTGGCCGACCTGGACGCCGGGCGCGTCCGCGGCCGGGCGATCCTTGTCCCCTAGCGCGCAGCACCTGACGTGATGACCGCCGACTGACGACCTGATGGAGGAGCCATGTCAAAGGAACTGCGCTACGGCGCGGACGCGCGCTCCCGGCTGCTGTCCGGGGTAGACCAGCTGGCCGAGGCGGTCAAGCCAACGCTGGGGCCCAAGGGCCGCAACGCCATCCTGGAGAAGATCACCGGATCGCCCGTCGTGACCAACGACGGCGTGACGATCGCCCGCGAGATCCACCTGAAGGACCAGTTCGAGAACATGGGCGCCCAGCTGGTCAAGGAAGCGGCGATCAAGACCAACGACATCGTCGGCGACGGCACCACCACCGCGACCGTGATCGCCCAGGCGGTGGTCCGCGAGGGCATGGCCGCGATCAGCGGCGGAGCCAACCCGGTGCTGGTCAAGCGCGGGATTGACCTGGCTGTCGGGCGCCTGGTGGAGCACCTGCAGGGAGCGGCCCACCCGGTGCAGACCGAGGAGGACTACGCCCGGGTGGCGGCCATCTCGGCCAACGACGACGAGACGGTCGGCACGGTCATCGCCAGGGCCCTGCACACCGTCGGCGACGGTGGCATCGTCACCGTCGAGGAGTCGCCGCGGTACGGCATGAGCGTCGACTTCGTGGAGGGCTTCGAGTTCGACAACGGCTACCTGTCGCCATACCTGGTCACCAACCCGGCCAGCCTGGAATCGGTGGTCGAGGATCCCTACATCCTGCTGTGCAGCGAGAAGATCACCAAGGTGCAGCAGCTGATGCCGATCCTGGACAAGGTGATGCGGGCGCCGCGGCCGCTGGTGATCATCGCCGAGACCGTCGAGGGCACCGCGCTGAGCATGCTCGTGCACAACCACGTCAACAAGGTGTTCCAGTGCCTGGCCGTGCGGGCGCCCGGCTTCGGCGACAGGCGGCTGCACAAGCTGGAGGACATCGCGGCCATCACCGGCGGCGAGGTCTACTCCCGGCAGGCCGGGTTCACCCTGGAGACGATGACCCTGGACCAGCTGGGCCGGGCGGCCCAGGTCCGGGCCAACGCCGACAAGACGGCCATCATTGGCGGCAGCGGCCCGGCCGACGCCGTGGAGTTCCGCCTCGGCCAGCTGCGCGCGGAGCTCGAGCGGGCCCAGTTCGGCGTGGACGAGGACGTGCTCAGCGAGCGGATCGGCGCGCTGTCAGGCAAGGTCGCCGTGGTGCGGGTGGGCGCGCCCACCCCGGCCGAGCTCAAGGAACTCCAGCACCGGGTCGAGGACGCGCTGGCCGCGACCCGGGCGGCGATGGCCGAGGGCATCGTGGCCGGCGGCGGCGCCGCCCTGCTGCACGCCGACCGGGCCCTGGATGACCTGCAGGTCAAGGACGACTACGCCACCGGGGTGGAGATCGTCCGCAAGGTACTGACCGCGCCGGCCTTCCTGATCGCCAGCAACGCCGGGTATTCCGGCGAGGAGGTGGTGTCCCAGGTCAGCAGGCTCGGCCAGGATGAAGGGTTCGACGCACTGGCGGGTAGGTACGGGAACATGGTGGAGATGGGCATCATCGACCCGCTGCGGGTCGCCCGGTCGGCGCTGCAGAACGGCGCCTCGGTGGCCGGGCTGCTGCTGACCACCGACACGCTGGTGGCCGAGGAGCAGACCCCGTGGGGCGGCAGCCCGGCGCTGATGACCGAGTTCGGTCAGCTGGATGAAGGACTGCACCAGCCATCTCCGGACGCCAGCACGCCGCAGTCCCTCGGCCTCGGCCCCTCGGTCGCGTAGGGCTTGCCGATGGCGGTCGATCCACTGATCAGGCCGCCCGGCGACCCGGGCCCGCAGGACTCGTCAGCACAGACCGGGCCGGGCGCGGGTACCACCGCCCGCCCGGACGCGGCAGGCCCTGACTCCGCGGCGGTCGCGGGAGCGCTTACGGCACTGCGCTCCCGCGGCCGGCTGCGCGGCACCGTCGCGCTACTCGGCCCGGCCTTCGTGGCGGCCGTGGCCTATGTCGACCCGGGCAACTTCGCCACCAACTTCACCGCGGGCGCCAAGTTCGGCTACAGCCTGGCCTGGGTGATCGTGGCGGCCAACCTGATGGCCATGCTGGTGCAGTACCTGTCGGCCAAGGTCGGCGTGGCCACCGGCCGCGACCTGCCGCAGCTGTGCCGCGCTCACCTGCCCCGGCCTGTCTCCTACGGGCTGTGGGCGCAGGCCGAGCTGGTCGCGATGGCCACCGACCTGGCCGAGTTCGTCGGGGCGGCGATCGGGCTGAACCTGCTGTTCGGCGTCCCGCTGCCCGCCGCCGGCGCGATCACGGCCGTGGTGGCGTTCGGCATCCTGGCCATGGAGCAGCGCGGCTACCGCCGGTTCGAGCTGGCCATCGCGGCGCTGCTCGGCCTGGTCCTGCTCGGCTTCGCCTATGACCTGGTCGCGGGCGGGGTGAGCGCGTCCGGGGTGGCCGCCGGGCTGCTGCCGACCCTGGGCGGCGGCGGAGGCGAGGCGCTGCTGCTGACCGCGGGCATCATCGGCGCCACCGTGATGCCGCACGTGGTATACCTGCACTCCGCGCTGACCAAGTCCCGGGTCTCGTGCAGCGACGGGGACGAGCGCCGCCAGCTGCTCCGCTTCCAGCGGGTCGACGTGCTGATCGCGCTGGGCGCGGCGGGCCTGATCAACCTGTCGATGCTGTGCGTGGCCGCCTCGCTGTTCAGCCGCCCGGACGCGCCGCGCGCGGCGGCCTCGCTGCAGGCGGCTCACACCGAGCTGGGGCAGATGGTGGGCGGCGGCGCGGCGCTGGCGTTCGCCATCGCCCTGCTGGCCTCCGGGCTGTCGTCCTCCAGCGTGGGCACCTACGCCGGGCAGGTGGTCATGCAGGGCTTCGTGGGCTGGCGGATCCCGGTGTTCCTGCGCCGCGCGATCACCATGCTGCCGGCCCTGGTCGTGCTGGCGGCGGGCCTGCCCGCGACCGCGAGCCTGGTCATCTCCCAGGTGGTGCTGTCGTTCGGGATCCCGTTCGCGCTGGTACCGCTGGTCATGCTGACCCGGCGGGCCGACATCATGGGCGGGCTGGTGAACCGGCGGCTGACAACGATGGCAGCGTCGGGCATCGCCGGCCTGATCATCGTGCTGAACGCCTTCCTGCTCGTGCTCACCTTCACCGGCGGCTGACCTGGTGACCGGTCCGGCCGGGCTGACCCGAACCCAGCACCGCCGCGGCGCGTGTTCAGGGCAGCAGGCAGCACAGCCGTCCGGTCCGGGCGGCGCTGCTGGCATCGAGAGAGACGGCCGCGCCTGGCCGGTCGGCCGGGCCCGGCCGGACGCACGGCGGGCCCGCCGCGCCCAGCGTTGCGCGCGGCGGACCTGCATATACTCCGGGGAACATGCCGTTCGCGAGGATGCCCGAGCCGCAGCCGACCACCCGACGCGACAAGCGCGTGCTGCTGGTCATCGGCCTGATCCTGCTGGCCGTGTTCGCCGGGGTGGGGATCTGGGCGGCCGTCCGGCCCGGCAGCTACGGCGCCTCCGGCCATGGCTGCGTCACCGTGAACCTGCCCAGCTCCATGGGCGGGTCCCTGGTACACGGCTGCGGGGACAAGGCCCGGCAGATGTGCCGTGATGCCTACGCCGGCCGCGGCGCCGCCGCCCGGCTGACCGTCAGGCAGTGCAAGATCGCCGGGATCTCCCCGCCGCCCTCGGCCCCGCCCGCCGGCTCCTCAGCCCCCGCCGCCGCCAGCTAGCCAGCCCGCCGCCTCGTCAGCCCTCGCCGCCCCGGTCAGCCCCGGCGCCTCGTCACCCCGGTCACCAGCTGGCCAGCCCGCCGCCTTGTCACCCCGGCCACCTCAGCCGCCTCCGCCGCCTTGTCCGCCCGGCCGCCAGCTGGCCAGCCCCGCGCCCATGAGCCGGGAGCGTGTCGCGTCGCTGCGGCGCGTCAAGCTCGCGGGTGCGGGCATCCTCCCGCTCAGGCGGGCCCGGGAGGGCTCGCGGGTCAGGCGAGGGGCCAGACCGAGCCGCCGCCGCGCCGCATGCTGTAGCTGACCGCGTCGGCCATGACCGCGAACTCCTGAGCCTGGCGCGGGGTGAGTCCGGGGCTGCTCCGGGCCAGGCTGCGCAGGTGCCGCAGCCCGTCCAGGGACCGGACTGTCGCGGCATCCAGCAGCCCGGCGCGCAGTGCCGACTCCATGAGCTGGTCAAAGTCCGCGCCCGCCAGCTGCTCCTCGCTGGCCGAGCCGGACGGCCGGACCACGCCGCGCAGCTCGTCGGCCAGCGCCCGCCACCGGTCCTCGACCAGTGCCCGCGGCGACCGGGCCACCCCGCCGGCCCCGGTCCCGCCGCTGCCTGCCGCGCTGGCTCCGGCACCAGCCCCGGCCGACGCCCCGGCTCCGGGTGCCGCGCTCCCGCCAGCCGAGGCACCAGCCCCGGCTAGCGTGCCCGCCCCGGATGAGCCACCCCCAGCCGGGGCACCGGCCCCGGCCGGCACGCCCGCACGGGTCGTGGCCAGGCTCTGCCGGATCATCGACTCGGCCTGATTCCAGTCCAGGTCGCCCTCGGGGGCGGCCGCACCCATACGGACCCGGGCCAGCCGCTCCAGCATCGTGCCGAACTGCCTGCGGAAGATGACCAGGATGGCGATGATCACCGCCGGCCAGGCCAGCGAGCTCACCAGTGACGCGATGAAGCTGCTGGCGCTCATCGCGGTTCGCGCCGTTCACGGCTCATGACCGGGATTCGCATAGCTGATGACCTTACGCCCCTCTTACTGCCTATCCGCGGCACCGGAGAATTCCGGTCGCTCCCCCGGCCGGAGGCGCTCCAGAGTCCCCGCCGCGCCCCCGGCGGCGGCATTCCGGCATCCCGCAGCCCGCCCGGCGCGGCGGCCTGATAAGACGGGAGCCATGAGCATCGTCTTGGTGACCGGCGGGACGGGTACCTTCGGGCGGGCGCTGGTGCCGGTCCTGGCCAGCCGGGGACATGAGGTCCGGGTACTGTCCCGGCGCCCCGGGGCCGGGACGCACACCGGCGACCTGGCCAGCGGCGAGGGCCTGGCGGAGGCCGCGGCGGGCGCCGAGCTTGTCGTGCACGCGGCCACCGACCGCCGGCTGGGCCGCTCCGATCCGCGGCAGACCCGCAACCTGCTCGCCGCGGCGAGCGGCTGCCGCCACCTGCTGTATGTCTCGATTGTCGGTGTCGATGCGATCCCGTTCAGCTACTACAAGGCCAAGCTCGGCTGCGAGGAGCTCATCGCCGGCAGCCCGGTGCCGTCGACCACGCTGCGGGCCACCCAGTTCCACGAGCTGATCGCCATGATCCTGCAGGCCGTGGGCGGCTGGCCCATCACGCCGCTGCCGCTGGACCTGGTCTTCCAGAGCGTCGCCGCGGCCGAGGTAGCCGAGCGGGCCGCCGACCTGCTGGACGGGCCGCCGCTGGGCCGGGCTCCGGACTTCGGCGGGCCTGAGGTGCTGACCGGGTGGCAGCTGGCCGCGGCCTGGCGGGCCCAGCACGGCCGGCCCCGCAAGGTGCTCAACGTGCGGCTGCCCGTCCACGCCTACCGGGCATTCGCCGAGGGCCTCAATACCTGTCCCGACCATGCCGACGGCCGCCAGACCTGGGCCGAGTTCGTGCAGGGCGAACGCTGACCAGCAACTGCGCCGGGCGCCGGCGGCCGAGAATGAGGCCATGACCGAGAACAGGGCAGCCCCGGCGAACGAGGCCGGCCCGGTCCGGCGCTGCCAGACCGTGGCCGTGCTCGCCGATATCCACGGCAACCTGCCCGCCCTGGAGGCCGTGCTCGCCGAGCCGGACGTGGCTGCCGCCGACGCCGTCGTGCTGCTCGGCGACATCGCGCTCGGGCCGCTGCCCGGCGGCACCCTGGACCGGCTGGCCGACCTCGGTGACCGGGCCGTCTGGGTGCACGGCAACTGCGAGCGCGAGCTGGTGACCGCCTTCGACGGCGGCCAGGTACCCGGACCGAACGGTCCCGCGGCGGCCGCCAGCGCAGCGCTGATCAGCAGCACCCACCGGAACCTGCTCGACGGGCTGCCGCTGACCGTCACCCTCGACGTGACGGGCCTCGGCGCCGTGCTGTTCTGCCATGCCTCGCCGCGCCGCGACGATGAGATGGTGCTGGTCGACAGCCCGGCGCGGCGGTGGGCCGCGGTGCTGGCCGGCGTCACGGCGCCCACCGTGGTGTGCGGGCACACGCACATGCAGTTCGACCGGCTGGCCGCCGGGCACCGCGTGCTCAACCCGGGCAGCGTCGGCATGGCCTATGGCCAGCCCGGCGCCCCGTGGGCGCTGCTCGGCGAGCAGGTCACGCTGCGCAGCACGCCCTATGA
>DASUBV010000193.1:0-29611 GCA_035763085.1 Streptosporangiaceae bacterium | reverse complement strand
CTGAGCCGGTTCGCCAGGAAGGTGAACAGGTTGTTGCCGACGGCCGGCACCGGGGTGGGGTTCCCCGCCAGCGTGTCCTGGGCGGCAGCCAGGAACGGGGTCTGCACGTTCACCATGTTCTGGCAGTAGTTCGCCGGGCTGGACGTGGCGTTGTTAGCCGTGGAGACGAGCGGCATGCCGACCTCCATCCGGTACAGGTTGGTCTTGGCCACGCTCATGTTGTCGCCGACCAGGACCATCTCGTCGTTCTCCGGGACCAGCGCGACCGGCGCCTTCTGGTTCGCGGCGGCCGACAGCTCGTTCAGTGCCTGCGAGGTGCTCATCGTCCCGTCCTGCGACAGGTCCGGTGCCTCGTAGTCCTGGCAGCCCAGGGCCGGGTCGACGAAGTCGGACAGCAGTGCGTTGTCGCTGCCGTTGACTGCCGTCTGCGCGCCGGGCAGCGCGGCGACGTTGGCCTTGTTGAACTGCGCGGTCTGCCCGCTGGCCGTGACCAGGTACTTGCTGGTCACGTTGTCGCTCTGGTCCTGGTCGATGATGGTGAAGTCGCGCGTGGTCGGGCACGCACTGCCGGTCACTGGCGACGAGCCGGCGGCGGGCACCTTCAGCAGCCCGCGGTTCTCGGCCCGCTGCGCGGCCCGGAAGAAGCGGATGCCGTTGCAGAACGACACCTGGCCGAAGGGTGAGCTGCCCAGGCCGTCTACGCAGCTGCCCTGGCGCAGGGCCCTGCGGGTGGCGCCTTGCTGGGTCAGCGTCGTGCCGTTGAAGCCGATGTCGATGGTGACCACGGCGTTGCGCGGCAGCGTCGGCACGACCGGGGCAGCGGCAGGCTGGGTGCCCTGAGTGATGACCAGGGGCTCGTAGACCGACAGCGCCCCCGTGGCCGGATTCAGGATTGTCGCCTGGACGAACGAGCCGAGGGCGCCGCTGTTGGCCATCGTGCAGCCCGACGCGTCCGGGCTCATCCCGTCCGGTCCGGTGAGCTGGTACGGGGTGGACAGGCCCCTGGCCGTCAGCGGGCGCGCCGGGACGATGATCACGCAGCTGGTGTTCGCGGCAGCGGCGGGGGCCGTCGCCGTCGCCGACGGCATGGCCGACACCGACGCCGAGGCCGGCGGGCACGGCGTCGGCGCGGCGGTGGCGGTCGGCGCGGCGGTGGCGGTGGCCGTGGCCGTCGGGGCCGCCGTTGCGGTCGCTGTCGGCGCGGCCGTCGCAGTGCCAGCCGAGCCGGTCGGGGCCGGCGTGGCGGTCGTGACACCGGCCGAGCCGGACGCGGCCGGCTCGGCCGTCGCTGTGGTCTGCGCGCCGGTCGCGGTGCCGCCGGCCGTGGTCGTCGCGGTCGCGCCGGCCGGGGAAGCCGAGGCGCATGCCGCGGCGTTCGCTTCGTTGGTGGTCAGCGTGCTGTTATGCGGCACGACGAAGATGAACATCCCCGCACCCAGGACGGCCAGGGCCAGCGCGGCCATCGCGCCTAGCCGGGCCCGCGGTTGGTCCGCTAGTCGAGGGAATTGGCGCGCCACATTTCGGCGATAAGACCGTGCGACTCTCCGGTAAGACATGTCTGGATCTCTCTCTCGGGACCGCTCCCGGGGGTTCACAGTAGACCCATATGTAAATTGCTGATACCGAATCGAGATAATCAGCGATTTGTCTGATATGTCCGGAAAGTCTGGTCAATCTTGCTACGGCTCGCGAGCATCGACCGCGCAGAGTAGTTAATCCTGCAAGGACATCGCACTGGTGGCGCGAAATGTGCCGCAGCGGGCCCCGGCGGCAGTTTCCGCCGCGCCGGGGACAGGCGTGACTACCCGTCATCAAAGCAGGCATGCATAGCAGCTTTTCCGGGATAGGGAAAGCGAATTCCGGGACAGGTCATACTTTGGTAATAAGTCAGCTCCGGCTGTTGCCGGACAATAGCAGGCCGGCCTCTCGCGGCAGCAGGAAAGCGCCGGCCAGGGCTGTTCCTGTTGCGGCGCGCAGTGTGGTGAACCACGGCGGGCTGGCCGCCGTGTCAGTAAGAGCCTGCTGTCATCCGCAGGGCTGCACCGGGAAGGAGTGCCGTGAGCGCAGCCGCCGGCCGTGCGCCGACGACCCGCCGGATCTGCCTGTCCACGCTCGTCATCGCCGCGGTGGCGGCCTACCTGGCCGGGCGCGGCTGGGCGGAGCTCCGCGACTTCGGGCTGACCCACTCCATCAGCGCGGGCCGCTGGGAGCTGGCCGGCCCGGTGGTCCTGGGGTTCGTCCTGGCGGTGTTCCTCATTGAGCAGGCCCGGCCGGCCGTCCGGCGGCCGCTGCTGGCCCGCGGCCACCTGATCGACATGTGCTACCTGCTGGCCTACGCGCTGGTGGTGGTGCCGCTCATCGTCTTGATCGGCTCGGGCTTCTCGGCCGGGCTGGCCCGGCTGGCGCCGTGGCTGGTGCTGCCCGCGGTGCCCGGCTTGCCGGGCTGGTGCTTCGTGGTGCTCGCGCTGGTCGCGATCGACTTCACCGACTGGCTCGCGCACCTGGGCAATCACCGGGTGACCGCACTGTGGCGGCTGCATGCCGTGCACCACTCCCAGGAAGAGCTCAGCATCCTGACCACGTTCCGGGCGCATCCGCTGGTGCACGTCAGCTTCCTGATGTCGGCGATCCCGATCCTGGCCATCAGCTCCAATGCGGTCACCCCGACCGCCGTGCTGACCGCCTACGCGTGCCTCGGCGCGCTGCCGCACGCCAACGTGCGGTGGACCTACGGCCCGGTCGGCAAGGTCGTGATCAGCCCGGCCTACCACCGGATTCATCACGCGGCTACCGGCCGGATCGACATCAACCTCGGCACCGTGCTGGCCATCTGGGATGTGCTGTCGCGCCGCGCGGTGTTCCCCGCGGCGGGCGCCGCCGCCTGCCGTACCGGCCTCGACGGGCGGCCAATCCCGGTTGAGCAGGCCGCGGCCGGCAAGCGCGGCGCGGCCAGGGCATTCCTGATCCAGTTTGCCGAGCCATTCCAGGCCCCGCGGCCCGGCCTGGCCGCCCGGGCTGCGCGGCAGGCACGTGCGGGGGCGGCGCAGCCTGACACCAGAAAGGTTCCAAGCTGATGACCTTGACGCAGGAGAAGAAGTCCGGGACCGCGGACAGGGCCGTGAACTGGCTCCTGTACGTCGTCGACGCCGGCCTGATGGTGACCTCCGGCGCGATCCACGTGCACCTGTGGGACATCGCCTACCGGCATGTGGCCACGCTCGGCCCGCTGTTCCTGGTGCAGGCCATCGCGGCGCTGATCCTGGCCGTGGCCGTGCTGGTGACCCGCAACGTCCTGGTGGTGGCCGCGGCCCTGGCCCTGATGGCCGGGACGATCGTGGGCTTCATCTGCGTCCGCACGGTGGGCCTGTTCGGGTTCACGCTCACCTTCACCTCGGGCCTGGCCTACACCGTGCTCATCGTCGAGATCGTGGCCGTGGCGGCACTCGCCCTGACCGGCTCGCTGCTGCTGCGCCGCCGGGTGCAGGCGGCCTGAGCGCCCGGCGCGCCCGCCGGGCGCAGGCGGCCCGGGGACTGCCGCGCTAGCCGGCGACGGCAGCGGGCCCGGCCGGGATCGACCGCAGGGCGGCGGCGAACCGGCTGTGCGGGACCATCCCGGCCACGGCCGCCGCATCGGCCGCGGTGTCCACGTCCAGCAGGCCGGGCAGCTGGCACACCCGCAGCCCGCCTCCGGTCAGCCGGGCCAGCTGAACGGCGCCCGTATGGGCCTGCGACATGGGCACGCCGAGCACCAGGCGCGGATCGGGGCGGCGCAGCCCGAGCAGCCAGAAGCCGCCGTCCTCGGCGGGCCCGAAGGCGGCATCGGCGGTGCCGGCCACCAGCGGGCGCAGTGCCGCTTCCAGCAGCGCGGGCGTGACCTGCGGGGTGTCCATCCCGACCAGGACCACGGGGACCGGCAGCCGGGCAAAGACGGTGCTGAGCGCCGTGGCGATCCGCTGATCCAGGCCGCGGCCCCACTGCGGGATCACCTCAAAGCCGCCGGGCAGCCAGCGGCCCGGCGCGCCGTCCAGGGCCAGCACCCGCCGGACGCCGGGCACCAGCGTGGCCGCGGCGAGCGTGTCGGACAGCGCTGCCTCGGCCAGCCGCGCCGCCTGCTGCGGGGTGTAGTGCGGGGTCAGCCGGGTCTTGACCCGGCCCGGCACGGGTTCCTTGGCGATGACGACGAGCTGACCGCGCAGTCCGCCCGCCAGCCGGGCATGCCGCGGATTCCGCGCATGCCGGCCCGGTATCCGGCCTTCCGGCTCGCTCATGCCGTCTCGAGAACCTTCCGCATGTCGCGGACGGTGCGCAGGGTGCCGCCGACCGTGCCGGTGACCTTGGACTTGCCCGCGGCGCGCGGGCGGTAGGGGACCTCCCGCTCCTCGATCCGCCAGCCGGCCCGGGCGGCCTTGACCACCATCTCCAGCGGGTAGCCGAATCGCCGGTCGGACATGCCCAGCTCCAGCAGGGCGGTCCGGCGGGCGACCCGCATCGGGCCGAGATCATGCAGCCGGGTGCCGGTCCGGCGGCGCACGGCGGCGGCGATGGCCCGGTTGCCGAGCCGCGCGTGCAGCGGCCAGGCGCCACGGCCGTCCGGGCGGCGGGCGCCGAGCATCAGGTCGGCGGTCCCGGTCAGCACGGGGCTGGCCAGCCAGGCGAGGTCGGCCGGGTCGAGCGAGCCGTCGGCGTCCATGAGGGCGACCACGTCACTGGCCGCGGCCAGCAGCCCGCCGTGGCACGCGGCGCCGAACCCGCGCTGCGGGACGTGCACCACGAGCGCGCCGTGCCGGGCGGCGATCTCGGCCGACCCGTCGTCGGAGCCGTTGTCCGCGACGATCGCGCGAAATCCGCCCGGCATCCGGTCCAGCACCCACGGCAAGGCGCCCGCCTCGTTGAGACAGGGGAGAATGACGTCGGTCACCATGGCTCGGCACCCTACGGGCGACAGCGGGTCACTGACCCTTACGGAGCTGTGACGAATGAGCCCGGCCAGGCTCGCGGCCGGGGGCGCGCGTGCTTCGGTACCGGCATGCGCATACTCATCACCGGCGCGGCCGGGTTCATCGGGTCGCAGATCACCGACGCGGCGCTGGCCGCCGGCCACGAGGTCCGCGGGCTGGACTCGCTGTCGGCCGCTGTGCACGACGAGCTGCCTGGCTACTGGCCCGCCGGCGTCGAGCTGATCACCGGCGACGTCCGCGACCCGCGGGTCGTCGAGCTGGCCGTCCGCGATGCGGACGTCGTCTGCCACCAGGCGGCCATGGTCGGGCTGGGCGTGAGCCTGGCTGACCTGCCGCTGTACTGCGACATCAACGTCACCGGGACGGCCGTGCTGCTGGAGGCGATGGGCGCGGCCCAGGTCCGGCGGCTGGTGCTGGCCTCCTCGATGGTCGTGTACGGCGAGGGCCGTTACGACTGCCCGGAGCACGGCACGGTCCGGCCGCCGGCTCGCGAGCGGGCCGACCTGGAGCAGGGCCGCTTCGAGCCGCGCTGCCCGCGCTGCGGCGCGGAGCTGAGCACGGCGGAGGTGACCGAGTCGGCTCCGCCGGACCCGCGCAACGCCTACGCCATCTCCAAGGTCGCCCAAGAGCAGCTGGCCAGCGTGTGGGCGGGCCTGACCGGCGGCTCGGCGGTGGCGCTGCGCTACCACAACGTCTACGGCCCGCGGATGCCGCGGGACACGCCGTACTCCGGCGTCGCGGCGGTCTTCCGGTCGGCGCTGGAGGGCGGCCGGGCCCCGCGGGTGTTCGAGGACGGCGCTCAGCAGCGTGACTTCGTGCACGTGACCGACGTCGCGGCGGCCAGCCTGGCCGCGCTGGAGGCGGGCCGCTCAGGGACACTGCGCGCCTACAACGTGGCCAGCGGCGAGCCGCACACCATCGGGGAGATGGCCGCTGCGCTGGCCACGGCGTTCGGCGGCCCGGCGCCGGTGGTGACCGGCGAGTTCCGGCTCGGTGACGTGCGGCATGTGGTGGCCTCGCCCGAGCTGGCCGCGGCCGAGCTGGGCTTCCGCGCGCGGACGCCGTTCGCCGCGGGGATCACGGAGTTCGCCACGGCGCCGCTGCGCAAGCCGTCCCGTGCCCCGCAGCTGGCCGGGCAGGCGGGCTGATCAAGCAGGGCCGGCCGCGGGCGGCTGGCTGGCCCGCCATGGGCCGGGCCAGCTGGTGAGCCCGCTGCGCGAGGGCTGGGCGCTTGCGGCCGGCGCGGGACCGGGCCAGCTGACGGGCAACCGGAGCGCGGGCCGTTCCGTTCTGGATCATGAGGCCGGGCTGCCCGGCGGGCCGGTTACCGGCCGGTCAGGCTGACGGCGGCGGGGCGCTGCCGGGTGGCCTGCAGCCAGCCGGGGCCCGGGAAGTCGGCGCCGGTGGCCAGCGGCAGCCGGATCATGAACTCGCAGCCGGCGCCGACGTTGCGGACGCCGATCTGCCCGGCGTGCGCCTCGATGATGCCGCGGGCGATGCTCAGCCCGAGGCCGGCGCCCTCGGTGGGACCGGGCGTGCGGGCCGTCTCGCCGCGGAAGGCGACGTCGAACACGCGCGGCAGGTGCTCGGCCGGGATCCCGCCGCAGGAGTCGGCCACGCTGACGGTGGCCATGCCGGACTTCTCGTCGCCGAGCACCTGGATCGTGCCGTCCGACGGAGTGTGCCGGATGGCGTTGGTGACCAGGTTGCGCAGCGCGCGGCCGACCTCGGCGGCATCGACCAGGACCGGCGGGCAGGCAGCCCACGAGCCGCGCAGCTCCACGCCCTTGGCCCGGGCCAGCGGCTCGGCGCTGGTCAGCGCCTCGCCGATCAGCTCGCCGAGAGCGACGGGCCGGGGGGACAGGCGCAGCGCGCCGGCGTGGATGCGGGACAGCTCGAACAGGTCGTCGATCATCAGGGTGAGCCGGTCAGTCTCCTTGCGGATCTGGGTGTGGTAGCTGCTGACGGTCTGCTGGTCGGCGACGACGCCGTCCTCCAGCGCCTCGGCCATGGCGCGCAGCCCGGCCAGCGGGGTCCGCAGGTCATGGCTGACCCAGGCGACCAGCTCACGCCGGCTGGTTTCCAGCGCCCGCTCCCGGTCGCGGGCATCGGCCAGCCGGCCGTGGGCGCGGGACAGCGCGTCGGACAGGCCGGACAGCTCGGCGGGCAGGACTGCGTCGGGCTTGTAGTAATCGCCGCTGCGGCCCACCTCCTGCACCGCGCGCAGCAGCAGTCGGCTCGCGGCCGACACGCGCCGGCCGATGAGCACCGAGACGACGAAGCCGGCGATCCCGGCGATCACGGTGACGGCCATCACCAGGTCGAGGTCGTCCTGGGAGATGAACATCTCCTTCCCGATGACCAGGAAGCCGGTGGCGGTCGTGCAGACGGTGACGGCGGCGATGACGATCAGCAGGGTGGCGACCGGCCGGGCGGCCAGCAGCCGGACGGCGACGAACCCGGCGACGCTGGCGAGCAAGGCGATGGCGGCCACGGTGTAGCTGACCGTCCACAGGTCAGACAGCGAGATCATGCTTCCCCTGGCTCACATCGGTAGCCGACGCCCCAGACGGTGACGATCCGGCGGGGCCTGGTCGGGTCGGGCTCGAGCTTCTCGCGCAGCCTGCGCACGTGCACGGTGACCGTGGAGGTATCGCCGAACGACCAGTTCCACACCTTGTCCAGCAGTTCCTCGCGGGTAAAGGCCTGCCGGGGGTGACGCAGCAGGTAGACCAGCAGGTCGTACTCGCGCGAGGTGAGCGAGACGAGCTGCGAGCCGCGGCGGACCTCATGCGCGCCGAGGTCGACGCTGAGATCGCCGTCGATGAGCATGCCCCGCGGCGCGGCGCCCTGCAGCCCGGTGCCGCGCGCCCGGCGCAGCACCGACCGGACCCGCATGGTGAGCTCGCGGGGGCTGAATGGCTTGGTCACGTAGTCGTCGGCGCCGGTCTCGAAGCCGACGACCTTGTCGGTCTCCTCGCCGAGGGCCGTGAGCATCACGATCGGGATCGGCCAGTTCTCGCGTAGCCGGCGGCAGACCTCCAGGCCGCTGATCCCCGGCAGCATCAGGTCCAGGATCACCAGGTCGGGGGGTTCCTCCTGCACCCGGCGGAGCGCGGCGTACCCGTCATGCACGCACTCGACCTGGTGCCCGTCCCGGCACAGGTACCGCCCGACCACGTCGACGAGGGTCGCGTCGTCGTCGACGACCATGATCCGGCCCGGCGGATCGGGATTACTGTTCATCGGCGTCTCCGCGCATCGGACACCTCGCTATCGGCCCCGCGGCGAGCGCCCGGCGCCCGCCGCTGTGCTTACGGTAACGGGATATGCCGTTCTGGCCTGGTCACTCCGGATACGTCACTGCTTCGTAAGGGTCGGCCGGGCAGGTCCGCGGCTATGCTGTCGGCCTCGTGACCAGCCATGGCGTGCTCCCGCTGGTCCGCGTGCCCCCCAGCTGCCAGGCCCGTGGCGTGCCACGGCGCTCCGTGCCGCGGGCCTGGCGGGCGGCGCGTCCGGAGCCCTGGCGAGAAGAGGCAGGACGATCGCATGTTCGGCGAGCTCTACGAGCAGGCCCTGGCCGGCGCTGCGGTGCCGGAGATCGAGCACGCCGACGGGACCTGCAGCCCGCTGCCGGTGGAGCGCTGGCTCCGTGCCGCGCCGGGCGATGAGTCGGTGCTGGAACGCTGCGCGGGCCCGACGCTGGACGTCGGCGCGGGGCCGGGCCGGCTGACGGTGGCGCTGGCCGAGCGCGGGGTGCCGGCGCTGGCGATCGACATCACCCCCTATGCCGTCAGCCTGGCCCGCGCGTCGGGGGCGCTGGCGCTGCAGCGCGATGTCTTCAGCTACCTGCCGGGGACCGGGCGCTGGTCAACGGTGCTGCTCGCCGACGGCAACATCGGCATCGGCGGCGACCCGGCGGCGCTGCTGCGCCGGGCCAGGGACCTGGTCCGGCCGGGCGGCGCGGTGGTGGCCGAGGCCGGGCCGCCGGGATCGCAGGCGCGCAGCGAGCATGTCCGGCTGCGGGCCGGGCAGGGCGCCGGGCCGTGGTTCCCGTGGGCCTGGGTCGGGGCCGACGAGCTGGCGGGCCTGGCCTCGTCGGCGGGCCTGGCAGCTACGGAGAGCTGGGCGGACTCCGGGCGCTGGTTCGCGGTGCTGAGCCGCGCGGACGCCCCGGCAGCCTGACGGCGTGCGGGCTAAGCCCCGCTGGGCTGCCCGACGCGTGCGGGCCGCCTTGGCAGGTGGCGGCGGCGTGGGGGCGACCCGGGGGCGGGTGGCGGCAGCGGGCGGCCACCGCGTGGCGGGTGGGGGCAGCGCGCGGCTGTCTCTGGGCGAGATGGCTTAACGAGTCCTTACGGTCGCGGCGCGCGGCTGCCGGCGGCGGCCCGGGGCTGGCATCTTTCGGCACGTGTGCGGATGGTTGAGGGCGGCCGGGGCGGCCGCCGCCGCGGGCGTCATCGCCGCCGTGGTGCTGCTCAGCGTGCGGCAGGTACCGTGGCTGGCGTCCTGGCAGCCGGTCGGCGTGTATGCGCTGCTGTGGGTCGTGTTCGCGGCTGGCGCGTGGCTGGTGCTCGGGGTCGGGCCGCGGCGCGCCGTGCCGCTCATCGTGCTCGGCGGTATTGCCATCCAGCTCGCCGCGCTGTCGGCGTCGCCGCAGGGCAGCAGCGACCTGTACCGCTACATCTGGGATGGGCGAGTCCAGCTGGCGGGCATCGACCCCTACCATTACGCGCCCGCCGCGCCGCAGCTCACCGGGCTCCGCGATCAGTTTCTCTGGCCGCCGGACGGGACCTACTGCGTCGGCATGGGCGGCCTGGCGGACGGGCCGCACGCGGTCGTCACGTCCGCGCCGGTGCGCCCGCGGCGCGATCTGCTGCCGCGCGGCTGCACGCTGATCAACCGGCCGCGCGTCCCGACGATCTACCCGCCGGTCGCCGAGGCGTACTACACGGTGGTCTCCGCGCTGTCCTGGCCGGGCAGCGGCTCGGTGCCCATCCAGGCCGCCGCGGCGCTGTGCGCGGTCGCCACCACCGTGCTGCTCGTGCGCGGCCTGCAGCGGCTGGGCCGCGACCCGCGCTACGCGGTGTTCTGGGCGTGGTGTCCCGTCGTAGGCCTGCAGGCCGGCAACGACGCGCACGTAGACGTGCTGGCCGCATTCCTGGCCGCCGCGGCGCTGCTGACCCTGGCCCGGCCGGGCGGCAACGAGCTGCGCGATCAGCCGCGTGCCTGGCTGCGGCTCCGGGCGCGGGCGCGGGTGCGGGCCGGACTCCGGGCGATCTGCGGCGGCGTGCTGCTCGGCCTGGCCATCGCCACCAAGATCACTCCGGTGCTGCTGGCGCCCGCCGTGCTGCGCCGCCGTCCGGTCGCCGTGGCTGCTTCGGCGCTGGCCGCGACGTGCGCTGTTTACCTGCCGCACGTGGTCGCCGTGGGCAGCCACGTGATCGGCTTCCTGCCGGGCTACCTGGCGCAGGACGGCTATACCAGCGGCGGGCGGTTTGAGCTGGTGAGCCTGGTGGTTCCGGGCCGCTGGGCCACCCTGGCCGCGGTGCTGATCCTGGCCGGGGCGGGCCTGGTCGTGCTGCGCCGCGCCGACCCGGACCGGCCGTGGCACGCGGCGGTGCTGATGACCGGCGCCGCGCTGGCCGTGACCACCCCGGCGCTGTTGTGGTACTCCATGCTGCTGGTCATGCTGGTAGCGCTGGACGGCCGGCCGGAGTGGCTGGCGCTGGCCGCGGCGCGCTACTTCACCCCGGTCCATCCGCTGCCGGGCCGCACGATGCCGTACGCCGGGCAGCTGGGATACGCGCTGGCGGTAGCGTTCGTGGTGACGGTCACGCTGCTGCGGTGGCGGGCGGCCCGGAAGCACGGACCGGACGCGGGCGAGGAGCCGCCGGAGCCGGCTGAGCCGACTCAGTCGGCCGAGTCGGCAGAGGTGGCTGAGCCTGCAGCCCTCGCACCGAGCGCAGCAGTGGCCGGGCTGGCGTCCGGTTGGCTGGAGTCCGCGCCGCTCGGGTCCGCCTCGCTGGGCAGGCGGCGCGGGATGAGGTCGCCGGCCGTCGGGCCGATGATGACCACCGCCGGGTTGCGCACGGGAGGCGCCGCGTCTGGGTCAGCCAGGCCGCCGAGCGTGCTCCGGAAGATCCGCTGACCGGGGGTGCCGGCTTCTTGCACGCAGGCCGCCGGGGTCTCCGGCGGCGTCCCGCAGGCGGTGAGGTGCGCGGCGATGGCGCGCAGGTTGCGCACGGCCATGAGCAGGACCAGCGTGTCCGATCCGGCGGCCAGGGCCTTCCAGTCCACCCGGCTGTCGGGATGGTCAGGCGGCAGGTGGCCGGACACCACGGTGAACGACTGCCCGATCTCGCGGTGAGTCAGCGGGATGCCCGCCAGGGCGGGCCCGGCCAGCGCGCTGGACAAGCCGGGGATGACCGTGCACGCGATCCCCGCCGCGGCACAGGCGGCGGCCTCCTCGCCGCCCCGGCCGAAGACGAACGGGTCGCCGCCCTTGAGCCGCGCGACTCGCCGGCCGGCCAGGGCGTGCTCGGTCAGCACCTGGTTGATCTGATCCTGGCTGAGCTGCTGCGCGCCGGGCGCCTTGCCGGCGTTGATCAGCAGGACGCCCGGACGCAACTGCCGGGTCAGGCCGGGGTCGGCGAGACGGTCGGCCACCACCACATCGGCTTCGTGCAGGGCTCTCCAGCCGCGCATCGTGATCAGGTCGCTGCCGCCTGGGCCGGCCCCGATGAGCGTGACGAACCCGCTGGCACGCCTGGCCGGGCCTGGCTCATGCACCAGACCGTGCGGGGCTTCCGCCTGCGGGCGGGCAGCGTGCGGCGTGCGGGTGCCCGGGGACGTGCGAGTTTCCTGCGGCGGGGGAGGCTGGTACGGGGGAGGAGCGTTGTGCTGGGGAGGATGGTGCGGCGCGGGAGGCTGGTGCGGGGGAAGGAGCTGCGGCGGGAGAGCGTCGTGCGCGGTGAAGGCATCCTCCGGCGGGGGCGCGTCGTGCGCGGTGCGAGCGGCGGCCTGCTCACTGGCCCAGGCGACCGCCTCCGGCTGGCTGCAGGCTTCCAGCGCGACTAGCGCCAGCACGCTGACCGGCTGCGCGGGCTGGTGCCGGCGCAGCACAGCGACCAGGCTCGCCTCGCCAAGCAGGTACCCGGCGCCGAGTCCGTCCAGCCCCCAGACCGCGGCGAGCCCGCGGAGCGCGACCAGCCCCGGCAGATCACGCCGCGAGGCAGCACCGTCGGTCCCGGTCGGCCCGGCCCCTCCTGGCATAGCGGCCCGTTGCGGGTCACGGGCATGCGGGTGGCTGCCATGCGGGTCACCGGCCACGGTGACACGGGCCACGGGGCCGTCGGCGTGGGTCTCGTCGATGACCAGGATCCGGCCCGGCTGCGCCAGCCGCTCCAGCACCCGGCTGGGCAACGGAGGGCCGCCCGCATCAGCTGGACTCGCCACGACGACCAGGTCCGCGTCGTCGGGCACCGCGTCAGGGTCGAGGCCGCCGCTGGCGTCGAGCGCGACCAGCCGCACGTCGTGGCCGGCATTGCGCAAGATCGTTTCTGCTGCACCGGCTGCGGGGCCGCCGGAGCCGATCGCGGGACTGCCGGATTTGGCCGGGAGACCGCCGGAGTGAGCTGGGGGGCCGCCGGCGTGGGCCGGGGCGCTGCCGGAGTGAGCCGCGGGGTCGCCGGAGTCAGCCGAGGAACTGCCGGAGTCGGCTGGGTGACTGCCGGAGCCGGTCGCTGGGCCAGCGAAGCAGGCCGCGGGGCCGATGCAGACCGTGCGGGCGGCTGGCTGGGCCCGGGCCAGCAGTGCCAGCGCCTCGCTGGCGCTGGTGACCAGCAGCACCTCCTCCTGGGAGCGCTGGTGCCGGGCGGCTATCGCCGCGATGGCCGCCTCCGGCCGCGCCGAGCTGCTCAGGTGATCCAGGGCCGCGAACAGGCGTGCCCGCAGCCAGTCGGGTGGCCCCGCTACGGGCCCGGTCATACCCGCGCCTTCCCGCCAGCCTGACCGGCGCGGCCGGTACCGGCGCGGCCTGCATGGACGCTTCCCACGCCCGCGTTTCCCGCACTGGCCCGGCCTGCACTGGCGCTTCCCGCACTGGTGCGGGCTGCGGCGGCAGCGCTGACCAGCCGGGCTGCCCCTCCGGGGAGGCCAGCCCAGTGCAGGTGCAGGTACGAGGCCAGCAGCTGGTCGTCGGCCCAGCCCTGCTCGCTGCCGTCGGCCAGCCGCCAGGCCGGGCGGTCCCCGCCGGCGGGCTCGCTGATCGTCCGGTGGAACTCGTGCGCGCGGACCGTGGTGCCAGCCGGGACCAGCGGGCTGGAGCGCAGCGCCACCGCTTCCCGGTACCCGAGGGTCAGCCGGCCGGTCATCCGCGCGCTGGCCGGAAGCACGCCGCACTGCTCTCGCCCATCCAGGTCGGTCCCGAGCCAGAGCAACCCGGCGCACTCGGCGACCACCGGCATCCCGCCCGCGACGCGTGCCCGGATATCGGCCCGCAGATCGGTGTTGGCGGTCAGGTCCTCCACGTACACCTCCGGGAAGCCGCCGCCGACCACCAGGGCGTCGGTGCCCTCTGGCAGCCGCTCGGTGGTCATCGGGTCGAACGTGATGACCTCCGCCCCGGCGGCCTCGAGCAACTCCTGATGCTCGGCATAGCCAAAGGTGAAGGCCCGGCCCGCGGCTACCGCCACCCGGACTGGCGCGCCGCCCCGGCGGGACTCCAGGGAACGTCGCGGTGGCGGACCTGCTGCCCCTGCAGGGTCGCGGGCGCCCGGGCGACCCTTGCCGGCGGCCGCGGCCAGGCGCGGCGCGGCCGGGGACCAGGGCCCGGCGGCGGGCTCGGGCTCAAGGGTGCCCGGTGCGGGGGCCGGGGACCAGGGCTCGGCCGCGAGGGGCGGGGCGCTGCGGGCGATGGCCAGCATGGCGTCCAGGTCCACGTGCGCGGCGATCAGCTCGCGCAGCCGCGGCAGCCAGTCGCTGACCTGTGCCGCCCGCTCGGCGGCCGGGACCAGCCCCAGGTGCCGGGACGGCGTGCGCAGGGTGGCCTCGGCCGGCAGCGCGCCGAGCACCGGGATCCCGGTCGCGGCGATCGCCTCGCGCGCGATGGCCTCGTGCCGGGCCGAGGACACCTGGTTGAGCAGCACGCCGCGGACCCGGACCAGCCGGTCGAAGGTGGCGAAGCCGTGCACCGTCGCCGCGATCGAGCGGGCCGCCCCTGCCGCGCTGACCACCAGCACCACCGGGGCGTCCAGCAGCCGTGCCACGTGCGCGGTGCTGGCCAGGTCGCCCTGGCCCGCCACACCGTCGAACAGTCCCATGACGCCCTCGATGATGCTGACGTCAGCATTCCCGGCGCCGTGCCGGAACAGCGGCGCGATCAGCTCCTCGCCGGTCAGCCACACGTCCAGGTTGCGTCCCGGCGAGCCGGTCGCGGCGGCGTGGTAGCTCGGGTCGATGTAGTCCGGCCCGGCCTTGTGCGCTGACACTCGCAGGCCGCGAGCCCGCAGCGCGGCCATCAGCCCGGTCGCGACGGTGGTCTTGCCGTCGCCGGACCGGGTTGCGCCGATGACCAGGCGCGGCTGGCTCAGCATGCGCTCACCTCGGTAACCAGCTCACCATTCGATGCCGGCCTGGCCCTTGCGCCCGGCGTCCATCGGGTGCTTGACCTTCGTCATGTCGGTGACCAGGTCGGCGGCCTCGACCAGGGCCGGGTGCGCGCGGCGGCCGGTGATGACCACGTGCTGGGTGCCGGGCCGGTCCGCCAGTGTGGCCAGGACCTCGTGCACGTCCAGCGCCCCGTTGCTGACCGGGTAGGTGAACTCGTCCAGGATCAGCAGCCGGTAGGTCTGCGCCGCCAGGTCGCGCTTGACCTGCTCCCAGCCCTCCCGGGCGGCGCGCTCGTGGTCTTCGGCCTGGGTGCGCAGCCAGGACCAGCCCTCGCCCATCTTGTGCCAGGTCACCGGCCCGCCCTGGCCGGTGTTCTGGTGCACCTCGCCCAGCGCGCGCAGCGCGCCTTCCTCGCCGACCTTCCATTTCGGGCTCTTGGTGAACTGGAACACCCCGATCGGCCAGCCCGCCGACCATGCCCGCAGGGCCATGCCGAAGGCGGCGGTGGACTTGCCCTTGCCGTCGCCGGTGTGCACGGCCAGCAGCGGCTGGGTGCGGCGCTGCCGGGTGGTCAGCCCGTCGGCCGGCGTGCTGGTTACCCTTCCCTGCGGCATCAGGCCGCCTCCTTCGCGCGAATGATGGCCGCGAGCGCTTGCGCGGCGTCCTGCCGCCGGGCCGCGCTGGCCGACGCCAGCCCGGCCACCGTTACCAGGTCGGCACCCAGGTCGGCGGCGATCACGCCGGCCAGCCCGAGCCGCACCGGCCCGTCCTCGGCGTCGACGACGACGCTGGAGATGCCCGCCAGCCGCCGGGCCGCGTGCCGGGCCCGGCCAACCGGGTCGGCGCCGCCGGTGGCGCGCCCGTCGGTGACCACGATCAGCAGCGGCCGCCGGGCGGGCTCCCGCCAGTGCTCGCGCTGGGCCAGGCGGCCGGCCGCCTCCAGCCCGGCGGCCAGCGGGGTCTGCCCGCCTGCCGGCAGGTCGCGCAGTCGCTGCGCCGCCAGCCCGGACGACCGGGTGGGCGGCACCACGACTGTTGCGTCGCGGCCGCGGAAGGTCAGCAGCGCGATCCGGTCGCGGCGCCGGTAGGAGTCGCGCAACAGCGACAGCGCCACCGTGGCGACCGTCGCGCTGCGCCGTCGCGCCGCCATCGAGCCTGAGGTGTCCAGCAGCAAGATCACCAGGTTCGACTCCCGGCCCCGGCGCAGCCAGCGGCGCAGGTCCGACGGGGTCACCGCGAACGGCTGACCCGGCCGGGCCAGCGCCGCGGCGCGCAGCGTGGCGGACAGGTCCGGGCTGGTGGCCGTGCGCGCCGTGCCGGCGGGCCGGCCGCCGGGACCCTGCGACCGCGCTCGCCGCCCGCCGCTGCCGGTGCCCGTTCCCCGCGCCTCGAGCCGCCGCAGGTCCAGCAGTGACCGGCTCGCCTGGTCACCTCGGAACGGAAACAGATTCGAAATGGCTGCCGCGCCGGCAGCCGGCCCGCCGGGCTGACCCGGCTCGGGCGGGCGGCCGGGATGCGGCGGCGGGGGCGGAGCCTGCGGGCCGGGGCCAGCGTGCTCCGGCGGCGGCCCGGCGGCCGCTCCGCCGCCGCCGCGGTCCGGCGGGTCAGGCCGGCGCCCGGGATCGGAGTCCCCGGCGTCGCTGCCCGGCGTCGCCTGCCCGTCCTCGGGCGGCCGGCTGCCGGCCAGGTCCGGCCGGTCCGGCTGGCCAGGCGCGCCGGGGCCGTCCGGGACCTGGCCGGGCTCGGGCTGGCCTGCGGGCTCCGCCGGCTCGGGCGGGCCCCCGAATGCCTCATCGAGCTGCGCCTCGTCCATGCCCGGGTCGTCGAACGGCCCGCGCCGGCGCCGGTGCGGCAGGGCCAGCCGGGCGGCGGCCCGGATGTCGGCCTCGGTGACCGCCGGGCGGCCCGCCCAGGCGGCGTGCGCGATCGCGGCCCGCGCCGTGACCAGGTCGCCGCGCAGCCCGTCCACCCCGAGCGACGCGCAGGCCGTGGTGATCCGCAGCAGCTCGGGATCGGCCAGCTCGACGGCCGCCGACCGCGCGCGGGCCGCGGCGATCTGGCTGGTCAGCTCCTGGCCCGCCGCACCGTGCCGCGCGGCGCTCCCGGCCGGGTGCCGGTCGTGGCTCAGCCGGGCCCGGACCGCGTCGGCCCGGCGCCGCGGGTCGGCGCTGGCCACCACCGGCACGCACAGCCCGAACCGGTCCAGCAGCTGCGGGCGCAGTTCGCCTTCCTCCGGGTTCATGGTCCCGACCAGCAGGAACTGGCTGGCGTGCCGCAGCGAGATGCCCTCTCGCTCGACCGTCGTGACGCCGGTCGCGGCCGCGTCCAGCAAGACATCCACCAGGTGGTCGGGCAGCAGGTTGATCTCGTCCACGTACAGGACGCCGCGGTTGGCCAGGGCCAGCAGGCCGGGCACGAACGCCTCGGCGGTGGGCGCGCCGGCGAGCACCCGCGGCACGTCCAGGCTGCCGGTGATCCGGTCGTCGGTGGCGCCGAGCGGCAGCTCCACCAGCCGCGCGGGCCGGTGCTGCGCGGCGGAGCCGGCCGGGTGCGGGCCATCCGGGCAGGCCGGGTCGGGCGCGGCCGGGTCACAGGAGAACCGGCACCCGGCCACCACCGAGATGCTGGGCAGGATGTCGGCCAGCCCGCGCACCAGGGTCGTCTTGGCGGTGCCCTTCTCGCCGGTCAGCAGCACCCCGCCAATGCCGGGGTCCACCGCGCCGAGCAGCAGCGCCAGCCGCGCCTCGTCCTGGCCGACGACCGCCGCGAACGGCAGTCCGCGCAGCCGCGGGCCGCCGCTGGTGCCGGTCCCGCCCGTGCTGCCGGTCCCGTCCGCGGCGGCGGGCGCGCCTGCGGAGCCGTTGCCGGCCGGGGCGGGCGGGCCGCCCGGCGGCGCGGGGTCCGTTCCGACGGAGCTGGTGATTCGCGTGTCGCTCATTCCTGCGCCGCCTCCAGCTGGCCCTCGACCTCAAGGTAGGCATCGCGGAGCCGGCTCAGCGTCTCCGGGGACGGCTGCGCCCACAGCCGGCGGTCGGCTGCCTCAAGCAACCGCTCGGCGATGTTGCGCAGTGCCCACGGATTGCTCGTTTCGAGGAATTTTCTTGTGTCGGGGTCCAGCACGTAGTTCTCGGACAGCTGCTCATACATCCAGTCCGTGATGACGCCGGTGGTGGCGTCCCAGCCGAACAGGTAATCCACGGTAGCGGCCAGCTCGAACGCGCCCTTGTAACCGTGCCGCTTCATCGCGTCGATCCACCGCGGGTTGATCACGCGGGAGCGGAACACCCGGGCCGACTCCTCGGTCAGGCTCCGGGTGCGGACGTTGTCCGGGCGGGTGCTGTCGCCGACGTAAGCGGCCGGCGCGGCGCCGGTCAGCGCCCGGACGGTGGCCACCATGCCGCCGTGGTACTGGTAATAGTCGTCGGAGTCGGCGATGTCGTGCTCGCGGGTGTCGGTGTTCTTGACCGCCACGGCGATCCGCCGGTAGGCCGACTCCATGTCCGCCCGGGCGGCCCGCCCGTCCAGGCCGCGGCCGTAGGCGTGCCCGCCCCACATGGCGTAGACCTCGGCCAGGTCGGCGTCGTCTCGCCAGGACCGGCTGTCCATCAGGGCGAGCAGCCCGGCACCGTAGGATCCCGGCGGCGAGCCGAAGATCCGGCTGGTCGCGCGGCGCAGGTCGGCGTGCTGCTCCAGGTCAGCGAGCACCGCGGCGCGGACCAGGTTGTCGGCCGGGTCCTCGTCCAGCCCGGCGACCAGCGTCACGGCGTCGTCGAGCAGGGTCACCACGTGCGGGAACGCGTCACGGAAGAAGCCGCTGATCCGGACGACGACATCGATCCGGGGCCGGCCGAGCTCGGCCAGGTCGATGACCTCCAGGCCGGTGACCCGGCGGCTGGCCTCATCCCACACCGGCCGCACCCCGAGCAGGGCGAGTACCTCGGCGATGTCGTCCCCGGAGGTGCGCATCGCGGCCGTGCCCCACACCGACAGCCCGACCGAGGCGGGCCACTGCCCGGTGTCCTCGCGGTAGCGGGACAGCAGCGACTCGGCCAGCTGCTGGCCGGTTTCCCAGGCCAGCCGCGACGGCACCGCCTTGGGGTCGACGGCGTAGAAGTTCCGGCCGGTGGGCAGCACGTTGACCAGGCCGCGCAGCGGCGAGCCACTCGGCCCGGCGGGGACGTGCCCGCCGTCGAGCGCGTGCAGTACCGCGTCGATCTCGTTGCTGGTCGCGGCCAGCCGGGGGATCACCTCGGTGGCGGCGAACCGGAGCACCGCGGCGACGGACTCCTGCCGGGCCGGTTCTGCGATGCTGCTCCCGCCAGCCTCGCCAGCCTCAGTGGGTGCGGACCCGGCGTCCCCGGGAGCCGCAGTGGTCAGGACCGCTCGCGTGACTTCCGGGGCCGCGTCCGGCGACCAGCCGGCGTCTTCCATGCCCTCGGCCAGGCGGCGGGCTAGCCTTTCGGCTCGGTCGACCATCGCCCGCGAGCCGGTACCGTCCTCGGCGAGCCCGAGCGCCTCGCGCAGGCCGGGCAGGGCGCCGGCCTGGCCGGACCAGATCTGCCGGGCCTGCAGCATGGCCAGCACCAGGCCGACCCGCGCGTCCCCTTCCGGGGGGCTGCCCAGCACGTGCAGGCCGTCGCGGATCTGGGCGTCCTTGACCTCGCACAGCCAGCCGTCCACGTGCAGCAGGAAGTTGTCGAACTCGGCGTCGTGCGGGCGGCCGTCCAGGCCAAGGTCATGGTCCAGCTTCGCGGCCTGGATCAGCGTCCAGATCTGCGCGCGCACGGCGGGCAGCTTGGCCGGGTCCAGCGCCGCGATCGACGCGTGCTCGTCGAGCAGCTGTTCCAGCCGGGCCAGGTCCCCGTAGGTCTCGGCGCGGGTCATCGGCGGGACCAGGTGGCCAACGATCGTGGCGTGCGCGCGGCGCTTGGCCTGCGTGCCCTCGCCGGGGTCGTTGACCAGGAACGGGTAGATCAGCGGCAGGTTGCCCAGCACGGCGTCCGGGGCGCAGGCCGCCGACATGCCCAGGCTCTTGCCGGGCAGCCACTCCAGCGTGCCGTGCTTGCCCAGGTGCACCACCGCGTGCGCGCCGAACTCCTGCTCCAGCCACCGGTAGGCGGCCAGGTAGTGGTGGCTGGGCGGCAGGTCCGGGTCGTGGTAGATGGCGATCGGGTTCTCGCCGAACCCGCGCGGCGGCTGCACCAGCAGCACGATGTTGCCGGCCCGCAGCGCGGCCAGGACGATCTCGCCGTCCGGGTCATGCGAGGTGTCCACGTACAGCTCGCCGGGCGGCGGTCCCCACGCCTGCGTCATCGCATCGCGCAGCTCGGCCGGGAGCTGGCCGAACCAGTCCCGGTACCGGGCGGCCGGGATGCGCACGACCGCCTCGGACAGCTGCTGGCTGGTCAGCCACTCCGGGTCCTGCCCGCCCGCGGCGATCACGGCGTGGATCAGCGCGTCCCCGTCGGGCGGCTCGATGCCGGGGAAGGCGCCCGGCCCGGCCAGCGACCCGATGTCATAGCCGCCCTCGTGCATCGCCCGCAGCAGGGCCACCGCACTGGCCGGGGTGTCCAGACCCACCGCGTTGCCGATCCGCGCGTGCTTAGTCGGGTAGGACGACAGCACCAGCGCGACCTTGCGCTGCGCCGGCGGGACATGCCGGAGCCGGGCCAGCGCCGCGGCCGTCCCGGCCACCCGGCGGGCCCGCTCCGGGTCGGCGACATAGCGGGGCAGCCCGTCGGCGCCGGTCTCCTTGAACGAGAACGGCACTCCGATCAGCCGGCCGTCGAACTCCGGGATCGCCACCTGGGTGGCCGCGTCCATCGGGCTCAGCCCGGTGCTGGCCTGCTCCCACTGCGCCCGCGGCGAGGTCAGGCACAGCGCCTGGAGCACCGGCACGTCCAGCTCGGCGATGGCGCCGACATCCCACGACTCGTCCTCGCCGCCCGCCTGCGACAGGGCCGGGGCGATCCCGCCAGCCGCCAGCACGGTCACCACCAGCGCGTCGGCCTGGCGGAGCACCTCGAGCAGGTCGCCGTCGGCCGACCGCAGGCTCGCGCACCAGACCGGCATGGGCCGCGCGCCGCGTTCGGCGATGGCCGCGCACAGCGCGTCGATGAAGGCGGTGTTGCCGGCCAGCTCGTGGGCCCGGTAATAGACGATGCCCACCGTCGGCGCGGTAGTGCCCGCTTGGCTGCGGGCTGCCTCGGCGGCGCCGCCTTCCGCCGTCGCCGCGCTTCTCAGCTCAGACGGCGCCGGCGCTCCGGCGGCTGACTCGGCGGCGGGGGGCCAGGGCCGGATGCCCCACGGCGCGGCCGGGCGCGGCGGGGCGAACCCCGTCCCGCCCAGCAGCACCGTGTCGGTCAGGAACCGGGCCAGCTCCAGCAGGTTGGCGGTCCCGCCATGAGCCAGGTACTCATGTGCCTGGGCGGCGATCCCGGCCGGCACGGTGGACAGCGCCATCAGCGCGGCGTCCGGCGCCAGCTCACCGCCTAGCACGATCACCGGGCGGGGCTGCCCGCGCAGCTGCGCCAGGCCCTCGCGCCAGGCCTGCTCCCCGCCCAGCAGCCGGACCACCACGACATCGGCGCCGGCCAGCAAGTCCGGCAGGTCGTCGAGGGGCAGCCGCGCCGGGTTAGCGAGCCGGTAGTCCGCGCCGCTGGCCCTGGCCGCCAGCAGGTCGGTGTCCGAGGTAGACAGCAGCGCCACGGTGCCCAGGTGCTCCTCGCCAGGCTGTCCGCCCCCGGACTGCCCGCTGCCGGGCCATGCGCCGCCGGGCTGCCCGTCATCGGGCTGCGCGTCCGCAGGCTGCGCGCGATCCTGCTGCCCGGCAGCTGCGCTCGCACTCGCCGGGCTGAGACGGTCGTGTTCCACGCCTAGCCTCCTCCGGGGTCCGCGCCCCGGGTCGTCGGGTCACGACAGCCCGAGTCTCCTGGCTCCCGGATCATCGCGCGCCCCGGTCTTCCCGCCCGTGCCGGGCCGTGACCATGGCGGGGTCTGCTCCCCGGTGACAGTGGCGGGACCGCGCCGGAATCACACCGGTCTTCCTCGCTCGCCGTCGTGTGCTGCTGACTCTCGCCTACGCCGGCCAGCCAGTCAAGTCGCCTGGCACGTCGCGCCGGTGCCGGCCTGATCCTCACGGCGGCGGCGCTCCGGCCCTCAGCGCCGCGGAGCCACGGCTCTCGGCGCGCCGCCGCCCGCCGCGGTGCCGTCCTCACCGCGGTGCCGCCCGGTACGTCGCAGGCGCATTCACCCAGGCAGGAACCGCGTTGACGGGTATTTGCCAGCCCCCATACGCTCGATCGGGCATGACGGCGGCGCGAAGCCAGAGTGATCCCGGCGCGGTCGCGCCACTGTGTGCCCGCGAAACCGCCCAGTTCGGACGGCGGCGCCCGGCCAGTCCGCCCGCGCCCTGCGGGTGACAGACGGCGGCGCCCAGCCGGCCCGCTCGCGCCTGCGGGAGAGCCAGGCCCGCCGCCGTCAGGGATATCCGATCGGGACGCCTGATCCCGCAGGAGGTTTCTTGAGCTCGTCGGCTCGTGATGCCTGTCCCGGCCTGGTGACCCTGCACCCGGCCCGCGACGGCGGAGTCGCCCGCATCCGGCTGCCCGGCGGGTACGTGACCGGGCCGCGCTGGCAGGCGCTGGCCCGGCTGGCCCGTGATCTGGGCGACGGGCAGCTCGACCTGACCTCCCGCGGCAATGTCCAGCTGCGCGGCATCCGCGACGAGGCCGCCGGCGAGCTGGCTAACCGCGCCGCGGCCGCCGGCCTGCTGCCCTCAGCCGCGCATGACCGGGCCCGCAACATCATGGCCAGCCCGCTAGCCGGCCTGGGCGGCCGCCCGCCGCTGCGCGCGCTGGTCCGCCGCCTCGATGCCGTCCTGCTGGCTGACCCGGGCCTGGCCGCGCTGCCGGGCCGGTTCCTGTTCTCCGTCGATGACGGGACCGGCGGATCCGGGCTGGCCGGGTGCGACGTCGGGCTGCGCCGGGCCGGCGAGGGCGTCGAGGTCGTCGTGGCCGGCCGCCGGACCGGTGTCCACGTCCGGGTCCGGGCGGCCGTGGCGGCCGCGGCGACTGCCGCGCGCGCCGCCATCACGGCCGGCGTGGGCAGCACCGCCAGCCGCGTGGCGGACCTCGGTGACGGCGGCCAGGCGGTCGCCGCGGCCATCGGCGGCACCCTGGGCGCCCCGGTGAGCGGCACCGACGCCCGGCTCCGGCTGGGCGTTGCCGAACGCGATCCCCGGTCCGGCGGCGCGCCAGCAGAACTCATTACGACGGTGCTCGCCGCCCCGCTGGCTCGCCTGACCAGCCGTCAGATCGAGCTCACCGCGAACGTGCTCGCCGCCCGCGAGGTCATCAGGATCGGCATCGCCGGCCGGCTCGTCATCCCCGTCGAGGTGCCGGCGCCCGCCCAGCCGGCCACGCCCGCCCAGCCGGTCACGCCCGGGCCCGGGCCGGCCGCAGGTGAGCCGGCGACGTCCCGTCTGGCCGAGGTCCTGGCCCGGCTGGGCGGGGCCGGCCTCATCGTGTCCGGCGACCATCAGCTGGCCGACGTCACCGCGTGCAGCGGCGCAGCCTGCAGCCGGTCGCTGGCCGACGTGCGGGCTGTCGCCGCGCCGATCCCCGGCCATCCGCGCCCGCACTGGGCGGGCTGCGGCCGGACCTGCGGCCTGCCGCCAGACGCCGAGCCGGTCATTGCGGTCGACTCCGGCCGCTACCTTGTCCCGGGCGACGCCGAGCCGGTGTCCTGCGAGATGCTGGTGCCGCGATGAACCACAGCACCGTTACTTCCAGCCCGGCCGGTACTTCCAGCCCGGCCGGCCGTGTGCCTGCCGGCTCTGCGCCGGCCGGCCCTGCGCCAGCAGGTTCCGCGGCGGCGAGGCCGGCCCCGGAGGGCGGCCCCAGCGTGAGCTACGAGCGGGACGGCGCGGAGATCTACCGCCGGTCGTTCGCGATGATCCGGGCCGAGGCTGACCTGTCGGCCGTGCCCGGCGACCTGGAGCACGTCGTCGTCCGGATGATTCACGCCTGCGGCATGACCGACCTGCCCGCCGACCTGGCCTGGTCGCCCGGCGTGGGCGCGGCGGGGCGGGCCGCGCTGGCGGCGGGCGGGACCGTGCTGTGCGACTCGGCGATGGTCGCGGCGGGCATCACCCGGAAACGGCTGCCCGCCAGCAACCCGGTCGTGTGCACGCTGTCAGACCCGCGCGTCCCGGAGCTGGCTGCCGAGCTGGGAACCACCCGGTCCGCGGCCGCCGTCGAGCTGTGGCGCGAGCACCTGGACGGCGCGGTGGTCGCGGTCGGCAACGCGCCGACCGCCCTGTTCCGGCTGCTGGAGCTGGTGGCAGCCGGCGCGCCGTGCCCGGCTGCGGTCGTGGGCGTGCCCGTGGGCTTCATCGGCGCCGCCGAGTCCAAGGCCGCCCTGGCCGCCAGCGCGCTGCCGTACCTGGTGGTGCACGGCCGCCGCGGCGGCTCGGCCATGGCATCGGCCGCCGTCAACGCGCTCGCCGCGGACCCAGAGTGACCGCCCCCGCGGCTGGCTCCGGCCCTGCCGCTGGCCAGGCACCAGCTCCCGGCCGGCTGACCGGCGTCGGCGTCGGGCCCGGCGACCCCGACCTGCTCACGGTGCGCGCCATCAAGGCCATCGCGGCCGCCGACGTCGTTGCCTACCACTGCGCCCGGCACGGCAACAGCATCGCCCGCGCGGCCGCCGCCCCGTACCTGCCGTCCGGGGTGATCGAGGAGATCCTCACCTATCCCGTCACCACCGAGGGCACCAGCCATCCCGGTGGCTACGCCGGGGCGCTGGCCGACTTCTACGCCGAGGCCACCGAGCGGCTCGCGGCTCACCTGGACCGGGGCCGCAACGTGGTGGTCCTGTGCGAGGGCGATCCCGCCTTCTACGGCTCTTACCAGCACCTGCATACCCGGCTGAGCGGCCGGTTCAGCGCCACCGTGGTGCCGGGCATCTCCTCGGTCTCGGCCGCCGCGGCCGCCGTCGGGGTTCCGCTGGTCCAGCACGACGAGACCCTGACCGTGCTGCCCGGCACCCTGGCCGACGACGAGCTGCGCGCCCGGATGGCGCGCGCCGACGCCGTCGCGGTGTTCAAGCTCGGCCGCACCTTCGACCGGGTGCGGGCCGCCCTGGCCGACACCGGCCTGCTGCACCGGGCCCGTTACGTCGAGCGGGCCGGGACCGGCGCGCAGCGGGTCGAGGCGCTGGCCGATGTCGATCCGGCCAGCGTGCCGTACATGTCGCTGGCCCTGGTGCCCGGCCGCGGCCAGCGGGCCACGGCCGGCGCGAGTCGCGGTGACTCCGGCGCCGTGAGGCAAGCGACGGCCGCGCCGCAAGCGGCAGGCGGGCCTGGCTCGGAGGATCCGGCACGCGCTGCGCAGACCGCCGGCGCTGCGCAGGAAGCGGTCACCGGCTGCGGCGCTGGTCCGGCCGCATCGCGGGGCACCGGCCGTGTTGTGGTCGTCGGGCTCGGGCCCGGCGACCCTGGCTGGCTCACGCCCGAGGCGGAGGCAGCCGTGGCCGGAGCCACCGACCTGGTCGGTTACCGGCCCTACCTCACTCGCATCCCGGAGCGGGCGGGCCAGCGACGGCACGCCTCCGGCAACACCGTCGAGGCCCGGCGGGCCGCGCTCGCCCTCGACCTGGCCGCCGGCGGCGCCCAGGTCGCGGTCATCTCCTCCGGCGACCCCGGCGTGTTCGCCATGGCCTCGGCCGTCATCGAGCAGGTCGCCGCCGAGCCGGACCGCTGGCCCGACGTGCCGGTCGAGGTGCTGCCCGGCGTGACCGCCGCCCAGGCCGTGGCCGCGCGGGCCGGGGCGCCGCTGGGGCACGACTACTGCGTGATCAGCCTGTCGGACCGGCTCAAGCCCTGGGAGACCATCACCGACCGGATCGAGAAGGCCGCGGCCGCCGACCTGGCGATGGCGTTCTATAACCCGTCCTCGCGCGGCCGGACCTGGCAGCTCGCCGCGGTGCGCGACCTGCTGCTGCGCTACCGCGACCCGGAAACCCCGGTCGTGCTCGGCCGCGGCGTCGGGCGGGACGGCGAGCGGCTGACCGTGACCAGCCTGGGCACGCTCGATCCCGCCGACGTGGACATGTCCACCCTGGTCATCGTCGGTTCCAGCCAGACCCGGGTGCACCACCGGCGCGGCGGCCCGGTCGTGTTCACCCCGCGCCACTACGGCGAGGAGGGCGCGGCGGCCAGCGCCGCCTCCGCCCGGCCGCGCGGCCAGGCCCCTGGGCAGCCCTGAGCCGCCACACCCATGTCCCGGTCAGTCGCCGAGGAACTCCAGGTCCATCTCGCGCACCAGGTCGGCGTCGGCGGCGACCTCGATCGCGGTGATCTTGCCGGCGGCCACCGTGTAGCTGAACACCACGCGCGGCCGGCCGCCCGGCGCCCATACCGCGCCCGCGAGCCCGTCCACCAGCGCGGGCCGCGCGCCCCTGGCCCGGCCCTGCTCCAGCAGCGCAGCGAAGTCCCCGCCGCGCGCGGCGGCCAGGAAGGCCTCGACCACCGTCCGCTGCCGCCCGGCGTCCGCCCCGGATTCTGTCTGCGCGCCGCGGACCCGGCGGCGTGCCCGGCTGGCCAGCTGGCGAGCCGCGGCGGGGGAGCAGTCCACGACCGGGGCGATCTCGCTGAACGGCACGGCGAACATGTTGTGCAGCACGAACGCGAGCCGCTCGGCGGGTGTCAGCGTGTCCAGCACGATCACCAGCGCCGCGCCCACCGAGTCGGCGAGCACCGCCTCCGATTCCGGGTCGGCCGGGACCGCCGGGTGCACCGCCGCCTCGCTGGCCGGGTGCACCGGCATCCCGCCCGGGTCCTCGCCCAGTGGATCCTCGCGCCGGGACGCCCGCAGCCGCAGCATGTCCAGGCAGACCCGGGCGACCATCGTGGTGAGCCAGCCGCCCAGGTTGTGCACCTCGTCGGCCCCGTACCGGCTGAGCCGCAGCCACGCCTCCTGGACCGCGTCGTCTGCCTCGGCCGGCGTTCCGCGCATCCGGTAGGCCACCGCGTGCAGGTGCGCGCGGTTGTGCTCGAACTGCCGTGCCAGTTCCTCGTGGTCGCTCATCGTCACAATCCCGCCGGGTCATTGTCATATCAGTGACCGTCGTGACCGCGGGAATGTGACACAGCCGGGCCAGCCAGGCGAACCGCAGTACCAGCGCGGCCCGCTGCCGCGGCGCCAGGGCCGCGAGTGCGGCGCGCACATCCAGGACCGCGTCGTAGTCCGCCGACTGCGCCGGCGTCGGGAATCACGCCCGGCAGGCTGACCCGCCGCATCCACCCGGACCGCTGCTCGTGCAGGAACTCGCGGGTCAGGATGGCGCGGACCTAAGCGTCGATGTGGTCGGCCGCTCAGACCCGCCTGCCGGATTTTCCGTGACGAAAGCGACGCAATAGGTCAAGATACCGATAGTTGGTAGCAGTTATAGCGAAGGACCGGAGACCTCTCGTTGCAGCGCCGCACGGCCGCGCAGCGTGGCCAGCCGCCGCCGTCAGCGGTTGTCGGCTCGCCCGCGTTTGTCGGCCGGGAGCGCGAACTGACCGCGCTGAAGCAGGCGCTAGCCGGCCCGCCATCCGTGGTGCTGGTCGAGGGTGAGGCCGGAATCGGGAAGAGCCGGCTGGTTCAGGAACTTCTTGCCGCCCCGGCTGGGTCTCGCCTTCCGGCCCTGCTGGTGAGGTGCCCGCCGTTCCGGCAGCCGCACACTCTCGGGCCGGTGGCGGACGCGCTGCGGCAGCGAATCTACGATGCGGCGGCGCTGGGGACGAGCGCGCTTGCCGGAGCGCTGCGCCCGCTGTTTCCCGAGTGGGCAGCGGGCCTGCCGCCGCCGCTGGAGCCGGCCGAGGACGCATCCGCGGCGCGAGACCGGGTCTTCGCTGCCCTGGCCGAGCTGCTGGACCGGGTTGGCCTGCGGCTGATGCTGGCCGAGGACCTCCACCTGGCCG
This sequence comes from Streptosporangiaceae bacterium, assembly GCA_035763085.1. GTDB lineage: Bacteria > Actinomycetota > Actinomycetes > Streptosporangiales > Streptosporangiaceae > DASUBV01. The sequence goes on along the minus strand of DASUBV010000193.1, from coordinate 2,077 downwards.
ACGATGCCACCATCGAGTTCCTGCTCTACCTGGCTAAGCGGCAGCCGCAGCAGGTCAGCCTGGTAGTGACCTACCGCCAGGAGGACGTGCCGGCCCGGTCTCTGCTGTCTCGTCTGACGACGCACCCCGGCATGGCCTCCAGGAGAGTCCGGCTCGCGCTGGCCCCGCTCGATGTGACAGCGACCGCGGAACTGGTGTCGTCGATGCTGGCCGGCCAGGCCGTATCGGCGCAGTTCGCGAAGTTCGTTCACGACCACGCCGAGGGCGTCCCGCTGGCGGTCGAAGAGTCGGTGCGCATGATGTGCGAGCGGGACGACCTGGTCTTCCGGGGCGGGGAGTGGGTGCGGCGCCGCCTGACTGATATCGACGTCCCGCCGACCATCCGAGACTCGGTGCTGGAGCGCACCGGACGGCTGAGCGCATCCGCGCAGGCGCTGCTGCGGGCCGCAGCGATCATCGCCGAGCCCGCGAGCCCGGACACTCTGGCCACGGTGAGCGGTCTGTCTCCGGGCCGGGCGCGTGCGGGTCTGGCGACGGCGGCCGCCTCGGGGCTCCTGGCTGAGGATGGCCGCGGGCTGGTGTCGTTCCGGCACGCGCTAGCCGCACGCGCCGTGCATGACACCATTCCGGGTTCTGATCGGCAGTTGCTGCACCTGAAGGCCGCGCAGGTTCTCGAGGCGGTATCGCCGCGGCCGGTGGCGGATCTGGTGCGGCATTTCCGGGAGGCCGGGGAGATCGCCAAGTGGCGCCGTTACGGCGAGGAGTCCGCCGAGCTGGCGATCTCCTCAGGTGATGAGGCCACCGCGTCGGTGCTGCTCTGCGATCTGATCGGCCAGGCCGGCCTGACCGGCCGCGCAGCCACTCGTTTGCTGGACAAGATGGCGTTCGCGGCGATGCCCAACCCCGCCCGCTACGTCGAGAATCTGGTGTCCGCGCTGCGCGGCGCCATATCCGCCGGGACCGTTACCGCGGGCGATGAAGGGCTGGTCCGGTTCCAGATCGGCCGCATCCTGCAGATGATGGACAACCATGACGGGGCACGGGCCGAGGTGCAGCGGGCGGTCCCGCTTCTGGCGGATTACCCGGTGATCGCCGTACGAGCCATGACCATGCTCGGCTCGGCGCATGACACCAGTTCCCCGGCCCGGGTCTACACCCGCTGGCTGCGGAAGGCGGCAGCCGTGACCTCTGCTCTGGAGCCGGCGGACCGGCAGCGCGTGCTGGGGGACCGGGTGACCGCGCTGCTGCTGCTCGGGGAGGAGGAGGGCTGGGCCGAGGCAGCCAGGTTGCCGACCGACGGGGCGGCCGGGACCCAGCGGCGGAACGTCGCGATGACCCACCTGAATGCTGGCGATCTGGCGATCATGTGGGGTCGTTATGACCAGGCCCGGCGGCTTCTGGGATTCGCCCTGGGGGTAGCTGAAGCGCACCAGTACTCGCGGTATCGCGAGGTGATCTTGATGGACCTGGCGCACCTGGACTGGGCGACCGGCAACTGGGACGGCCTGGCCGACCGGGTGCGGCCGCGGGCCGACGGCCAGGACGGGGCGTCGGTCCGGCTGGAGGCGGTTCAGGTGATGGGCCTGCTGGAGGCTGTGGGCCGGGGCCAGCGTGCGGGCAGAGGCCAGACTCCGGCATGTGCTGGCCGAGCGGAAGCGCCGGGGCGAGATCGCCTACGTGATGGGACCAGCGACGGCACTGGCATGGCTGGCGCTGCGCGACGGCCGGGTGGCCGATGCGCTGCGCCTCACCGACGAGCCGGTCGCGGTGGTGGCAGGTAAGGGGATCTGGCTGTGGGCGGCCGAACTGGCCCCGGCCCGGGTGGCTGCCCTGGCCGCGGCGGGGCGAGCGGCGGAGGCCGCCGGGCTGACCGCAGCCTTCGGCCGCGGCCTGCGCGGACGTGACATCCCGGCCGCCCGCGCCGGGCTGGCGCTGTGCCGGGCCCTGCTGGCCGAGTCCGGCGGCGAGCACCTGCGCGCGGCGGCGCTGTTCGGGCGGTCGGCGGAGGCCTCGCTCGCGATGCCCCGCCCCTATGATGCGCTGCTTGCCCGCGAGCGCCAGGCCGCCTGCCTGCTGC
>DASUBV010000192.1:0-16201 GCA_035763085.1 Streptosporangiaceae bacterium | reverse complement strand
GCGCAGCGAGCTGTCAGCCATGCCGGGCAGCATATCAATTTGACGAGACTGATAGTCCCGGTAATCTCTTGTAGAGACATATAGTCTCGACAAACTCGGAGGATCGACTCCATGTCATTCGACGGACAGCGAGTAGTGATCATCGGCGCCAGCGCCGGGATCGGCGAGGCCGCCGCCAGGACGTTCGCGGCGCTGAACGCGGCCGTGACCATCACCGGACGGTCGAAGGAACGGCTGGACCAGGCGGCACAGCGGATCGGCTACCCCGTCGAGGTGGCCGAGCTTGACGCGACCGACTCCGGAGCGCTGGCTTCCTTCTTCGCCACCGCCGGGACGGTCGATCACCTCGTCCTCGCCGCCAGCCCGGGCGCCGTGGGCGTGGGCCCGATCGCCGCCCTGGACGAGGCCGCGCTGCGGCAGGCGTTCGACGGCAAGTTCTTCGCGCATGTCAAGGCGATCCAGGCGGCGCTGCCGCACCTGCGCCAGGACGGCTCGGTGACGATCATCACCGCGGCATCGGCCCGGGCGGCGTTCGCGGGCACGGCCGGGATCGCCGCGGCCAACGGGGCGCTGGAGGCGATGGTCGCCCCGCTGGCAGTGGAACTGGCCCCGCTGCGGGTGAACGCGGTCTCGCCGGGTGTCATCGACACCCACTGGTGGGATGCCCTGCCAGACGACCAGCGGCAGGCATACTTCAGCGCGGTGGCGGCCACCACCCCGGTGCGGCGGGTCGGCAAGCCGGAGGACGTCGCCGAGGCGATCGTCTACCTGGCCGGAGCCGGGTTCGTCACCGGCACCGTGCTGGAGTGCACCGGCGGCTCGAACCTCACCGCCGGGGCGCTCGCTGGCTGACCCGGCATCGGCTAGCGCGGCGGGCGCGGCCCGGAGTCGGCTGCGCCGGCGACGGGCAGCGCGCCGCCAGTCCTGGCCTCCCCTCGCTCCGGCCCGGCGCTGGCCGGAGGCGGGGCGGCCACGGCAGCGTCCGGAAGCAGCGAGCTGCCCTCGGGCGCGGCGGCCGGGCGGGCGGCATCCGGCCAGGCGGGATCCGGACCCGCGCCCGGCACAACGGCCTCCGGCACGGGTTCGTCCTGCACGGGGACATCCCGCCCGGGGACGGGGACGTCCTGCACGGGGACGTCCTGCACGGCGACGGGGACGTCCTGCACGATGTCGTCCCGCACGATGTCGTCCTGCACCGGGACGTCCTGCATGGCAGCATCCTGCGCCGGGCTGTCCTGCACGGGGACGTCCGTTACCGGAGCCTCCGGTCCGGCGTCGCGCGTCGCGTCGGCAGAATCGCTGTCCCCGGGGGGCGGCGCGGCGGCGATCCGGTGCACGAAGGACAGCGGGTCCGCGGTCAGGGCCGGCGCGGGCTCGCCGTCCCGGCCGTAGTCGGGCCCGAGCTCGGCAGCCCCCGTGCCCGGCCCGGCGCCCTGCGAGATCAGGTCAACCGGCAGGCCGACCTCAGCGGTGGTGCCGCCGCCAGGCGCGCGGGTCAGTACCACGCTGATGTCGTGCCGCGCGGCCAGGTGCGAGACCGCGAACAGGCCCATCTGCTGGGCGACCTGCACGTCCGCCGGCGCCGGGTGGGCCAGCTGCCAGTTGAGCCACCGCAGATGCTCATCGGGCAGGCCGGGCCCGGCGTCAGCGACGCCGATCAGCACCCCGCCCCCGGCATCCAGGAACCCGGACACGATGACCTGGGTCGTCTCGGGCGAGCACAAGGTCGCATTCTCCAGCAGCTCAGCAATCAGGTGCACGGTGTCGACGGCGGAGTTCTCGCTGACCCATACGCCCGCCTGGACGTCGATGGCGACCCGGTCGTACTGCTCGATCTCGGAGGCTGCGGCCCGCAGGACGTCCACCAGCGACACCGGCTCCGTCCAGCTGCGCGGCGGCTCGTGGCCGGTGAGGACGAGCGCGGTGTCGGAGTGGCGCCGCATCCGGGTGGCGAGACTGTCCGCCTGGAACAGGCGGCCCAGCCGCTCCGGGTCATCCTCGTCGATCTCCATGCTGTCGACCAGCTGCAGCAGCCGGTCATTCAGGTAGTGGCTGCGCCGGAAGAAGCCGGCGACGATGACGCTGGTGCTGTCGCGCAGGCGGGCTTCCTCCCCGGCCATCCGCACCGCCTCTTCGCGCAGCCGGTCGATGGCCCGGCTGACCTGGCCGATCTCGTCGACGGACGAGACATCGACCGGCACGGCCGGCAGCGCGCGCCGGGTCTCCCCCTCGGCGGTCACCGCGTCGATCTCGGCAGGCAGCCGCGACTCGGCGGCATCCAGGGCGGCCGCTTCCAGCCGTCGCAGCGGGCGCACCACCGACCGGGCGATGAGCAGGGCGACCAGCAGGACGACAACCAGGCCGGCCAGCGTGACGCCGCCGGTGACGAACGCCGACCGCGCCGCCTGCCGCTGCTGCGCCCGCGCGTAGGCGGTGACCCAGCCGCCGAGCTGCTGCTCGGCGTTGCGCAGCCAGCCGATGGTGTAAGACGTCCCGGCCTGCCACTGCGCGGCCGCCCCGGGGCCGAGATCCAGCGCGCCGTCACCGGCCGCGGTCGCGGCCTGCTGCACCGCGCGGGCCTGCCGGGGCTGCGGCCCGTCGAGAGTCCGGGCCAGCGCCCAGCTCTCCTGCGCGGTAGCCGAGTCACGGAAGGCGACCAGGTCGCTGGACTCCTGGGCCCGGGCGATGGTCAGGGCCGTCAGCGCGCCGGGCTCGAATCTGCCCCGGGCGAGCGCCGCGCCCAGGATCGCCTGCTGCAGCGACGCCTGGTCCGTCAGCCTGGACAGCGAGCCGAGCGCCCGCACGGTGGAGACCAGGACCGGGTTGCCGCTGCGGTCGGCGATGTCATCGACGACCGGGAACAGCCCGGCGATCGCCGCGGCGTAACCGCTGGTCACCTGCAGCGGGGATGCATGGCGCTGCGCGGTCTCCCGGCGCAGCCCGGCCAGCTCGTCGATGCTGGCCAGGGCCGCGGCCCCGCTGGCTCGCGTCCGGGCCGGCGCGTGCGGGCGGCCAAGGCGCAGCAGCCGGCTCACCCGCGCCGCCCGGGCCTCTGTGCTCGCGTACTGCCGGTGCAGCGCGGCCAGGTCCGCGGCCGGCTGCCCGGCCGCGATGAACAGGGCCGCGGCGGTCCGCTCGGTCTCCAGCGCCTGAGTTAAGCCAGACACCTGCTGGCCGAGCACAGCCAGGCTGCTGATCTGCCGGTATGCCCCGGCTCCTGTGGCGGCGCTGGATACCTGCAGCCCGGCGAGGGTCAGGCCGAGAATCGCCGCGATCAGCACCGGGAGCATCAGCCGGCTGGCCACCCGCCAGTTCCGCAGCGCCAGCCGCGGGCCGGCCCCGCGCCGGGTGCCCGCTGCCCCTGTCCCTGGCTCCCGAGGTGAGCCGGATCGCAGCAGCGCACGTCCCCGCTGGCCTCGCAAGCTGCTCAGCAGCAACGCGCAGTACTCCAGTCCGCATCCGGCACTCGGCGCAAGCAAGCCACCTTTCTCAGTCCGTTCTACCCAAAAACGATACCTGCGGACCCGGCCCGCCGGAATCTGCCGCCTGGCGGCCCTTGATCACGGGGACCGGGCTGGGCAAGATCGCTGGCGCCCCCAGCTGGCGGCGGGCCGGGACGGGTCATCAGCCAGCCGTTCCGGCGCGGCCGGGGCGCCGGGCTGAGGCAAGGGAGGTGAATACCACCGTGGAGCTGAGGTACTGATGGGTGGCGTAGTCGAATGAGCCACCGCACGTTATCAGGATCAAGACAGCATGATTGGCCGCGCCGTAAATTGCCTGGGCCGGGAAATGTGACTTGACATATTCCCGTACTCCGGTCACCCGGAAGACGGCGGTCACGCCGTCGGCCAGTCGCACGTTAACGCGGTCGCCGGGGTGCAGCGAGCCGAGGCGGAAGAAGACAGCCGGCCCGTGGTAGGTGTCAACGTGGCCCTCGATCACCGACACCCCGGTCTGGCCAGGCGTGACCGAGTACTTGTACCAGGCTGCCTTCCCCGCCGACCTGGCCAGCGACGGTACCTGCATGGTGCCGCTGGCGCCGACTCCCAGGTGCAGCAGTTCCGAGTGCACGCCAATGGCGGGGATGTCCACCGACACCGGCAGCGAGCGCCGGAGCGCGCCGGAGCCGCCCGCGCGCATCCCGGTCGTCCCCGCGGCCGCCGCGGACGGCTGCGGCGCATGCACCTGGGCGATGACCGCGACGCCCGCGGCCACCGCGCCGCCCAGGATCAGCAGGGCGCCGAGCAGTCCGGCGAGACGGGCCCGCGGGCTGACGGCCGTCCCGGCGGGAAGCGACGGCCCGGAGTCCGACCAGGAGATAACCACGCGGAAGCCGGCTATCCGCCGCCACTCCGCATCCGCCATATGCCGCCGTTTCCTTCGCTTCCGCCGGGGCTTCTACTCGCGTAGCCTAATGTCGTAATGATGAACTGGCCATTGCCCGTCAGCGCCGTTCGCGGCATTAGCAAGGCGCCCTCGCGGCCTTTTTACCTCCCCTTCCCGGCAGATCCGGGCGCTGGCCGGCGCCGTCACATGAGCCGCCTTCAAGCTGGCCGGGCCGGAAATGACCCGGCCACCAGCCCGACCCGGCAGGAGATCTCCTCGATATGGGCCTAGCCAGCGTGCGGACGGGACTCGGCGTGCGGCGAGGAGCCGCCAGCTGCGCCGCGCTGGCGGTCCTGGGCGCGGCTTCCCTCGCCGGCTGCAGCGGGTCAACACCCTCGGCGACACCCACGACCTTCTCCCCCGGCAGCGGCTCGGCCACGGCCACTCCCGGCCGCGGCGAGAGCCCCAGCCCGGGGCGCTCGAGCCCGTCAGGTCACCACTCCAGCCCGGCTCGGCACCACTCCGGCCCGGCCGCCTCCCACTCAGCGCCGGCGAGCAGGTCGGCACGACCGCACCGGGCGCATCACCACGCGACGCCCACCGCTGCCCCGGCCACGGGCGGCGGCGGTACCGCGGGATTCCAGAACCTCCCGCTCCTGGCGATCGGCGCGGCGGCCGTCCTCGCGGGCGCCGGGAGCTTGATCTACCGCCGGCGGATCATGCGCGGCCGCTGAGCGCGTCAGCCCACGGCCATGATGAAGGCGTGCAGGGCCAGCCCCACACCCGCGCCCACCACCGTGCCGTTGATGCGGATGAACTGCAGGTCGCGGCCCAGCAGCAGCTCCAGCTGGCTGGAGGTCTGCGCGGCGTCCCAGCGCTGGATGGTTCCGGTGACCAGGCCGGCGAGCTCGTCGTGGAACTGCCCGGCCAGCCCCCGGGCGCCCGATTCGACGACCCGCTCCAGGCTGTCCTGGAGCTGACGGTCCGAGCCGAGGTGCCGCCCGGCCGCCGCGAGCCCGCCGGCCAGCCTGCGGCGCAGGTCAGATCCAGGGTCGGCGGCCTGAGTCCGCAGCGAGCTCTTGACATGCCGCCACAGCGACGAGGACCAGTCCCGCAGCCCCGCGCTGTCCAGGACCTCGCGCTTGAGCCGCTCCCCGCGCTCGCGCAGCTCGGGCGATGTCTCGAGCCGGTCCGGGAGCCCGGCGATCCACCGCTCGAACTGGAGCCTGGTCTCATCGTCGGGGTTGGCGGCCATCGCGGCCAGCCGGCTGCGCAGCCGCGTCTGCATGCGGTCATACAGCCGCCGGTTGACCGCGTCCGGCACCCAGCGCGGCGCCTCAGCCTCGAACAGCTCGCGAAGCTCGGCGTAGTGCTCGGCGAGGTAGCGGTCAGCCGCCGACACGATGTCGGTGAACAGCCCCGCATGGTGGCCGCCCGCGAGAATGACCCGCAGCAGCCGCCCGGCCAGCGGCGCCGCCTCCACGGCATTGACCGCCCTGGTCAGCTCGGCGGTCAGCACGCGCTGGACGTCCTCCTCGCGCAGCGCCTCGGCGATGGTGACTCCCAGGTCCGCGGCCCGGCCGGCCAGGGTGGCGGCATTGGCCTCGTCGGCCAGCCAGTCGGCCAGCCGGGGCACGAGCCGGGTCGAGCGAATCCGCTCGGCGAGCACGTCGGCGTTGAGAAAGTTCTCCTGGACGAACTGGCCCAGGGTGGCGGCGAACTGGTCCTTGCGCTCCACGATCAGGGCCGTGTGCGGGATCGGCAGGCCCAGCGGACGGCGGAACAGGGCCGTCACCGCGAACCAGTCCGCGACGCCACCGACCATGGCCGCCTCGGCGCCGGCCTGCACATACCCCAGCAGCGTCCCGTGGACGCCGGCCACCGTCACGGCCACGAAGACCGCCGTTACCCCGGCCAGCAGGGCCGTGGCCCGGCGGCGCGCGGCGGTCAGCCGGCGGGAGCGCAGCTCCAGCGACTCGTGGCCGGGCTCAGACAGCGGTGCAGCGGTCGTCGTCGCGGCAGGTTCCATGCAGGCAGCTCCCGGTCCGCCCGCGGCGCAGCGCACAGATCTGCAGCCGCCGCAGGCGAGCAGTCCTATCGACAGGTCAGCCACAGTCTTCCAGGACGGGCATGATCGCTCCCATCAAGACCACTCGGCCGGGCGACCGGGGCCGGCTGAACCCGGCCGGGACGGCCGGCTGGGCGTGGCCGAGGATGGCCGGCCGAGCGCGGCGGAGTCACCCGGCGGCTAGTGTTCGTCCTGACGCACGAGATCCCGGACGACGAGCCGCCCGGCAGCATCCGGTACGTCACCGACGTGCGCGCATGCGCCGCGCAGGCCCGCGCGGCGGCCGGGGATGGCGAGGTGATGGTGCACGGGACGGGGGCACCCCGGACTACACCGAACTCGCGCAGCGCGTCACGCACCTGCGCTACCGCGTCCGCCGGCCGTGACCCGCGCGGCCCCCGCCATCACTGTCCGCTTCATCACTACAGTGCGGTAACCCTGCGCCTGATCCACGGACCTGACGGCAGTGCCCTGTCTAGGCTGTCCGCTGTTACCTGGTCTATCCGGGTCTGCCCGGACTGAAGGAGCCATAGATGACTGGATCGAGAGCACGGTCGGTGTCTCTCTCCACGCAGCGGATGCTGGCGGCCGGACTGGCTGCCGCGGCCCTGGCCGCCGGCGCGGCCGGCTGCGGAAGCACCAGCGGCGGCACCGGCGGCAGTACCGCCGCGAACCCGCTGGCCAGCCTCAGCGGAGCACAGATCGCCGACAAGGCCGTCGCCAACCTGAGCAAGGCCTCGTCGGTTCATGTCGCCGGCACCGTGACGAGCTCTGGCCAGAAGATCGGGCTGGACCTGCGGCTGAGCCACGGGAAAGGCTGCGTGGGCAGCATGACCCTGGGCGGCAAGGGCTCGTTCCGGCTGATCGCGATCGGCAAGAAGGTCTGGCTCAAGCCGAACCGCAAGTTCTGGCACAGCTTCGGCGGCAGCGACCCCGCCGTGCTGAAGCTGCTGTCCGGCAAGTACCTGAAGACGACCATGTCGGGTCAGATGGGCGGGCTGGCGAAGATCTGCGATCCCGCCGAGCTGGCCGGGGCATTCCACGAGAAAGGCGGCCACCTGACCAAGGGCCCGGTGACGACAGTCGCCGGCCAGCCGGCCATCAAGCTGACCGACAACGGGGACTCCAGCTACGCCTACGTGTCCGCGACCAGTACCCCGCAGCTGCTGCAAATCGCCCAGCCGGGAAGTGACGGCGGCCAGGTCAACTTCACCGGCTACGGTGACCCGGTCACCCTGAGCCCGCCGCCAGCCGCTCAGACCCTGGATGGCAAGAAGTACGGCTTCTAGCCGTCCCGGCCGCCTGCCGCGCTGCCCGCGAGGGCAGCCGGCGGCGGCCGGCGACCCGGCCGGTACGCTGCCCGGATGGTGACAGCCGTGCGCGAGGGGCCGGATCCCGCAGCGGGCAGCGACGAGCGGCTGCGGCGGTTCGCGCGCAGCCGGCGGTTCCTCCTCGGCCGGCCCCGCACCCTGACGTTCGTGCCGGACCCGGACCGGCTGCTGTTCCTGCGCTCGCTCGCGGCCGACAGCCCGGTCACCGCCCTGTGGTCGCTGGACATCTCGACCGGGGCGGAGCGGCTGCTCGCCGACCCGCGGGAACTGCTGGCCGGCGAGCCCGAGGTGGTCCCGGCCGCCGAGCTGCGCCGGCGCGAGCGGATGCGCGAGACCGCGCGCGGCATCGTGGCGTACTCAGCGGACGACCGCGGCGCCCGGGCCGCGTTCATGCTCTCGGGCCGCCTGTTCAGCTGCGATCTCAGGGCCGGCATCACGACCGAGGTGCCGGCCGCTGGCCCGGTGGTCGACCCGCGGCTGCGGCCGGACGGGACCGCGGTGGCCTACCTCGCCGGGCGGGCCCTGCGGGTGTGCGGCCTGGACGGCCAGGTGCTGCTCGAGCTGTCGGACCCTGACCCCGAGGTGAGCATCGGCGCGGCCGAGTTCGGCGCCGCCGAGGAGATGGGCCGCCATCACGGTTACTGGTGGAGCCCGGACGGCCGGCAGCTGCTGGCGGCCCGGGTCAGCGAGCGTGACGTCGCGTCCTGGTGGCTGGGTGACCCGTCCGATGCCGCCGCCGAGCCGGCCCGCCAGCGCTACCCGTTTGCCGGCACGGCCAACCCGCAGGTCGCACTGCTGCTGGCCAGCCTGGACGGCCAGATCACGGAGGTTGAGCTCCCCTCCGCCGAGCTTCCCTACCTGCTGGCCGCCCGGTGGGATCCGGCCGGCCTCCTGCTGGTGCTGCACACCCGCGACCATGGCCGCAGTGAGATTCGCGCCGTCGATCCCGGCACCGGCCAGACGCGGCTGCTGCACGCCGACACCGACCCGGACTGGCTCGAGCTCACGCCGGGCACGCCGCGCTACCTGCCGGACGGCCGACTGCTGCACGCCGCGCACTCGCAGGACACGCACCGGCTGGTCATCGGCGGCCAGCCGGTCACGCCGCCCGGGCTGCAGGTCCTCAGCGTGGCCGGCACGGCCGGTGACGCGGTGATCTTCTGCGCGACGCCGGAGCCGACCGAGCGGCACGTGTACTCCCTGGATCACGCCAGCGGCGAGGTCACCCGGCTGACGAACGAGCCGGGCCTGCACACCGCGGAGGCGGGCGGCGCGCTGCTCGCCATCTCCTCGGAGACGCTGGACAGCGACGGCATCACGGTGCGGGTCCGGCGCGGCGGGCAGCCGGTCGCCAGCGTCGGCTCGCTGCCCCAGGCGGCGTTCGCGCCGGGCGTGACGCTGCTGGCGGCCGGCGAGCGCGAGCTGCGGACCGCGGTCGTGCTGCCCCGCGATGAGGTCCGGCCGCCCGGCCCGCTGCCCGTCGTGATGGCCCCGTACGGCGGGCCGTCCCAGCAGGTGCTGCGCGCCCGCCGGCTGTTCTACGAGCCGCAGTGGCTCGCCGACCAGGGCTTCGCGGTGATCGTGGCCGACGGGCGCGGCTCCCCCGCCCGGGGCCCGGCCTGGGAGCGGGCGTTCCGGTTCGACGTCGCGACCGCGGCCCTCGACGACCAGGTCGCCGCCCTGGAGCACGTTGTGGGGCAGTACCCGGGCGAGCTCGACGCGGGCCGGGTCGGCATCCGCGGCTGGTCGTTCGGCGGGTACCTGTCCGCGCTCGCCGTGCTGCGACGGCCCGACGTGTTCGCGGCGGCGATCGCGGGAGCCCCGGTCAGCGAATGGCGCTGGTACGACAGCGTGGCGACGGAACGGTACCTGGGTCACCCCGCCGAGCATCCGGAGGCCTACGACGCCAGCTCCCTGCTGCCGCTCGCGGCCGGGCTGACCCGGCCGCTGCTGCTGGTGCACGGCCTTACCGACGACAACGTGCACCCGCGGCACTCGCTGCTGCTGTCGCGCGAGCTGACCGCCGCGGGACGGGACCACGGCCTGCTCCTGCTGCCCGGCGTCACGCACATCACCTGGCAGCCGGAGATCATTGAGCAGCTGCTCGGCGTGCACGCCCGGTTCTTCCGCCGCTGGCTGGCACCGGGCGCGCAGCGGTCTGGCTGACGACGGCCGCTTCCGGGGCCGGAGAGGGTAACAAGCTATGGCAGTAACGATCCTGCGGAACGCGTCGGTGCTCGACGCGGCGAGCGGGAGCATCACGGACGGCCAGTCGGTGGCCGTGGAAGACGGCCGGGTCACCGACGTCGGACCGGGGCTGACCGGCCCCGGCGACGCGGTCATCATCGACGCCGCCGGCCGGACGGTGATGCCCGGGCTCATCGACGCGCACACGCATCCGGCCATCGTCGACCACGACGTCTTCGGCATGGCCGAGTGGGCGCCGACCTATGTCGCGGCCCGCGCCAGCCACGTCCTCGCGGGCATGCTGGCCCGCGGCTTCACCTCCATCCGCGACGTCGGGGCCGGCGAGATCGGGCTGGCCCGGGCGGTGGAGGAGGGGTACTTCACCGGGCCGCGGATGTTCTACGGCGGCAAGCAGCTGTCCCAGACGGGCGGGGCCGGTGACTGGCGGGCGCCGAACCGCAGCGTGTACGACGGCAGCTACTACTCGCCCGCCATCGGGGTCATCTGTGACGGCGTGGCCGAGGTCCGCCGGGCCGTCCGGGAGGAGGTGCGCCGCGGCGCGCACCACATCAAGGTCTACCTGAGCGGCGCGGTCGACTCCCCCAGCGACCGGGTGGACTCGACGCAGTTCGCCATGGAAGAGCTGCGGGCCATCGTCGAGGAAGCCACGGCCGCCAGCATCTACGTGGCCGGCCACGCCTACACCTCCCGGGCCATCAACCGGGGCCTGGAGGCGGGCGTGCGGAGCATCGAGCACGGCAACCTGATGGACGCCAGCAGCATCCCGGTGTTCCAGCGGCACGGCGCCTTCTACGTCCCGACCATCGTCACCTACCACGCCCTGGCCGCCCGGTCCCGCCAGGGCCTGCTGCCCGCCGGCATCGCGGGCAAGCTGGAGAAGGTCATCGACGGCGCGCTCGGCGCCCTGGAGCTGGCGCACGCGGCGGGCCTGCCGATCGTCTTTGGCACGGACCTGTTCGCCGACCTGCACGATCAGCAGCTGCAGGAGTTCGTGATCCGGTCCCAGATCCAGCCGCCGGCCGACCTGATCCGGTCGGCGACGACGACCGCGGCGCGGCTGCTGCAGCGCGAGGGCGAGCTCGGCGTGATCGCCCCGGGCGCGCTGGCCGACCTGCTGGTCATCGACGGGAACCCGCTGGACGACATCCGGGTGCTCACCACCCCGGAGCGGAACCTGAAGCTGATCATGAAGGGCGGCCAGGTTGTCAAGAACGAGCTCTGAGCGAGCGGCGCAGGAAGGCCAGGACAGCGGGCATCGTCCGGGCGGCGGAGCGTCCCGCCAGCAGGGCCGTGCCGTGATCTGAGCCTGCCACCCTGACCAGGCGCTTGTCCTGGCTGCGGGCCGCGGCCAGGAAATCCGGTGCCGCCTGCGCTGACCCGAACGGGTCCTGCCGGGCGGTAACCAGCAGCAGCGGGCTGCGCAGGCGCCGCACCGACCGGACCACCACGATGCCGGGCTGCAGCACGGGCTCGGCGGACAGCGAGACCACTCCCTGTACCGCTGGCCTGATCCGCGCGCCGGCGATCAGCGAGGCCTTCGCCCCTTCGGAGGCGCCCATCAGCACGATGCGCGTCGCTCCTTGTGAGCGCAGGTGCCTGACCAGGCGAGCCAGCTCACCGGGGGCCGGGTTCACGCCGTAGTCCCAGACCACGACCCGGTACCTGGCGGCGGCAAGGCGCGTCGCGAACGGCAGCCAGGAGCAGAGGTTCTCGTCGCTCTCGTTGGACAGGACGACGGTGCGGTGGCCGCTGCCGATGGTGGCCAGCGTGAGCGTGTCGCCGCCCCGGCCGGGCACCTTCGTGATGGTCCTCCTGATCGCGGCGCGGGCCGCGGTGAAGCAGCCGTCCAGCGCCGGCGCCGCGGCACCAGAGCTTGCTGCTGCCGGGCTGGTCGTTCCCGGCGGGGCCGGGGGTGCGGAGCCAGGCGGGCTGCTGCTCGTGCCGCTGCATGCCGCGATCAGCACGAGGCCCGCCAGTGCGGCGGCTCGCCCGCAGGCGCGGGGCCCGGGCGTCATGCGGTGGCCTGGCGGAGAAACGCGACGACCGTGCGGCTGAGGGACGGCCGCACGCCGCCGGGAGCCGCTGATGCCAGCATGTCCCAGCCGTGCCCGGCGGCGGGCCCGAGCAGGACCAGGCGCTTGCTGCGCGACCGGGCCGCCCGGTACAGGTGGCGAGTCTGCTGCACGGTGACATACGGATCCTGCGCGGCAACGGCGAACAGGACGGGCAGGCGCAGGCGCGGCGGGGCCGCTTCGCCCGTCCGCTGATACGGGCGACTGGCCAGCGGCGTGGTCAGCTCATCCGCCGACAGGGAGATCACCGCGGTGACGCCGCGTGGCGGCACCGTGCCGGCGATCAGCACCTCCGACCCGCCCTGCGACGCTCCCATGAGCACCACCCGGGCCGCGCCATCGCGACGCAGCCGGCTGACGGCGCTGCGGATGTCGGCCATCAGGTCGGCGCCTGCCGCGCCCGCCGGGCAGCTGCTCTCCCCGGCGCACCGGTGATCGAACAACAGCACGCGGTACCCGCGGGCGGCCAGGTAGGCGGCGTAGGTCCACCAGCCGCACTTCCCGGCCGGGCCGAGCTCGGGAACCAGGACGACGCCGCGCGGGCCCGTGCCTGCTTCGACCGCCGCCAGTCGCGCCCCGCCAGCCGCATGCAGCGTGACGGGCCGGGCGGGCGCATCCGGCGGACCGCACTGACTGAAGGCCGCCGACGCCCTTGGCGCCGCGGACGCCGTCGCGGAACCGGCGGCAGGCGGGCTGGCTGCGACGTTCCGGGATGCTCCGGGCGACGAGCTGCCCTGGCCGGCGTTCCCCGGGCCTGCTGCGCCGGAGCCGGCGCACCCCGCCGCCAGGACCAGCAGCACGGCGGCCGCGATCACGATCTTGATGGCCCTGACTGTCATGTGCGGGACTGGCTCCGGGTACGGCGCGGGTCGGTATGAACGCGGTCTGCGGGCGGCGGGGGCAGCCTTGACTATGTCTGTTCTGACATAGTGATGGTGTCAGGTCCGATCAGTCAACAGGCGGGTGCCTCGGGTGATCTCCAAGCTCGGCTACGCGATCCTCGCCATGCTCGCCCGGCAGCCGTCCACGGGATACGAGCTGTCGGCGCGGTCCCGGCGGCCGATCGGCTACTTCTGGTCCGCCCGGCACGGCCAGATCTACCCGGAACTGCGCAAGCTCCTGGACGCGGAACTGGTTCGCTTCTCCGCCGGGCCCGGACCCGGCCCGCGGGAGAAGAAGGTGTACTCGCTCACCGAGACCGGCCTGGAGGCCCTGCACGAGTGGGTGCTGCAGGACCCGGCACCCGCCGAGAGCGGCCGGGACGAGCTGCTGCTGAAGGCCTACTCGATCTGGACCGCTGACCCGGCCGGGGCGCAGGAGCTGTTCGCCGGGCAGGTCCGGCGGCACCAGGACCGGCTCGCCGAGTACGAGGCGGACTGGGAGCTGGTCGAGAGCCGCCACCAGGACGGCCCGCCGCCGGTCAGCGACCCGGACTTCGGCAGCTATGCGACGCTGCGCTGCGGCATCGACTATGAGTGCCAGCGCATCGCCTGGCTGACCTGGATGTGCCAGCAGCTCGCCGGCCACCGTCCCGGCTGACCTGCCCGGCCTGGCCCGCACCGCCGTCCGGCGGGCCGCGCCGCGTCCCGGAACTCGTGACCAGCTCCATCCGCGATGTACTGGCAAGCGCACGGTCCGGCACCCGCTTGCCGGGCGGCACTCTGGACGGCTGACGAAGGCCACAGCTGCCGGCCCGGCCTGGCTGTTGTCAGCCTGTCAGCATGCGGCACGAACGGAAGTTCGTGCCAGCGATACCGTGAGAGCTCGTAGTCTTGGATAACTGTACCTATAATAAGTAGAGTTATCGAAACGCGAAGGGAGGCAGGCCTTGGCGTGGAGCAAGCCCCCGGACATGTTCGACCGCGACTTTGAATGGGATGAGCTCACTCGGTTCGCAAGCAGCAGCGCTCCGCGGGCCACGCTGGGGATCGTCTCCGGCAGACGCCGCCAGGGCAAGACCTTCCTCCTTGACGCCATAACAGTCGCGGCACGCGGCTTCATGTTCACCGCTGCCGAGACCACCGAAGCGGACTCCCTGCATCAGTTCGGGGAAGCGCTCGCATCTCATCTGGGCGAGCCGGTGCCCTTCCGGTTCACTGGGTGGGACGAAGCCATCACCAGGCTGATGCGCATCGCCGTCAACGGGCCGAAGCCCGTGGTGATCGACGAGTTTCCCTTCCTCGCCAAGGCCTCCCCCGCGCTTCCGTCCTTGATCCAGCGCGCTCTTGATCCAGCCGCCCAGCGGCGCAACACCCCGGTGCGCCTGCTGCTATGCGGCTCAGCGGTGTCCTTCATGGGCAGGCTCCTGGCAGGAAGCGCGCCGCTGCGGGGCAGGGCCGGGCTGGAACTGGTCGTCCCCACCCTCGACTTCCGGCTGGCCCGGGAATTCTGGGGACTAGCCGACCTCCACGCCGCAGTACTGACTAATGCCATCGTGGGCGGAACTCCCGCGTACCGCAGGGAGTTCGCTCAGGACGACACCCCGGCTGACGCCGAGGACTTCGACTCGTGGGTGTGCCGCACAGTTCTCAACCCCGGCAGACCCCTGTTCCGCGAGGCCCGCTACATCCTCGCCGAGGAACCCGACATCCGCGACACTGCCCTCTACCATGCCGTACTCGCAGCAATAGCTGAGGGCAGCACTACCCGCGGCGGCATCGCCCGCTATCTGGAACGCAAGTCCACGGACCTGGCTCATCCCCTGGGCGTCCTACACGATGCCGGGCTCATCACGCATGAAACGGATGCCTTGAGAGGGAATCGTTCGGCGTACCGCATCGCAGAGCCGCTGCTGACGTTCTACCACGCGATCATGCGCCCGGCATGGGGCGATCTTGAGCGCCCCGGCCGCGCTGCCCGGGTCTGGCGGCGCTCCCAACATGTCTTCCACAGCAACGTGGTCGGGCCGCATTTTGAGGGCCTCTGCCGCCAGTGGGCTCGCTGGCATGCCGGGCCGGAAACCTACGGTGACGCTTACCCTACCCGCGTCGCCAGCGGAACGGTGTCCGACCCAGGGGCGCGGAAGACAGCGGAACTCGATGTGGCCGTCTTCGGCCGTGACGGTGGCGACCGGGGCACGCTGCTCGCTATCGGCGAGGCGAAATGGCAGGAAAGCATGACCACCGGTCACCTGAAGAGACTCGAGCATGTCCGCGGTCTGCTTCAGGCAAGAAAGAAACCCGGCGCGGACGACGCCCGGCTGCTCCTGTTCAGTGGAGCCGGGTTCAGCGACGCTCTGGTTGCAATGGCGGACCGCGACCCTTCCGTCCAGCTCATCGGCCTTGACCGGCTGTACCACGGATCCTGATCGCGAAGCCGCACGACCGCGGGGGCAGCTACCCGCAGAGCTTTCACTCGACCGGGGTCAGGACAGCCCGGTCACTCCGCGCCGGGCACGATGCGCAGGTCGCGGACGGCGCCGCCGTCGAGAGCCCGCAGGGCCTCCTGGTAGGCCGGGCTGTCGTGCGCAGCCTGGGCGGCCTCGACCGAGTCGAAGCTGATGATCACGGTGCGGGTTTGCTCCCCTGCCTCGTAGACCTGCTCGGGGAGGCCGCGGACGATGAAAGTCCCGCCCGCGTCACGCAGGGCCGGGCCGGCCAGCTCGGCGTACGCCGCGAGCTTGGCCTGGTCGAGGATCTCCTTGTACACACTGAGCCAGTAGGCAGCCATATCGCCATCGTGCCAGAGAGCCGGCGACCGCTGACGTGCACGCCCCTGCTCATAGCCGGAGCGGAAAACTGCTTCAATGACCAGCCATGGCTGCTCAGATGCCCCCTCCTCCCGGTGCCGCGCCTGCAGCGGATGACAGCCTGGCCCGCTGGGTCGCCGACCTGCGGCAGGCTGGTGGCCCGGCCAACCGTGCTGTCGGTGCCGGGCCGCTGCGGGATGCATCGAGGGCGCGTGCCGCGTCGCGGCCGCGCGGCCCGGAGCTGTCGGCTGTCGAGGATCTGACTGCCGCGCGGGACGTGCGCGCGCGATTGTACCGGCCAGCCCGGGACCCGCGGCCGCTGACGCTGTACCTGCACGGGGGCGGCTTCGTGGTCGGCGACCTGGAGTCACACGATGCCATCTGCCGGCGGCTGGCTCAGGCCGCTGACACGGCCGTGCTGGCCGTGGATTACCGGCGGGCCCCTGAGCATCCGGGTCCGGCCGCCGTCGAGGACGCCGTGGCGGTCTATGAGTGGGCGCTAGACCAC
>DASUBV010000191.1:0-29368 GCA_035763085.1 Streptosporangiaceae bacterium | reverse complement strand
CCCGCGAGTCCCATCCGCACGGTGCCCGGCGGCGGGCTGCCGTGGATGATCACATCCGGGACCGGCTCACTCGGCAGCGACGGTCACCTGCTCGTGCACGTACGGGGTCTCGTCCTCGCCGACCGGTCCCCGGTTCCGCCCGCGCAGCAGGGCACCAACCCGATCCCCGGCTTCAAGGCGATCGTCAGCTGCCAGAG
The DNA here is from genome assembly GCA_035763085.1 of Streptosporangiaceae bacterium. Lineage (GTDB taxonomy): Bacteria > Actinomycetota > Actinomycetes > Streptosporangiales > Streptosporangiaceae > DASUBV01. The sequence continues at coordinate 29,171 of DASUBV010000191.1, read as the reverse complement.
CATCGACGCCGACGGGATGGCCAGCGTCACCAACGTCAGCACCGCCCAGTTCCCGGCCAGCACCTCCGGGAACGCCGACATCAAAGCCACCGTGAGCCTCCCCCACCCGTGCATCGCCCCCGTCGTGTTCGTGACCTCGCCCGCCAGCGCCTGGTTCGCAGCGACCGGGAGCTAGACCCGGCAGGCCGGCCCGCTCAGGGAACAGGCCTGTGAGCGGCTCTTTGGCGTGCTGGTCAGGCAGCAACGGAGACGCCACCCCGAAGGGACCGGAAGGACCGGGCTTATGCACCACCCATCCTCGCCGGTCCTAGCTGGCGGACCCGTCGTGCACCAGGCGGCCGCCGGCGAAGGTCAGGTCGACCTGGGCCAGGGCGATCTCCGCAGCCGGGCGGGCGAACAGGTTGCGGTCCAGCACCACTAGGTCGGCCGCCTTCCCGACCTCGATCGAGCCGCTCACGTGGTCGGCGTGGTTGACCCAGGCCGAGCCGATAGTGAACGCGGCCAGGGCATCAGGAAGAGTGATCCGCTCTGGCGGCAGGAACACGCTCCCGGTGCCGGCCGGGGCGTACGGGTAGCCGGGCGGCACGGTCCGGTTGACCGCCACATGCATCTGCCACAGCGGGCTCGGGCTGGACACCGGCCAGTCGCTGCCCATGCAGAGCTGCGCGCCGGACCGGGCCAGGCTGCCGAACGGGTACTGCCAGGCGGCCCGGACCGGGCCCAGGAACGGCATCGTCAGCTCCGTCATCTGCGGTTCCTCGCACGCCCACAGGGCCTGGCAGTTGGCGGCCACGTCCAGCTCGCGGAACCGGGGCAGGTCCTCGGGATGCACGACCTGGATGTGCGCGATGTGATGGCGGCGGTCGCCCGGCCCGTTAGCAGCCCGGGCCGCCGCGACCGCGTCCAGCGCCTCGCGCACCGCCCGGTCACCGATGGCGTGGAAGTGGACCTGGAACCCGGCCGCGTCAATGGCGGTCACCGCCGCGGTCAGCTCGGCCGGGTCGAAGAAGCTCTGCCCGGCGCTGCCGGTCTCGTGGCCGTGACCGTCCAGGTACGGGGTCAGCATGGCGGCGGTGAAGTTCTCGCACACGCCGTCCTGCATGATCTTGATGCTGGTTGCCTGGAACCGGCCCTGCCGCCCGGCCTGCTCCCGGCGCTCGATCAGGCCCGGCAGCTGCTCGGTGCCGCGGCCGCGCTGCCACCACAGCGCGCCGGTCACCCGTCCGGTGAGCAGCCCGCGCCGGTCGGCCTCCAGGTAGGCGTCGAAGCAGTCCGGCACCACGGCGTAGTCACCGACGATGGCCTCCTGCCAGCCGGTGATGCCCAGCGCGTGCAGGTAGCGCTGGCCCTCGACGATCCCGGCCACCTGCTCGGCTACCTCGGGCCGGGGCACGACCCGCTGGACCAGGCCCATCGCCCCCTCCTGAAGGGTGCCGGCCGGGGTGCCGTCGGGCTCGCGCTCGATCCGGCCGTCGGCCGGGTCAGGGGTGCTGGCGGTCAGCCCGGCCGCCTCCAGGGCCCTGGTGTTCACCCAGGCCGCGTGGTGGTCCCGGTTGGACAGGAAGACCGGCCGGTCGGGCACGACCCGGTCCAGGTCGTGGCGAGACGGCATCCCGCCGGGGAACACGCCTACCGACCAGCCGCCGCCGAGGATCCAGGCCGCCGCGGGGTGGCTGTCGGCGTACTGCGCGACGATGGCCAGGTAGTCGTCCAGGCCGTGGGCCTCGGCCAGGTCGCACTGCAGCCGCTCCACCCCGGCCCCGCAGGCATGCACGTGGGCGTCCACGAAGCCGGGCAGCAGCATCCGGCCGCCGAGCTCGACCACCTCTGTGCCAGGCCCGGTCAGGGCGTCGATCTCGGCGTCGGTGCCGACCGCGGCGATCAGGCCGTCACGGACCGCCACCGCCCGGGCCCAGGATCGGGCCGCGTCCACCCGGTAGACCGCGCCGTCGCGCAGCACCAGGTCCGCCGGCTTGCTCACGGGCTCGCTCACAGGCTCCTTGCTCATCCCCGCTCGTCCTCCTCATCGGCTGCTCGCTGGGCCGGGTCGCGGCGGGCCGGGTCACCATACCCGCCGCCGCCGCTGGTCTCGATCCTGATCACCGACCCGGGCGGGAGCGTCATCGCCCCCTTGGTCCCGGCCGGGACCGGCCGTCCCTCCGGGTCGAAGACCGTAATCCGCGACGGCTGGCCGTCAGTCGCGCCGTGCACTCCGCGAGGCGCGAAGCGCGGATCGGTCTGCTCGGAGTAGAAGGTGACCGCGGCCGGGCGGCCGAGTACCTCGTAGTCGCGGCGAAGGCCCAGGCCGCCGCGGTACTCGCCGTCCCCCTGCGACCCGGCGATCAGCTCGGTGCGCCGGATCCGGACGCTGTAGCTCGACTCGGCCACCTCGACCGGCATCAGGCCGACGTTGGCCATGTAGGTGTCGACCCCGTCCAGGCCGTCGCCGCCGCCGTGCGCGCCGGTCCCGCCGCCGGCCACCTCGGCCATGACGCTGGGCGTGCCAGTGCGGGGCGAGACGCTGGCCAGGTTCATGCCGAAGAAGGCCACCGTGCTGCTGGCCACGGCCCGCTCGGGCCAGATCAGCGAGGCGGCCCTGATCAGCGTGTCGGCCAGCCGCTGGCAGGTGTTGTGCCGGACCGATACGGCGCCGGGCGGCTCGGGGTTGAGCACGCTGCCGCGCGGGCAGATGATCTCCACCGCGCGCAGGATGCCGTCGTTGGTGGGCCGGGCCGGGTCGGTCATGGCCCGGATGGCGTAGATCACGCTGGCCCTGGTGCTGGCCAAGGGCACGTTCATGGCCCCCGGCACCTGGGCCGCGCAGCCGCTGAGGTCCACGGTCAGCGCGTCACCGTGCTTGGCCAGCCGGGCGGCGATCCGGACCGGCGGGCCGCCGGCGCCGTCGTCGTCCAGGTAGCCCTCGGCCTCGGCCGTGCCGTCGGGCAGGTCGGCCAGGTCGAGCCGGGTGGCCCGCTCCACCGAGTCGAGCATCAGCCCGAACACCGCGGTCACCACCGCGGTGCCGTAGCGGTCGGCCAACTCGGCCACCCGGCGCTCGCCGACCAGGCAGGCGGCGCGCTGAGCGCGCAGGTCGGACAGGGTGGACACCGGATCGCGCACGGCCGCCCCGACGAACGCGAACACGTCCGGATTCTCCTGGCCGGCCCGGTACAGCCGGACCGGGGGCAGCAGCAGCCCTTCGGCGTAGACCTCGGTCAGGTCGGGGCCCTCGGTACCCGGCCGCACCCCGCCCACGTCGATGTGGTGCGCGGCAGTGCCGGTCCAGGCCAGCAGGGCGCTGTCCCGGAAGATCGGCATGATCACGTTCAGGTCCGGGGTGTGCATGGCGCCGAGGTAGGGGTGGTTGGCCAGGTAGGCATCGCCGGGCGCGACGGCGTCGCCCCACCGGCTGATGATCGACTTCACTACCAGCGACATGGCACCGAGCTGGGCCGGGATGAAGTCGGCCTGGGCGACCAGATCCCCGTCGGCGGCGAACAGGGCGCAGCTGAAGTCGTCCATCTCGCGGATGATCGGGCTGTAGCTGGAGTGCTTGAGCACCTCGCCCATCTCCACCGCCGCCGCGTGCAGGGCGGCGCTGGCCAGCTCGAATGTGATCGGGTCGGGCCGGCAGCCGCGCGGCCGGCTCACCGGGCCTCCTCCAGCCACAGGCTGCCGAGCTCGTCGGCCCTGGCCCGCTGGCCGGGCAGCACCACGGTGGTGGTGTCGAGCTGGTGCACGATGGCCGGCCCGGCAAGCGCCCGGCCGGGACCGATCTGGTCCCGCTGGTAGAGCGGCAGCTCGCGCGGGCCGGGGGTGCCGGGCAGCCGGGCCAGCACGCTGCCGGAGCGGGCCGACGCCGGGACACGGCCCATTCTGGCCGGAGCCGGGGCCGGCGCTGGTACTTCGCCCGGCCCCTGGCCCGACGGCAGGGACCCGAACGCCGACAGGCGCACATTCACCACCTCGACGTCCTGGTTGTCACTGGCATGACCGTAGGTCCGCAGGTGCTGCCGGCGGAAGTCGGCGGCCAGCCCGGCCAGCCCCCGCCGGGTGGCCGATGCCAGCGGCACGCTCAGCTCGTAGCCCTGGCCGAGGAAGCGGCAGTCGGCGCTGGCCGCGAGCCGGATGGCGCCGGCCAGCACGCCGTCGCGCCGCAGCTGCCGGGTCAGCTCACGGCCCGCGGCGGCGTACCAGGCGGCCAGGTCGCCGAGCAGCCCTGGCCGCAGCACCTGCAGCACGGTGCGCGAGTCGTCGACCCGGACGTCGGTGGCGGTCAGGCCCGCCGCGGCGAACAGGCCGGGGAACCGCGGGACCAGCACGGCCCGGAACCCCATCTCGCGCAGCAGCAGCCCGGCGTGCAGCGGCCCGGCGCCGCCGAAGGCGACCAGCGTGTAGTCGCGCGGGTCGATGCCGCGCTGCACCGACACGCGGCGCAGCGCGGCCGTCATCTGGGCCACCGCCAGCCGCACGACGCCCTCGGCAGCGTCAGGCACGGGCAGCCCGAGGGCGGCGGCGACCGGCTCGAGCACGGCCCGGGCGGCCGCCGCGCTGAGCGGGAGCTGGCCGGCCAGCGGCAGGTCGGCGGGCAGGGTCCCGGCGACCACGTGGGCGTCGGTCAGCGTGGCCTGCTTTCCGCCGTGGCCGTAGGCAGCCGGTCCGGGGCGGGCGCCCGCGCTGTCCGGGCCGACCCGCAGCCGCCCCGCCCGGTCGACCCGGGCGATGCTGCCGCCGCCCGCGCCCACGGTGACGATGTCCACGGCCGGGGCCAGGATCGGGCTGCCGCCGATCTCCTGGCGGGAGGTGACGGGCGGGACGCCGTCGGGGATCAGGCAGACATCCAGCGAGGTGCCGCCCATGTCCAGGGAGACTAGTCGGCCCAGGCCGTAGCTGGCACCCAGGGCCACGGCGCCGGCCACCCCCGCGGCCGGGCCGGACAGCACCAGCCGGTGGGCCTGGTCGGCGGCCCGGTCGGCGGGCAGGCAGCCGCCGTTGGACTGCATGATCTGCACCGCCGGGGCGATGCCCAGCGCGCCGATCAGCGCCCGAAGCCGGAGCAGGTAGCTGCCCACCACGGGGCGCAGCGCGGCGTTGATGACGGCGGTGGAGGTCCGGGGGTACTCCCGGAACTCGCGGGCCGCGGCTGACGACAGCGTGACCGGGATGCCGGGCAGCCGCCGGGCGATGGCGTCGCCCAGCCGCCGCTCGTGCCGGTCATCCAGGTAACTGAACAGCAGGCTCACCGCGACAGCCTCGGGCTCGCGGTCGGCAACGGCCCGGGCGACCCGGTCGATCTCAGCGTCGGTCAGCTCGGTGACCACCTCGCCCAGGCCGGACAGCCGCTCGGCGACCTCGATCCGGTCTCGCCGCCGGACCAGCGGCCGGGGCCGCGGCTGGGCCAGGTCATAGACCACCGGCCGGGACCCGTTGCGGTAGCCGAGGATGTCCCTGAAGCCCTCGGTAGCGGCCAGCACCACCCTGGCTGTCTGGCCGGTCAGCAGGGCGTTGGTGGCCACGGTGGTGCCGTGGAAGATCATCTTCACCGCGGCCGGGCGGACGCCCGCGCCGGCCAGCGCGGTCAGGGCCCGCTCGAAGGCCAGGCCAGGATCGGCGGGAGTGGAGGGCACCTTGGCCACCCGGATGCCGCCGCCGGCGCTGGCTGCGATGGCGTCGGTGAAGGTGCCGCCGACGTCGATGCCGACCACCCAGCCCGGCTCAGGCACCGGAGGCTGCCAGCTCGCGGGCCCGCGGGGCCACCTCGCCGGCGAACAGGCGCAGCGCCCGCTGCTGGATGTCCCAGGGCAGGCCGGGGAAATACAGCCGGGCGATGAACACCAGGTCGCCGCCGGCCGCCCGACGGTAGTCGTCGATGGCGGCGGCGACCTCGCCGGGCGTGCCCAGGATGATGGACGAGCGCAGCGCGGCCTCCTCGCCCGCGGTCAGCGGGGGCGGCGGGGCGGGCTCGCCGCCACGGCCCCGTGCGTCGTCCATGTCCTCGTACTTCCAGCCGATGTAGCGGTGCTGGTCGCGGATGAGCTCCCAGGCACCGGGGCCGTCCCAGGCGAACACCGGCAGGTGCACGCTGAGCTGGAACGGGCCGGTCCGGCCGCCGCCGCGGAAGGCCTCCCGGGCCCAGGCCACCTGGCTGGCCAGCATGCCGGGGGTGACCTCGGTGGCCATGAACCCGTCGGCGATGAGGCCGGCCCGGCGGATGGCCGGCTCGCTCATGGCGCCGATCCACAGCGGCGGGCCGCCGGGCTGGGCCGGGCGGGGCCGGACCGGGACGGCGGGACGGCCCGCGGCGCCGGCTACCAGCTCACCGCGCCAGGCCAGGCGCATGGTGTCCAGGCTGGCCACCAGCCGCGGCACCCGCTGGGCCAGCGGCACGCCCAGGCCGGCGAACTCCTCCTCGCGCCAGCCCAGGCCGACGCCGAGGATCAGCCGGCCGCCGGAGATCAGGTCGGTGACGGCGGCGTCCTCGGCCAGCCGCAGCGGGTCGTGCAGCGGGGCCAGCAGCAGGCCGGTGCCGATCCGCAGCCGGCTGGTGCGGGCGGCGATGGCGGCGGCCAGCGGCAGCAGGGACGGCAGGTAGGCGTCGTCCACGAAGTGATGCTCGGACACCCAGACGGAGTCCAGGCCGCCCCGCTCGGCCTGCTCGGCCAGGTCCAGGGCCTGGGCGTAGATCTCGGTGTCGGACCGCGGGTCGCCGGGGTAGCGCTGGCAGGTGATCAGGCCGAAGCCCAGCGACAGGCTCACGCGACCTCCCTGGCCGGTGTGTCCCGTGCGGGCGTGTTGCGAGCCACCGGGGAGGGCTTGGCCAGGAAGCCGGAGTAGTCCAGCTCGCGGTAGGGCGCGGTGCACGGGTTGCCGTCGGTCAGCCACAGCCGCCCGGCGGTCAGGTCCATCAGCACCGAGGTCGCGGTCATGCCCTGGTCGGCCGGGGCCAGCCGCAGGTCGGGGTGGCAGCAGATGCCGGACGGGTAATTGGCGTGGTCGGATAGCAGGGCCCGGAAGGTGGCCAGCGAGCAGTCCGGCGCGGCCGCGACCCCGGCCCGCAGCCGCTGCAGCCGCACCGGGCTGTCGGGCATAGCCCACGCCGAGACGTCCGTGCGGGCGAACCGCTCGCTGAGGAAGTGGTTGGTGTGCAGCACCGCCCCGGCGCCGTCCGGGCAGGCATCGGGATACAAGAAGTACAGCCGGGAGAAGTCGCCCGGCGAGCCCTCCACCTCCACCACGACGCCGTCCTGGTGCGCGATCAGGTAGTTGGCCGACGAGGACCGGACGCCGGCCTGCAGGGTGATCAGCGCGTCGGAAGTGTTCTCGGCGTCCAGGATGGCTCGCAGCAGGACGTGGTAGGGCAGCCCGGGCTCGCCCACGTCGTCGGCGGTGACCAGGGCATTGGTCACCAGGCCCAGCCCGGATGAGTTCATGCCCGTCTTGGCCAGCAACCCGGCCTCGACGACGGTGACGAAGTCCGGCCCTTCGTCCTGCGCGGCCTCGAGCACCACGACCGTGTCGGCGACGTGCGGCAGCCAGTCCCAGTTCTGGCCGATCAGCGTCGGCCCGCCGCGGCCGGGCGCGGGGGCGACGGCGAACGCGCTGCACTCCCCTGGCCGGCCGGTGGCGGCGACCCGGCCGATGGCCGCGGCCTGGCGGGCCTTGGCCGCGTACATCACCTCGGTGCGCACGTTGATGGCCAGCACGTCCAGGAAGTCCAGCCCGGCGCCTTCGGCTATGCCGCGCATCTCAGCCAGGTACTGCGGGCCGAATGCGGCGATGGGCGCCTCGAACCGGGCCGCCTCGGCCCGGACCGTGGCCCAGGTCCAGCCGGCCACCTCGGCGAACACCGACCGGTAGGCGCTCACCGAGCGGGCCACCCGGCCGGCCGCCTGCTCGCCGTACTGCCGCCCGCGCTGCTCCGCGGTCCCGGCCACCCGCACGTGCGGATACTGCTTTTGCGGGTTCTGCGCCATGTCGGTGTCCCTTCAGATTGCTGTGCTGCCGCCATCCGCCGGGATGGCCGTCGCGGTGAGGTAAGAGGCGTCGGCCGAGGCCAGGAACACGATCACGGCCGCCACCTCGGCGGGCGTGCCGATCCGCCGCAGCGGGACGCCGGCCTCCAGGTAGGCCTGGCCGGCCACCGGATCGTCCATCAGCCGCAGCATGGGGGTGTCGATGACGCCGGGGCAGACGGCGTTGACCCGGATCCGGTGCGGGGCCCACTCCACGGCCATCTGCCGGGTCAGCGCCAGCAGCCCGGCCTTGCTCGCGTTGTAGTGCGCGGACGGCTCGGCCCCGTCGGCGACCAGGGCAGCGGTGGAGGCGATGTTCACGATCGCGCCCGGCCGGCCGGCGTCGATGAGCGCGGCCGCGAAAGCCCGGCCGGCCAGGAACGGCCCGCGCAGGTTGACCGCCAGCGTCTCGTCCCACTCGGCCGGGCTCAGGTCCAGCAGCGGCCGGATCCGGTAAATCCCGGCCGCGTTGACCAGCACGTCGGCCGGCCCGCCCAGCAGCGCCGCGGCCCTGGCCACCGCGGCCGCGATCTGGTCAGGGCGGGTCACGTCGGCGGTCAGGTACGGGCAGCCGGATCCGCCGGCCGGCGGCGGCCGCAGGTCGGCTGCCACCACCCGGGCGCCCTCGGCCTGCAGCCGCCGGATGGTGGCCAGCCCGATGCCGGACGCGCCGCCGGTCACCAGCGCCCGGCGGCCGGCCATCCGGCCCGGCTGGTCAGCTGAGCCAGACGCCACCGTTGACCCCGATCGTCTGCCCGGTGACGTACCCGGCGTCGGCGGAGACCAGCCAGGCCACCACGCCGGCGATGTCGTCGCCGGTGCCGTGCCGGCCCAGCGGCACGCTGCGCGCGACCAGGTCGACCTGCTCCTCGAACGTGGTCCCCGCGGCCCGGGCCCGCGAGCGCAGCTCGTCCCAGTGCATCTCGGTGGCCATGTTGCCGGGGGCGATGGTGTTGACCCGGATGCCGTGCGGGGCGAGCTCCAGCGCCAGCGACTGGGTGAGCAGGGCCACCGCCGCCTTGGAGGCGCAGTACCCGGCGCCGCCGGGCACGCCCTGCTGGCCGAAGATGGAGCCCAGGTTGACGATGGCCCCGCCGGCGTTCCGGGTGATCATCAGCCGGGCCGCGGCCCGCGAGGCCAGGAAGACCGAGCCCAGGTTGACGCGCAGCACGGCCCAGAAGTCGTCGAAGGCGGTGTCCACCACCCTGGTGTCGGGCCCGCCGACGCCCGCGTTGTTGACCAGCGCGTCGATGCCGCCCAGCTCCGCCGCGGCCCGGTCGATGGCCGCCTGGCAGGTGGCCTCGCCGGCCACGTCGGCCACGATCGCCGTGGTGCGGCCGGCCGCGCCGGGGGCCAGCCCGGCTGCGATGCGCCCGGCGGCGGCCGTCACCTGCGGGCTGATGTCGATGAGCGCCACGCTGGCCCCGCCCGCCGCCAGCCGGGCCGCGACCGCCTCGCCCAGCCCGCGGGCCGCGCCGGTGACCACCGCCCTCACGCGCGGCTCGCGATCTGCGCGGTGGTGGTCACCCACACGTCGTCGTGCCCGGTGACGAAAGACAGGAACGAGTCGAGGAAGGCCAGCCGGGACGGGCGGCCGATGATCTGCGGGTGCATGGTGAACACGGCCGCCCCGCCCAGCTCCCTGATGCCCAGGAACTCCTCCTGCCACAGGGCTCGCACGTGCGCGGTCGTGCACACGGTCTTGGTCCAGCTGGAGTTGTCGAACCAGAAGTGCGGCGCGTCGTCCAGCAGCCAGGAGATCGGCACCTCCACCAGCGGCGCACGGTCCAGCTTGTATGGCCGGATGTCGTCCATCATGTTCGAGGAGTAGCTCAGGCCGTGCTGGTGCACCAGGTCCAGGGTGTGCGGGCTGAGGTCCCAGGACGGGGACCGGTAGCCGGTCACCTCGGCGCCGAAGCCGCGCAGGATCTCCAGGCCGCGGACCAGCTCGGCCTCCTCCTCGTCCCGGCTGAGCTGGCTGGGCGAGGTGTGCGTGTAGCCGTGGTGGGCGACCTCGTGGCCGGCCCGCACAATAGCCGCCACCCGCTCGGGGTGGCGCTCGCCGACCCGGCCGGGGATGTAGAACGTGGCCTGGACGCCGTGCCGGGCCAGCAGCTCCAGGATCAGCGGGACCGCGACCCTGGCGCCGTAGGTGCCCTGGGACAGGACACCGGGGCGCCCGGCGTTGCCGGGGTCCTCGCCGATCCAGACCTCCTCGGCGTCGAAGTCGAAGGTGAACGCGGCGGCACAGCGCGCTCCGTCAGGCCACATGCGGATCGGTACTCCCTTCAGGCTGGTCCCGGGCGCTCTGTCCGGCGCTCTTCCCGGTGTCCTCGTCGTCTGCGTCGTCGCCCTCTGCCGCCCAGGCGCCGATCCGATGCCAGTACCGGCTGGTCAGCCCGGTCAGGCCATCGGGCACGAAGATGACCACGATGAGCAGGAACAGGCCCAGGATGGTGAACTCGGCGCCGGGATGGGTGATCAGCGCGGTCGCCACGATCTGGACCAGGATGGTGCCGAGGATCGGCCCGGTGGAGGTGCCCAGGCCGCCGATGACCAGCATGGTCACGTACACGCTCATCGGCGTCAGGCCCATCACCGTGGGGGCGATGCTGCCCTCGGCCGACACGTACAGACCGCCGGCGATCCCGGCCAGGAAGCCGGAGACGGCAAAGGCGATGATCCGGTAGCGCAGCGGGTTCACGCCCCTGGCGGCGGCGTAGCCGGGCGCGTCCCTGATGCCGCGCAGCGCGATGCCGAGCCCGGACTGGCCCACCGCGGCCAGCGCGAGCGTGGCCGCCACCACGACGGCCAGGGCGGTCCAGTAGTAGGCCCTGTTCTGGGCGCCGGGGCTAAGCGAGCCGAACAGGCCGCTCACCGCGGGCAGCCCGAACGAGCCGCCGGTGATGCCAGATCCGTCGTTCAGGATCACGTACTGGATCACCTCGGCGAACGCGAACGTGAGCAGCGAGGTGTAGATCCCGTACAGCCTCAGCGTGGGGAACGCCAGCAGCACGGCGGCGATCGTGCCGACCACCCCGCCCGCCGCCAGTGCCAGCCACGGCGACACCGTGCTGTGCAGCATGATGATGCCCGCGCCGTAGCCGCCCAGGGCGTAGATGGCCAGCTGGCCGAAGTTCCACACCCCGGCCACGCCGAGCACGAAGTTCCAGCTGATGTTCAGCACGACCAGGATCAGCGTGGTGACCATGACGCTCAGGTAGTACTGGCTGCTGAGCACCAGCGGGATCAGCGCGGCCACCACCACGGCGGCGGTGGTCAGCGTCCACCGGCCGGCCGTCATGGGCCCGAACGCGGACCGGTCCAGGGCCGGGCGCTCCGCTGGCCGGCCGGTCACCGCCGTGCGGCCGGTCACAGCCGGGCCTCCGACGGCTTGCCGAGCAGGCCGTACGGCCTGACGATCAGGACCAGCAGGATGACGCCGTACAGGATGGGCAGCGACCAGGTCACGCTCGCGACGGCCTCGGCCACGGCCTGGATCAGGCCGATGGCGTAGGCGGCGTACACGGTGCCGGGCAGGCTGCCCAGGCCGCCGAAGATGACCACGATCAGTGCCTCAAGCAGCGGCAGGTCACCGGAGGTTGGCGAGGCGAAGTACAGGCCGCCCAGGAACACCCCGGCCACCCCGGCCAGCGCCGAGGCCAGTCCCATGGTCAGCGGGTAGAGCCGGCCCACCGGCACGCCCATCAGCCGGGCCGCGTCCAGGTCCTGGGCCACTGCCCGGATGGCCATGCCCCACCGGGACCGGGCCAGGAACATGCCCAGCCCGACCATCAGCGCGATCGACACCACGGCCATGGCGACCGACTGGTAAGGCAGGTCCACCGTGTGGATGGTGAGCCCGCCCGCGATGACCGGGGTGACGTTGCGCTGGAACGGGCCGAGCAGCTCCAGCGCCAGGTTGGTCAGCACCATCGCGACCGCGAAGGTGGTGATGAACGTGATCATCTCGAAGTCGATGGCGTGGCGCCGCTTCATCAGCGGCTGCACTGAGACCAGCTGGGTCAGCGCGCCGAGCAGGAAGGTGGCGATGAACGCGGCCAGGATGGCCAGCACCGGGTTCCAGCCCGCCACCACCAGCACGCCCCAGCCGATGAAGCTGCCCACCATGACCATCGAGCCCTGGGACATGTCCAGGATCCGCAGCGTGCCGTAGATCAGCGTCATGCCGATGGCAACCAGGCCGTAGATAGAGCCCAGGATGATCGTGTTGACCACGACCGAGACGAGATCGGTGACCATTACAGGCTGCCGAGGTAGGTCTCGACGATGGCCGGGTCCACCGACAGCTCGGCGAACGGCCCGCTGGCCACGATCTGGCCGGTCTCCAGCACGTGCACCGTGTCGGCCACCCCGCCGATGTGGGTAAAGGTCTCCTCGACCAGCACGATGGTGGCCCCGGACTCCCTGAGCGCGGCGATCGCCTCGTAGACCGCGTCGATGGCCACCGGGGCCAGGCCCAGCGATGGCTCGTCAATGAGCATGATCCGCGACGGGCGCATCAGCGCCCGGCCCAGCGCGACGAGCCGCCGCTCGCCGCCGGACAGGGTCCGGGCCCGCTGCCCGGCCCGGTTGGCCACGATAGGAAACCGCTCGTAGACCTGGGCCAGCTCGGCCCGCCGGGCCCGCCACGACGCCGCCGGGAAGGCGCCCATCATCAGGTTCTCCTCCACGGTCATCTCGGCGAACAGCCCGTCGCCCTGGGGCACGTGGACCAGGCCCAGGGCCGAGATCCGCTCGGCCGGGCGACCGGTCACGTCCTCCCCGTCCAGCCGCACCTGCCCGGCTGCCGGGGTGATCAGCCCGCTGATCGCGCGCAGCAGCGTGGTCTTGCCGTGCCCGTTCGGGCCGATCAGCACTGCCACCTCGCCCGCCGCGACCGTCAGGCTCAGGTCGCGGATGACAGTTGTGTCCAGGTACCCGGCCCGCAGCCTGGCCACCTCCAGCATGGGACTGCTCATGAGCCGCACCCGGAGCCGTCGCCGTCATTGCGGTGCCGGGAGCCCAGGTAGACCTCGATCACCTGCTGGTCGGCCAGCATCTGGGCCGGGGTGCCCTGGAACAGGGTCGCGCCGTGGTGCATGACCATGACCCGGTCCGCCACCGCGGTCAGCGCCCGCATCACGTGCTCGATGCACACCACCGCCAGCCCGCGGTCGCGCACCTTGCCGATCAGCTCGATGGTCTGGTCGATCTCGGACGGGCTGAGTCCGCCGAACGGCTCGTCCAGCAGAATCGCCGACGCCCTGGTGGCCAGCGCCGTGCCCAGCATCAGGCTCTTGCGGTCGTAGACGCCGAGCAGGCCCGACCGCTCCCCGGCCTTCCCGGCCAGCCCGACCAGGTCCAGGTACTCGGCCGCGATTTCCCGCGCGGCCCGGCCGCTGCCCCGGCGCTTGGGCCGCGGCCTGCCGAACGCCGCCGCCAGCAGCATGTTCTCGGCCACGGTGAGCGACCGGGCCACGGTCGGCTGCTGGAAAGTCCGGGCCAGGCCCAGCCGGGTGCGGGCGTGCACCGGCGCGGTGGTGACAGCCCGGCCGGCCAGCAGGACCTCGCCCGCGGTAGCGCGGGTGTGCCCGCTGATCACGTCGAACAGCGTGGTCTTGCCCGCGCCGTTCGGGCCCGCGATGCCGAGCACCTCCCCCGCCCCGACCGCGAGCGACACGTCCGCCACCGCGCGCAGGCCGCCATAGTCCTTGCGGACCTCGCGGACCTGGAGAACCGGGCCGGTCCCGGCAGCCGCGCCGGGGTCGGCCTCGGTCACTTCTTCAGCCACGGCGGCCGCTGGTAGCCGCCGGTGTTGTACGGATCGGGCGAGACCAGCACCTGCTTGCCGTCCTGGATCTGGAAGGTCAGGTGCGGCATGCCCAGGCTCGGGTCCTTGGTGTCGTCCGGGTAGGGGTAGCAGGTCAGGTAGTCGTCGGGGAACCGGTAGGTGCCGCACACGCCCCGGTAGATGGTGTTCTTGACAGCCTGGTTCACGGCCTTGAAGTCGTACGGGTCGCCGGCGATCTCGACCGCGTGAGCCCACAGCTTAACCAGGTCATACTGGTCCCCCGCGTTGCTGAAGCCGGGCTGAGCGTGGAACTTGGCCTGGAAGGCCTGCTGGAACGGGGTGGCGATCGGGTCGTCCTGCAGGATGCCGACTACCGACGACCACAGCACGCCGTTAGCCGCGCTGCCCGCCAGCTGGAGGTACTGCGGGATGGACGGCGCGTACTGCTGGTAGACGAGCGACTGGGAGGGCGACTGGATGAACTGCTTCATGAATGCTGCCTCGTCGCCGGCTGCGTAGTCGCTGAAGAAGATGATCCCCGGCGGGCTGGCCCGGATCTTGGTCAGCGTGGCGGTGTAGTCCGCCTGCGGCACGGTGAACTGCTCGAACAGCGTGACCTTCCAGCCGGTCCTGGTCATCCGCGACTTGAACGAGTTGGCGATATTCAGGCTGTAGGGATCGTTGCTGGTCACGATGGCCAGCGTCCTGGAGCTGGGGATCCACTGCTTCGTGGCGATGAGGTGGTCGAGCAGCACCACGAAGCCGGGGCCGTACCAGGTCTCCGACGGGTCGCCCTGGAAGATGTTGGTGATCCCGTGCTGCTTGACGTAGTCCACGTTGCCGTGCCAGGTATTCACGTGGAACATCGGCATGCCGCCCTGAGCAACCACCGGGAACTCGACCGAGCTGTAGGTGCAGAACCCGCAGAAGATCGCGGCCACCTTCTCCGACACCAGCTTCTGCAGCACGGTCTTCATCACGTCGGGCTGCTGGGCCTGGGTGTCCAGCGAGGACAGCTTCAGCTGCCGGCCGAGCACCCCGCCGCTGGCGTTGATCTCGGCCACGGCCAGCTTCTGGCCGCGCAGCTGCATGATGCCGTCCCCGGCGTAAGCACCCGTCAGCGGAGCGCCCGAGCCGATCAGGATCGGCCCCTTGCTGCTTGTCGAGGTACTGGCCGACGAAGGTGACGACGAGGAGCCGCCGAAGTACCCCCCGGCCCCGCCCACGACCAGGCCGCCGACGCCCGCGGCGCCCAGCCCACGCAGGAAGTCCTTCCTGCTCACGCTAGTTTTCCTTGGTGCCACCCCAGCCCCTCCCGCCACGCGCAGGAACATCCGAGCGCATCCCAGCACTGATTGCACCACACCCTTACTTACAGCTACAGTCGGCACAATCCGTAAACTGACGTATGTCCCGGGCAAGTGCCTTCCCCTGGGTGGCGGGGCGCGCGCGGGCCCACGCCGGGAGGGAACAGGCTGGCAGTGAGGCGGGCCCAGGTCCAGTCGGCAGGCTCCGGCGCGATGACCGGGCCGACCGTGATGCCCGGCCCCGGCCCGACCCACCAGCTGCCCCGGCCGCTGCACGCCTACATCGGCGCGTTCGCCCGCTGCGGCGCAGCGGCAACCAGCTTCTTCTGGTCGCTGGACGATGGCGGCTGGTACCGCGTCCGGCTGACCGCCGCGCCCGGCGGGGACACCAGGGTCGAAGCCGAGCTGGCCGCGCTGCCCTTCCGGCTGACGGCCCGCGAGCTCGACGTGCTGACGCTGCTGACGGCCGGCTTCTCCAACACCGAGATCGGCGCCTGCCTGGTCGCCAGCCCGCGCACCGTCTCCACTCACGTCGAGCACATCCTGGCCAAGCTGGACCAGCCCAGCCGGACTGGCGCCGCGGCCATGGCCGTAGAGCGGGGCCTGCTCCGGCTGCCGCTGCCCGGGCGGGCCAGCGGCCCAGACGGGCTGACCATCTGCCGCATGCACCGGCTGGCCAGCCAGGCCGACTGGCCGGACCCGGCGCCGCCCTCCGGCCACCGGCCGCCCAGACCGAGCCCGCCCGCCGCTCACGCCGGAACGGGCGCCGCCCGCAGCCGCGCCGGTCCTGGCCCCGCGCATGGCCCGGCCCGGCGGCGGCCGCTGCGGATCGGCTCGGCCTTCCCGCTCAGCGGGCCGGCCAGCGACGACGGCCGCCAGATGCGCAACGGCTCGGCCCTGGCCGTGGCCGAGATCAACGCCCGCGGCGGCATCGGCGGGCGGCTCATCGAGCAGGTCGTGGTGGACGTCGACATCTTCTCGGCGGCCGGGGCAACCAGGGCCTTCGAGATGCTGTTCGCGGCCGAGGTGGACGCCCTCACCTCCGGCTACGTGTTCACCGAGGACGTGGCCGCGGGCCTGGCGGCCCGCTACGGCGCGCCCTTCCTGCACGCCATGACCTCGCAGTCCCAGGCCGAGACAGTGCGCGATAATTACCCGGCGTTCCGCAACCTGTTCCAGGTCTGCCCGACCGAGGTCAACTACGGACCCGGCTTCATCCGGTTCCTGAGCCAGGCCAGGGCCTCGGGGTGGCAGCCGCGCAGCCGCCGGCTCGCGGTGATCCAGACCGTGCTGCCCAGCGGGCAGATGCTGAACCAGCACACGGTGGAGGCCGCCGCCCGGTCAGGCTGGGAGATCGTGGCTGCCCGCACCGTGCCGGCGACCGGCGCCGACTGGGCCGCCGTGACCAGCGACCTGGAGCGGCTGGACCCGGCCGCGGTCATGATCGCCCAGTTCCTGACCGGCGAGCTGGCCACGTTCCAGGTCCACGCGGCGGCCCGGCTGCCGGGAACGCTGGTCTACGCCATCTACGCCCCCTCGGTCCCCGAGTTCCTCCAGCTGGCCGGGCCCGCAGCCGAGGGCCTGGTCTGGGCCACCGTGACCGGGACCTACGACGACTCCATCGGACACCGCTTCCGGGACGGCTATCAGGCCGCCTTCGGCCGGCCGCCAGGATGGTCGCACGCGGGCATCGCCTACGACGAGGTGTACCTGCTCGCGCTGGCCTGGCGCGCGGTGGCCGACCCGCGCGACTTCGCCGCCGTCTCCCGCGAGCTGCGCCAACTGCGGCACCGCGGCGTCAACGGGGCCTACTTCCTGGACAACGCCGAGCAGTCCGGGCTGAGTTTCCCCGACACCACCCCCGACCCGTCGCTCGGCCAAGCCCACCTGATGCTCCAGGTCCAGGACGGCACCCACCGGATCATCAGCCCGGACCCCTACGCCGAGGCCCGCTTCATCCCGCCTACCGAGCTGCCGGAACGCGCTCAACGGCGCCGGCACCCCGCTAAGGCGGCATGCGGGACACCCAGGGCAGCCATCTGATCGGCGATCTTCACCACGCCATCCAGCGCGCCCGGCACTCACCTGCCGCCACCGGAGCAGGTAAGTGCCCATCCTGACCGGCCAGGTTCGCAGGTCAGTGCTCTGGTCGGCCGGGCCTGCAGGGACACCAGAACCCGAGTCGCCAGAAGGGCGGGCCGCGCGAGGTAGCCCCGTGCACGGCCCGCCCCAGGGTCTTCGTCAGTCTCCGAGGTCGCTCAGGAACCTGTTGGCGTACTCCAGTGCTGTCGTGCCGGAAACAGAGTTGCAGGTCGGGGACGCATAGGTCGTGGTCGTGGCGCAGGGCGTGTCCCGGTCCAGTGACCAGAAGTGCAGCCCGGCCAGGCCGTTGGCGGCCGCGTATGTCGTCAGCGTGTCCACGTCAGCGGCAGTGAAGGTCTCACTGGTGTTGTCATTCAGGCCGATCATCGGGGTGACGGCGATCTTGCTGGCCGGGATTCCGTAGGTGTGCTCCAGGTTCTCTACCGCCCGGATCGCCGACTGCGCCATCTCGCAGGTGCCGGAGACAACGACGCAGACGCTGCTCGAGGCGTTGCCGTAGTCCATGGTCATCAGGTTGATGACATAGTTCTTCAGGCTGGAGCCGAGCACCGCCTCGACGACCTCGTTGCCGAGCGAGTTCACCCCGCCATAGCTGCCGTCGGATGCTGCCAGCGTGGCGAGCGTGAACGAGAACTGCAGGCTGGGGTACTGCGACTGTGCTCCGGCCGCAGCGTTGACCAGACCTTCGATCTGCGACTCGGTCTGGCCGCCTTCGATGTCGAAGTCAATGCCGACCAGGTGCGGGCTGGCATAGCGGGAGATAAACGCTTCCATGCCAGCCGCCGAGCCGCAGCTGAAGGTCCCGGCCGCACCGCCGGTCGAGACAACGTAGTTCAGGCCGGCGTTCTGAAGTTGCGGGATGTTCTCGGCTGCCCAGGCAGCACCGGAGGCGCCGCCCCAGGTCTCGCTGCCGCAGGTTCCGGTAGCGAACGCGAGCGTGATCGCGGGCAGCTTCGGGATGTACTGCGACACCAGGCTGCCGGACCCCACCACTGGCAGGTCGCTGCCTTCCACGGCCGACTGCATCTGGTAGGTGTTCCAGTTCATGTTGACGGTGACGTCCTTGTACGGGCTGAAGAGCAGGCCGCTGACCGAGCCCGTGCCACCGCCGCCACCGCCGCCACCGCCGCCAGAGCCGCCGGTGCAGGAGCCGTCGGATGTCCACGGCTCTCCCGACCCGCTTCCGCCGTTGCTGGTCGCCGGGTCGTTGCCCTGCGTCCACCAGTTGGCGGTGTAGTTGATCCCGTTCTCGCTGGCCTGATCGCCTGCGGTGTAGACAGCACTGGAGCTCCACGCCGCAGCGCATGCGGTGGATGCCTGGGCTGCGGGCCCGGAGGCCAGCGCGAGGCCCGAGGCGCCGGCTGTTAACCCGAGCGCCGAGCCAGCGATGAGCGCTGCGCGCAGAATCCGTCTTCCGACCTGCATGGACCCTCCAGATGGCGAGAGGAGCGGAGGCGACCTGGCGCCTCGCCTGAGCCGGCAAACCGGGTGATTTGGAAACTTTCTATGCCTAGAGAGCCGCGTCGTCAAGTACTGTAAAGACTCTTTCTACAAAGAATCTTTCTAGTTGACACCTCATCCCTCGCGACGGCCGCCTGCTCGTCACCGACGACGGCACCGCCCCTTCCAGCGCGCAGCCACGGGGTGCCCGCAGCATCCCTCGCCGCCAGCAGAGTCCTGCGCCCTGAGCCCCGGCGCCGGGTCCCGCTGCTTTCTGCGGGGGACGGTTCGGAGAGTCCGTCATTGACGGTCTTTGACGTGGGCCGATACATTCCTTAAGCCCGGAAGCGGACGGGCCGCGGAGGTCGGTGACCCCGGAGTCAGATGGCAAGACGCACGCTGGACACAGCCGTCCACGACGACGGATTCGTGCTTGAGATCGACCGTCGTGGAGATGTGCTGGGCGTGGAGTGCCGCGCGCTTGAGGCGGTGCCGCACGAGCTCATCCCGGTGGCCGTGGCACTCATTGAGCATCATGTGGCCTACGCGTCCTTCGTCTTCGCTCAGGACGACCGCTCGGTGCTGTGTCACGTCAGTGTGCACGTGGTGCCGACGGGACAGGCTGCAACGATCACTGGGCAGTACCGCTACGAGTTGCCCTTCGGCCTGACCCGCCGTGAACTCGACGTGCTGACGCTGGTGGCACTCGGCATCTCCAACGCCCAGATCGCGTCCAGGCTCAGCCTCAGCGCTCGGACGATCACTACTCACGTCGATCACATCATGCGCAAGATGGGCGTCATCAGCCGTACTGCGACGGCGGTCATCGCCGTGGAGAACGGCCTGCTCAAAGTGCCGTTCCCGGCGGATACCGACGGCTTCGAGGCACTGAGCCTCGGGCGAGCCCTGCGCGGTGATCCCGTTTCGCCTGCCATGCCGGTGCGCCAGCTGGTCAAGAAGCCGCTCATGCTCGGCGCCGCCGTGCCGTTGCACGGCACCGCGGCCGATGATGGCACAGAAATGGTGCAGTCCGCTCAGCTGGCCATCGACGAGTTCAACGCACGGGGCGGGATCGACGGCCGGCTGCTGTCGCTGGAGGTCGCCGACATCGACATCATGGACCCTGACAGCATCCGGCGCGGGCTGTGCAGCCTGGCCTCACGCGATGTCAACGTGCTGACGTCCGGCTACTTCGCCCACCAGGATGTCGCGCACGAAGTCGCGGCCGACTGGGGGATTCCGTACCTGCACGCGGCCACCTTGCGGTCGATGGAGGAGTGGGTGCTTGGCGACCCGGTGCGCTACGGGCGGATCTTCCAGGTCTGCCCAAGCGACGTCAACTACGCCCCCCGCTTCGTCGAGGTCATGAGCGGGCTGCGCGACAGCGGGCAGTGGCTGCCGTCGTCAACGCGGCTGGTCGTCGTCCAGAACGCTTTCGACCTCACCGACCTTGGCCTCGTCCGGGGGGCCTCCATCGCCGAGCGGGACGGCTGGCAGTTCGAGCTGATCAGTTTCGGCGCCGATAGCGGCGAGTCGTGGGCCATGATCGCCGACCGGATCCGCCGCAGCGAGCCAGCCGCCGTGATGCTGGGCCACTACTTCCTGGGCGGGACGCTTGCCTTCCTGCGATCCTTCCTCGCGGCTCCCCCCGACACGCTCATCTACGCCCTGTATGCGCCGAGCCTGCCCGGCTTCCGGACGTCGCTGGGAACGGCAGCGGAGGGCATCGTCTGGGCAACGACGACCGGCACCTACTCTGATCCGCTGGCGCGTGCCTTCGCCGCCAGGTACCGCCGGCGCTTCGGCACCGCCCCGGGTCGCTCCCACGCCGGCATCGCCTATGACCGGGTGCGGGTCGCGGCACAGGCGTGGGCACAGGCCGCAGACCCGAGGAATCCGGATTCGGTGGCCGCAGAGCTGCGCAACGTCATCCACCGGGGCGTCAACGGCGTCTACTACCTCGGCGGGGACACCCAGACCGCAAGGACCTATCCGTCGGACGAGGCGGATCCGTCACTGGCTCAGGCGCACCTGGTGTTCCAGATCCAGGACGGCAGGCAGCGGATCCTCAGCCCGGTGCCCTACGCCGACACCGTCTTCCGGCCGCAGCCCTGGCTCACCCGTACTCACCGCGTCGAGAGCGGCTGACCGGCTCGCGCACCGGCAGCGGCTTGCGGCCGCATCCCACGCGGCCGGCGTCGCCCTGTACCCGTCGGAATCGGCCAGCAGCCGGCTGAGCTGAGGTCGCGGGTAACGCAAGCTACGTATTTCGTACGATCCGCCGACGGTTCCGGTTTCCCTAGGCTGGCCCTACTTCACGGTGCCCGCGTTCCCAGCGGCCCGCACCCAGCCTGACATCCATGACTCGCGCCCTGCCCGGCTGCGCTGCCGCCTGCCGCGCGACGGAAAGGAACCCACATGCCCTTGAACCTCCCGGAGGGAAAGACGCTGGCCGTGAGCATCGGCGCGGACTTCGACGCGCACAGCGTATGGATGGGAACCTTCGGCCTGACCAGCCCCAGCGTCCTGTCGCGCGGCGAGTTCGGCGCGGAAGTCGGCGTGCCCCGGCTGCTTGCGCTGTTCGAGCATTACGACATCCGGGCCACCTGGTGCACCCCGGCGCACACGATGCTCACCTACACCGACCGGTTCAGGTCCATTGTCGAGGCCGGCCACGAGATCGCGGCTCATGGCTGCTGGCACGAGCCGGTCCCGACGCTGGACGCCGCCAAGGAGCGCCACCTCATGGAGCGCACCCTGGAGGTCCACGAAAAGTACGTTGGCAGGCGGCCGCGCGGGTATCGCTCGCCGGCCTGGGACTTCACCGACGCCACCCTCGGCCTGCTGGAGGAGTTCGGCTTCGAGTGGGACTCCTCCCTGATGGGCCGTGACTTCGAGCCGTATC
This sequence comes from Streptosporangiaceae bacterium, assembly GCA_035763085.1. Taxonomy (GTDB): domain Bacteria; phylum Actinomycetota; class Actinomycetes; order Streptosporangiales; family Streptosporangiaceae; genus DASUBV01. Next base: position 7,610 of record DASUBV010000191.1, on the reverse strand, counting down.
ACCCCCGCCCGGTGACGGTCGGCTGGGAAGAGGGGAGCACGTTCGGCCCGCCCAGCCCGATCCTCGAGTTCCCGGTGTCGTGGTTCCTTGACGACTTCCCCGCGCTGGAGTACATCCCCGGCGCCAACCCCGGGCTGGCCTCCACCGAGGTGCTGTTCCAGCGGTTCAAGGACAACTTCGACTACGCCTACAAGCACACCAGCGGTGGCGTCATCTGCATCACCGTGCACCCGCAGACCATCGGGCGTGCCCACACCATGCTGGGACTCGAGAAGCTCATCGACTACATGGCCTCCTTGCCCGGCACCTGGTTCGCAGCGCTGAGTGACATTTTCGACACCTGGAGCGAGAGCTAACCCGTCCGGCAGCACGCCGGACGAACACTTCCGTTAAGGGAGGGACCATGGAAATCCGCACCCCCATGGCGGTCAGTGCGGCCGTGCTCGTCACGGCGCTGGCCGCGGCGGGATGTTCGACCCCGTCGGGCAGTGCGCCGACCAGCAGCAGCCCGGCCGCGGCCGGCAGCAGCGCCGCTGCTGCGGCGTCGTCCGCCGGCAGTCAGCCGGCACCCACAGTCAAGAGCGTCAAGGACCTCAAGGTTGCCTATTTCTCGGCGGGAAGCAGCAACCAGTACCTGCAGGCCGCGATCGCTGAAGCCAAGGCCTACGCGAAGCAGGAGGGCTTCTCCCTCAATGTATTCGACGGCAATTTCGATGCGCAGACGCAGTTCAACCAGATGCAGACGGCGCTCACCAGCGGTAAGTACAACGCCTTCGTCGTGGAGCCGAACGACGGGAACCTCGTGTGCTCCATGCTCACCAAGAACGCCCCGGCCGCCAAAATCATGGTGAGCGTCTTCAACATTCCGATCTGCGGCCGGGAGACCAACCTGGGCGACGCCCTGTGGCAGCCTGGCACCGTCACCTTCGTCGGCGGCCAGACCCTCAACATCTACCAGCAGTGGGTGGCCCAGGTGAAGAAGGACTACCCGAACGGCGCCAAGATCGCCCTGATCGCCGGACCGCCGCTGGGCGCCAACACGAAGAACTTCTGGAAGGCGGCGCAGCAGGGCTTCACCGGCAAGTGGCAGGTGGTCGCGAAGCAGACCACTGACTACACCACTGCCCAGGGTTTCTCCGCCGCCCAGACCATCGTGCAGGCACACCCGGGCCTGCAGGTGATCATGTCGAACTACTCGGGATTGTCGCAGGGCGTCGTGCAGGCCACCACAGGCAAGAACATCGCCGTCTACGACTTCGGCGGCAATAAGTGGGCCTTCACCGCCGTGAAGAGCGGACAGCTGAAGAGCACCATCATGATGCTCCCCAAGGAAGAGACAAAGGACGCCATCGAGGCCATTGCGGACCTCGTCCGGGGCCAGCAGGTGCCTAAGGTGTACGACCTCACCAAGGATCCCAGCCTCCACGGCAATCCGGTGTTCGTCTACAAGAACACCCTCAGCCGCTACACGCCGGAGTACTGATGCCCCCGTGTGCCCGGCGCAGCGGCAGGCGCGCCGGGCACACGACGCGCCCTGAGAAGAGATCACGTCATGACCACGACGACAGCGACGGCCCCTGCCATCAGCTGCGCAGAGGTGTCGAAGAAGTATTCCGGCAAGTACGCCGTGCACCGCGCCACCATCGACGTTGCCGCCCACAGCGTGCATGCGATCGTCGGGGAGAACGGCGCGGGCAAGTCCACCCTGCTCGGCATGATCAGCGGCCGTGTCGTGCACGACGAGGGCACCATCAGCGTCTTCGGGGACGAGCTGGGCCCGGGCGATCCACGTCAGTCGCGCCGGCACGGCCTGGTCGCGGTCTATCAGGAACTCACGATGGTGCCCGGCCTGTCCGCGGTCGAGAATGTCTTCCTCGGCCAGGTGGAGACACGCCACGGGGTTCTCCGGGAGCGCGCGATGCGGCGGCGCTACGAGGAGCTGCTGTCGGGCTTCGGCGTGGTCATCCCGCCGGACGCCCCCGCGCGTGAGCTGTCCATCTCCCAGCAGCAGATCCTCGAGATCATGCGCGGTGTCCAGGCCCGCGGGCGCATCCTCATCCTCGACGAGCCGAGCGCCGCACTCGCGGAGGCCGAGCGGGAAGTGCTCTACCAGGTGCTGGGGCGGCTCAAGGAGCAGGGCACCACCACCGTCATCGTGAGCCACAACCTCGACGAGGTGCTCCGGCTCAGCGACGCCATCACCGTCATGCGGGACGGAGAGGTCATCGCGTCGCGACCGCGCTCGGAGTGGGACAAGCGGTCCCTGGTGAAGGCCATGGTCGGCCGGGAGGTGGTCCTGGAGCGCCGCACGGACTGGCACGACCTCGGCGCCGAGGCCATCGCGATCGGATCGGCCTCGCTGCCCGGGGTTCTGCACGACATCTCGGTCACCGTTCGCAAAGGCGAGATCGTGGGACTGTGGGGCCTCGTCGGCTCAGGCCGGACGACGTTCTTCCGCTCGCTGTTCGGCCTCGAGCGCGGAACGAGGGGCAGCCTGCGCCTCAGCGGACAGGAACACCCCTGGCCGAGGTCCGCGCGCGAGGCGATCCGCGCGGGCATCGTGCTGGTGCCCGAGAGCCGGCGTGACGCGCTGGTGATGAACATGGACGCCGCCGCGAACTTCTGGCTGGGGCGCCCCACGCCGTTTCACGGCCTGCTGTCGACTCGGCGGGAACGGCCTGCCGTGGAGCAGGCAACCAGCCTCTTCGGGTTCAGCGCCGGGCGGATCGCTGACCCGGTCGGCAACCTGTCCGGCGGCAACCAGCAGAAGGTGCTCCTGTCCAAGTGGGCCGGCCACCGGCCGTCGGTGTTCCTCGTCGATGAGCCGACCCGTGGCATCGACGTGGGCGCGAAGGCCGAGGTGCTCTCGTCGCTTGTCCGGCTGGCCCGCGACGGCGCGGCCATCCTCGTGACGTCCTCAGAGCTGGAGGAAGTCCTGGCCATCTGCGACCGCCTGCTGGTCTTCGCGCGCGGGCACGTGGTCCGCGAGTTTGACACGGCGAAGAAGGACTACGCCGTCGAGCAGATCGTCAAGTTCGGGTTTGGAGAGATGGATGACGACGAGTGACGAGACGGTGGGGACCGAGCCGCAGGACCACGAAACGCCTAAGGTCTCCGATGGCCTGACCGGGCACTGGACCGCGGGGCATCTCGCCGCCCGCTACGGCATCGTCGGAGCACTGGTGGTCCTGGTGATCGTGGCGACGATCCTGTACCACGGCTTCCTGGACCCGGGGAACATCACCGACATCCTCTCGCAGAACTCGGCCGTCGGGATCATCGCCGTCGGCATGACCTTCGTGATCATCAGCGGCGGCTTCGACCTCTCGGTCGGCGCGACGTACGCGCTCGGCGGGACGCTGTTCGCGGGGCTGACCCTGCAGACCGGGTCGGTCGCCGTGGCGGCAGTCGGAGCGCTTGCGGCCGGCGCCGCGGTCGGCATCGTCAACGGGCTGCTCATCGCCCGGCTGGGGATCAACCCGTTCGTCGCGACGCTGGGCACCTCATCGATGATCAGCGGCCTGGCATACGTTTACTCCAACTCCGCGCCCTTCATCATCAACAACAAGCCGTCCCTGGTCCCGGGGTTCCAGACGCTGGCCCTGTCGAAGTTCATCGGGCTTCTGGTGCCCATCTGGATCCTGCTGGTGGTCTTCATCGTCGGCGGCTTCGTGCTGGCTAAGACCGCCTACGGGCGCAGCATCTACTCGGTGGGCGGCAATTACCGGGCAGCCTGGCTCTCCGGGCTGCGGGTGAAGGGGCTGCACTCCAGCGTGTACCTGCTCACCGGCGTGCTGGCCACGCTGGCCGGCATGATGGATTCCTCCCGGCTGGCTGTCGGCCAGGCCGACGTCGGGGCAAGCATGGCCCTCAGCGCCATCGCGATCGTGGTGGTCGGCGGCACGTCGCTGCTCGGCGGGGAGGGCGCCATCTGGCGCTCGGCGGTCGGGCTGCTGATCCTCGCCACCTTGACCAATGTCTTCTACAGCCTCAACGTCTCGCAGAACTGGCAGCTCATCGCGCAGGGCGCCATCGTGGTGGCCGCCGTCGGGGTCGATGCTGTCGTGCGCGTGCGGAAGCAGGGATGAGCAAGATGCAGACGAATTACGCCGCCCCCACCGAGTACGTCCTGCCTGGTCTCGCCGCGGAGGCCGAGATCCTCCTCGACCAGTGGGGAGTGCCCCACATCTACGCGGGCTCGGCCCGGGACGCCTACGTCGCGCAGGGCTTCAACGCCGCCCGTGACCGGCTTTACCAGATCGACCTGTGGCGCCGGCGCGGCCACGGCAAGCTCGCCGAGGTGTTCGGCCCCGGCTACGTCGAGCAGGACCGGGCCAGCCGGCTGTTCCTCTACCGGGGTGACCTCGACGCCGAGTGGGCGGCGTACGGCCCTGGTACCCGCGAGATCGTGACGGCGTTCGTCGAGGGCATCAACGCCTACGTCCGCTGGGTGCTCGACCATCCGGAGGCGCTGCCGCCGGAGTTCGCGCTCCGCGGCTACCGGCCGGCCTGCTGGGCGCCCCAGGACGTTCTGCTGGTGCGGACGCACGGGCTGTTCTACAACGCCGAGCAGGAGGTCGCCCGCGCCCAGACGCTGCACCACCACGGACCGGAGGCGGACGCGGTCCGTCAGGCCAGGGAGCCGACGACGCCGCTGGTCGTGCCCGAGGGGCTTGACCTCGGCCTGATCGACGAGTCCGTGCTCGCCACCTACCGGCTGGCCTTCTCGCCGGTGAATTTCGCGGGGCAGGAACTCGACTGGACGCAGTCCATCAGCGGCAGCAACAACTGGGTGGTCTCCGGCGAGCGCAGCGAGACCGGTCGTCCGATCCTCGCCAACGACCCGCACCGGGCCGTCACGCTGCCGGCGCTGCGCTACATCGCCCACCTGGAAGCGCCCGGGCTCAGCGTCATCGGTGGCGGCGAGCCTGGCCTGCCCGGCATCTCGATCGGGCACAACGGGAAAGTAGCCTTCGGCCTCACCATCTGGGCAGCCGACCACGAAGACCTTTATGTCTACGAGCTCCATCCGCAGGACCCGGCCCGCTACCGGTACGGACAGCAGTGGGAGCAGTTCGAGACGGTCACCGAGCAGATCGAGGTCGCCGGGGCCGACCCGGTGCCGGTCACCCTGGCCTTCAGCCGGCACGGACCGGTGATCCACCTCGACGAGGCACGCCGGTTCGCGGTCGCGCTGCGCGCGGTGTGGCTGGAGCCGGGCATGGTGCCCTACCTCGCCAGCCTCCAGTACGGCAGCTCGGCAAATGGCGACGATTTCCTGCGTGCCCTCGAGCACTGGGGAGCACCGGGCGTGAACCAGGTGTTCGCCGCCAGCGACGGAGAGATCGGCTGGCAGAGCACTGCGCTGATCCCCCGGCGCCCTAACTGGGACGGCAGCCTGCCGGTGCCAGGCGACGGCCGCTACGAATGGGACGGGTTCGTCCGCGCGCCTGGCCTGCCCTCGGTGCGCAACCCGGCCGCGGGCTGGCTCGCCACGGCCAACCAGATGAACCTGCCGCCGGACTTCCAGCGGACCGGGCCCACCATCACCTACGACTGGTACACCTACGGGCGCTACGAGCGACTGGCGGAGTGGCTGGCAGGCGGCGGGATGGTCGGGATCGCGGAGAGCGTGCGCATGCAGTCGGATGTGGTGAACGTCCACGCCCGGCGCATCTGCGGCGCACTCGCCGGCGTGGACGCGACCCGCGTCGCGGCGGCGGGTGTCCTGGCGCGCCTGGTTGCCTGGGACGGTGCGGAGCAGGCCGGCTCCTTCGAGGCCCTGGTATTCCAGATCTGGTTCCGCCGCCATTTCCGGCCGTGGCTGACCGTCGACCACCTGCGGCGGCACGGCCTGAGCGAGGAGCAGGCCAGAAGAGCACTGCAGCTGGTGCTCAGGGACGAGTCCTTCGGCGGCGACCTGCGCGGCGACCTGCGGATGCTCGACGCGATCGACTGGACGAACCCGGCCCTGGTCACCGAGATCTCGGCCGCGGTGAGCACGACCCTCGATGCCGCCCTGAGCGAGATCGAAGGGCTGCTCGGCCCCGACCGGGCGGACTGGGGGTGGGGCCGCCTGCACCAGGCGCTGCTGATTCACCCCGCGCTCACCGGGATCGGCGGCATGCCTCACGACTGGGCACAGGTCGGGCCCGCCCCGAGGCCGGGCAGCGGCGACACGGTCGGCAACGCCGGCTATGACGCCGGCTTCCACCAGACGATCGGCTCGACGTTCCGCGTCGTGATCGACGTAGGCAACTGGGACGCCAGCCAGGCGATGAACGCGCCGGGCCAGTCGGGAGACCCCCGGTCACCGCACTACGCCGACCTTTTCGAGCCATGGTCGACAGGAAGCAGCTTCCCGCTCCTGTACAGCCGCGAGGCAGTGCAGCGGCACGCGGAGGCCAGGATCGTGCTGCGGCCGCAGTAGCGGGTATCCGGTGCCCGCCCGAGGGAGCGCCGGATGCCGCACGCTGCTGCAGCAGCGTTGGTGCTGCCGGGGTACGGGTACCGTCGGGGGATGCTGATGTGCGAGGAGTTCCTGCTGCTGGTGACCTCCCCGGAGGGAAAGTGGCTGGCCGCCAGCAACGCCGTGCCCCTGGCCCTGGCCGGCGGGCTCCTGGCCGAGCTGGCCTTGCAGGGCAAGGTGACCGTGGATGACCGGCAGCGCATTGCCGTCGTCGACCGCTCGTTGCCAGACGACCTGGTGCTGGCCGATGCCCTTTCCGCGTTCGCCGGCGGGGAGGGCAAGAAGCCCGGGACCGTCCTGGGCACGGTGGCCAGGGGGCTTGGTGACAAGCTCTACGCCCGGCTGATCGAGGCCGGCGTCGTGGAAGTGCGCAAGGTGCGGCTGCTGCCGGTCCGGCACTTCCCGCTGCGTGATCCCGCCGTGCGCCAGCGGACATGGGATGAGGTGGCCGCCGTTCTGCGCGGGGACCGGTCACCGGAACCGCGGACCGGGACACTCCTCGGGCTGGTGGTGGCCAGCGGGGCCCTGAGCCGGGTGTTCCCACCCGCGGACTTCGGGCTGTCCAGGCGTGAACTGGAAAACCGCGCGCGCCAGCTCGCCCAGGGCGACTGGGCCACGGATGCGGTCGGTCAGGCTGTGCGCGCCGCCCAGGCGGCCACCATGGCCGCGGTCACCGCTGCCGTCACGGCCTCCTCGGTCGCCGCGAGCGGGTCAGGCTAGCTGACAGCCCCGACGGGCGGGTCAGGGGCAGGGCCGAACCGCCGGCCTTCCGCTGTCAGGCGTTCTATCGCAGGCCGCGGCTGATGACCATGCGCTGGATCTGGTTGGTGCCCTCGACGATCTGCAGCACCTTGGCCTCGCGCATGTACCGCTCGGCCGGGAAGTCGGCGGTGTAGCCGTACCCACCGAGGATCTGCACGGCGTCGGTGGTGACCCGCATCGCCGTGTCGGTGCAGTGCAGCTTCGCCATGGCCGCCTGCTTGGCGAACGGGCGTCCGGCGTCGCGCAGCCGGGCCGCGGTCAGGTACAGCGCACGGCCGGCCTCGATCTGCGTCGCCATGTCGGCGAGCATGAAGCGCAGCCCCTGGAAGTCGGCGATCGGCCTGCCGAACTGCCGCCGCTCGGCCGCGTAGGACACCGC
>DASUBV010000190.1:0-14618 GCA_035763085.1 Streptosporangiaceae bacterium | reverse complement strand
CACTGCTCCAGATACCCCGGCGCCGCCTTGCGACCGCGCCGCCACCACGACTGCTGCTCCACCGCCAGATTCCAGACGAACCGCGCGTGCGCGCAGTGCTCCCGCAACACCCGCTCCTGCCCAGCAGACGGACACAGCCGGTAACGAGACACCTTTCGATAATATCATCGACCATTCCGGAAAGGGGGAGCGGCGTTTCCTCACCCGCCTGAAGGCGGGCGTATCCACGCCGCGAAACTGATGACCAGTCCCGCGATCGCGGCCGCCGAGGCGGCCGGCCTCCCGCACCGCGTCATCCGGCACGGCCCCGTGCACAGCCTGGCCGAGGCCGCCCGCGCCCGCGACGTCACGCCCGCCGACGTGGTGAAGACGATGGTCGTGCGGCGCGGGCCGGATGACTTCCTGTTCGTGCTGGTACCCGGCGACCGGACCATCTCCTGGCCCAAGCTGCGCGCGGTGCTCGGGGTCAGCCGCCTGTCCATGCCCGATGCCGCGGCCGCGCGCGAGGCAACCGGCTACGAGCGCGGCACCATCACTCCGCTCGGCGCCTCGGTCGCCTGGCCGGTCATCGCGGACGAGCGGCTGACCGGACGGCTGATCACCCTGGGCTCCGGCGAGCACGGCGTCGCCATCGCGGCCGAGGCCGACGATGTCGTGCGAACCCTCGGCGCCACCGTCGCCGACGTCACCGACCCCGAGTCCTGACTGGCCCGACCGCCTCGGCACGGTGCGGTCAAGCCTCTGCAGCCGGGCGCCGGTCGCGGCGCCGGCCAGCTCACGCCCCTGGCCTGGGCCCAGCGCGGGCGGGCCAGCGAGCGCGGCCGGTGCCGCCAGCGGGCCCGGGTCCGGGCTGATCAGCCCGGCTTCTGCGCGACCAGCAGGAACCGGTAGGCCCGCGCAGTGAACGGTGCCTCCCGCATCTGCTCATGGAGGCGGTGCAGCGCCGGGCGGCAGCCCGCCAGCCCCTCGGGCACGATCCACGGGACGGCCTGCAGCAGGTACCAGGCCAGCGCGCCGATGTCGGAATAGCTGGCCTGCTGGACCGCGCGCTCGGCCCGGATCTCCGCCAGCCCGGCCGCCCGGACCTGCTGCCGGGCGGCGGCCAGCCAGGACTCGTCCGGCGCGGGATCAGCGGCCAGCCCCAGAGCGGCCCGGTAGTCGTCACTGTCGTGCAGGTCCACCTGCTGGGTGATGAAGTGCCCGCCGGGCGCCAGCACCCGGGCCACCTCGCTGGCCCGGAAGGACTCGTGCCTGCTGAGAACCAGGCCGAACGTCGCGTCCCGGAACGGCAGCCGGTCCGGCAGGCCCGCCGTCGCCGGCCCGGCGGCCAGGTCCTGGCCGGGGTTCTCGGGCGCGGACAGGTAATGGATGACCGGTATCCCCAGCGGCCGGAGCCGGCGCCCGGCGACCGGCACGTTCGGCGCCCAGCCCTCTGCGGCGACCGTCCGGCCGGGCCGGGCTGGCAGCGCGGCCAGCACCTCGCCGCCTCCGGTGCCCAGGTCCAGCAGCGGCTGGCCGTCAGCGAGGTCCGCCACCACCGAGCCGTAGTCCCAGGGCAGCGGCGTGGTGGCCGACCGGCCGCGCAGGAAGCTGAAGTCCCAGCCCGTCATCGGCGCGGCCAGCGCCTCGTCGATCAGGTCGTCAAACGAGCGCTCGCCCATCCCGCCATGCTCGCCGCGGGCGGCGTCGCGGGCAAGGCGATTACTCCGAGCGGCCCAGGTACTGCGGCGCGCCGAAGCGCTGCAGCACCGCGGGCACCGCCACCCGGCCGCCCTCGTCCTGGAAGTTCTCCATGATGGACAGCAGGGCGCGGGCGGTAGCTCCGGTGCCGTTCAGGGTGTGCGCGAACTCCAGCTTGCCGTCCCGGCGGAACCGGATGTTCAGCCGCCGGGCCTGGTAGTCCGTGGTGTTCGAGCACGAGGTGATCTCGCGGTAGCGCTGCTGCACCGGGAACCAGGCCTCGATGTCGTACTTCTTGACCGCCGGGGCGCCCAGGTCGCCGACGGAGATGTTCATGACCCGGTAGGGCAGGCCCAGCTCCCGGGCGATCTCCTCCTCATACGACAGCAGCTCGTCGTGGAACGCGGTCGACTGCTCGGGCAGGCAGTAGACATACATCTCGACCTTGTCGAACTGATGCACCCGGAACATGCCCTTGGTGTCCTTGCCGGCCGCGCCGGCCTCGCGCCGGAAGTTCGTGGTGAACGCGGTGTAGCGGGCGGGCAGGTCAGCCACGTCCAGCGCCTCGTCAGCGTGGATGCCCGCCAGCGCGACCTCGGAGGTTCCGGTCAGGTACAGCCCGTCCTTCTCCAGCTGGTAAAGGTTGGACTCCTCGGTGGGCAGGAACCCGGTGCCGTACATGGCCCGCTCGCCGACCAGCACCGGCGGCAGGACGAGCAGGAATCCCCGGCCGGTCAGCTTGTCGATGACGTACCGGTACAGCGCCTGCTCGGCCAGCGCGACGTCGCCGATCCGGTAGGCGAACCGGGAACCGGACAGCCGCGCGCCCCTGGCCATGTCGATCCAGCCGCGTGGCGAGGCCAGCTCGGTCGCCTCCACCGGCTGGAAGCTGAACTGCGGCTGCTCCCCCCACGTCCGGACCAGCTGCGAGTCTTCCTCGTCCATGCCGTCGGCCGCGGTGGGGTCGGGCAGGTTGGGGATCCGGTCCAGCAGCCGGTCGCGCTCCTGGCGCGCGGCGGCCTGCTCGGCCTCGGCCGCGGCCAGTTCCTCCTTGAGCCGGCGCAGTTCCTCGATCTCGGCCTCGCTCGGCGGCCGGCCCTTGGACGACTTCTTCTGCGCCGCGCGCAGCGACTCAGCGCGCTCGGTATGCGAGCGCCACCTGGCGTCAGCAGCCAGCAGCGCGTCGAAGTCCTCCGCCGCGCCGCGCCGGGCCAGCGCGGCCCGGTAGGCGTCGGGTTCCTGCCGTGCAGCCTTGAGGTCAATCACGGGCGCGAGTCTATCGGCGACGCCCCGATGCGGCAGCTCAGTTACTGTCCGCGCGCGGACACGTCAGCCCTGGGAGGCCGGGCTGGCCAGGCCCTCCGGGTTGTGCGGCACCGGACCGGCCTCGGCAGTGCCGGGCGGGGCCGAAATCTCCTTCGCGGCCCGTCGTCCCGACCGGGTAGCCAGCACCGAGCCGCCCAGGATCAGCACGAAGGCCGCAACCATGGCCGTGGTCAGCCGCTCGCCGAGCAGCCAGACACCGCCGGCCACGGCAATGGCCGGGTTGATGTAGGTGATGACGCTGGCCCGCGCCGGGCCGGCCTCGGCGATGAGCGCGAAGAAGATCAGGAAGGCCACGGCGGTGCAGATCACGGCCAGGCCGGCGATGGCCGCCAGCACCTTGCCCGAAGGCAGCGAGGCCGGCCAGGTCATAGCGGCTAGCGGCGCGTACACGACCGACGCGAAGCCCAGGCACACGGCCGTCATGGCCACCGGCGGCAGGTCGGCCAGCTTGCGGCTAGCCACCAGGGGCCCGGTCGCGTAGCACAGCGCCACGAGCAGCACCTCGCCGACCGACAGCGCGTCACCGCCCGATACGCCCGGCCCGACCAGCAGGCTGACCCCGGCCAGGCCGATGAGCAGACCCGTCCACCGGACCGGCGACAGCCGGTCGGTGCCGCCGGTCGCCAGCGCCAGCACGGCCACCAGGATCGGCACCGAGGCGATCAGCAGACCGCTGAGCGAGCTCGACAGCCGGGTCTCCGCCTCCGACAGCAGCAGCCACGGGATGATGATCTCGACCAGCGCGAAGATGCCCAGCCAGCGCCAGTGCGGCAGCAACTGGGCCAGCTGGCGCCGCCGGATAGCGACCGGCAGCAGCAGCGCCGCGCCGATGGCGACCCGGCTCAGCACCAGGACAGGCACCGGAACGCCGCTGACGGCCACCTTGATGAGCAGGTAGGGGATGCCCCAGATCACGGCCATCGTCGCGAACATCGCCCAGCCACGGCGGCTCACGGCCACTCCTTCCACGCTACTGAGGTTCCAGGGGTGCCCCTGGGCTAGCACGGCACGCTGCGCCGCGCGCCACGCGCCTCAGCTTTCCGCCTGCGCCGCCGCTTGTCTTGAACGGTCTTGCGCTCCCACTGGCAACCAGCAACCCCAACCCGTCCATTCCCCGCTTTAGCCCGCTATCAGAGCAATCAGCCCCACGTCCCCCCTCCCCTCACCGACAGCGAGCCGGCGGGGCGCCGGCGCCGCCTGGACCGACGAGCCCGCGAGGAGGGAAGGCGGCGCCTCCAGGGCGCCCCGCCGGGGAGCGCGGCAAGCACAGCGAGCCGGCGGGGCACCGGCGTCGCCTGGGCCGATGAGCCTGCGAGAAGGGAAGGCGCTAGTTACAGCTTCAGGCAGATACCGAGGGGGCCGATGATCAGGCAGGTGGGCGACGGAGAGGGGGACGGGGTCGGCGAGCTGCTCGGCGGCGGCGTGGGCGACCTACCAGGCGGCCCGGAGCTGGGCGTTGGCGACGGCGAGCCCGGCGCTGACCCGGTCGGCGAGGGCGAGGGCGAGCTACGGGGCGGAGGAGATGGCCGCTGGTGATGGCCGCCCTGCCCGCCGCTTCCGCCGGACCCGCTGGCCGAGCCGGAGGGCCCGGCCAGAGCACCCGCCCGGCCACCGGGCAGCCCCGGCGCTGAGGACTGCCCCGGCTGGGCGCCGGCCGCGGTACCGGGCTGCAGGAAGGGGCCGCCCGCCTGCGGCGACCTGATGGTGAAGGTCACCGCGGACATCATGACGTACACCAAGCCCGCGCTGGCCACGATGATCAGCGGCGGCACCAGCAGTAGCGGGTGCGCGCGGAAGGCCAGCGCGCCGTTGCGCATCGTGTGCCGGATGCGGTCCCGCATCACCGCGCCGGCGACGCCGGCGGCTGGGAGCGGGGGGCCATAGCCCATGTCGGCGCCGCGGCGAGCGCGCAGCAGGGCAGCCCGGCGCTCGGCCGGGCTCAGGCCGGGCAGCAGGTAGATGATCGTGCTCCGGCCCCGGGCCTCGGTACGGACGTGTAACCCGGCGGGCAGCTCCGCATATCTGATCTTGATCAAGAACAAAACCTCGCGAGAAGCCCTACAGGGGGATATTCGGACGCAGTGATCACACGATCCGTGACGACCATATCACTGTGGATAGCTGCAATTCCATGGACACGCCACTTCTGGACACTGATGGGCAGCACGGCCGGCTGCGCCGTCGCAACCGAGCCGCCTGGGAGCGAGCCACCACCAGACCCTCCGGGGGCCAGCGGGCCGCGCGCCGCGGCTACGCTCACGAGAAACCGGACTCCCGTCCTGTGCGCGGCGGCGTGCCGGGCCGGGCCTGGGCGAAACGGGAAATCAGGCAGGAACTGCCGCCCAGCGGCTTTGCCCTGACGTGACAGCCGAGGAGGGCACGTGCTGGTGAGGTCCCGCGCGGAGAGCGCCCGGACCGCGCGTGCTCCCGCCGCGCACGCCCCGGCGGCCTGGATCTCGGCGCTGCTCGCCCTGGCCGGCGGGCTGGGGCTGGCCCTGGCCTTCCCGCCCGGCGGATTCTGGCCGCTGGCGGCAGTCGGGCCGGCACTGCTAGTCCTGGCCCTGTGGCGGCGCAGCTTGCGCGGCTCGTTCGGCATCGGCCTGGTGTTCGGCGTCGCTTTCTTCTTCCCGCTGCTGTCCTGGGTCCTGAACGTCGCCTGGTACGCCTGGGTCGCGCTGGCGGTGGCGGACACGCTGATCTTCGCCGTGCTCGCCATCGGCCAGCGGCTGCTGCTGCGACTGCGCGCCTGGCCGCTGGCGGTGGCGGGCTGGTGGGTGGCCGCCGAGGCGCTTCGCGACCGCTGGCCGTGGGGCGGCTTCCCGTGGGGTCGGCTGGCGATGAGCCAGGCCAGCAGCCCGGATGTGCACTGGGTGGCGATCGCCGGGCCGCCCGCGCTGACGTTCCTGGTCGCGCTGGCCGGAGCCTGCCTTGCCGGGCTGATCCTCGGTCCCGGCGGGTGCGCGCTGGCCCGCCGGGCGCGGCCGGCGGGCCAGGCAGCGGGAGCTGAGCAGGCCCGGGCTGAGGAGACCAGGGCCGAGGAGGACCGGGCTGAGGAGGACCGGGCCGACGCTCCCCGGGCTGACACGGCTCAGGCCACGGCGGCCCAGACCAGGGCGGCCCAGGCCGGGGCGGCCCCGACCGGGACGGCCCCGACCGGGACGGCCAGCCAGCCGGCTACGCCGGCCTCGCCGGACCGAGACGCCGCGGCCACGGCGGATGACAGCGCGGACGGCCGGGCCGACGGCCGGAGCCAGGACGCCGGGGACGGGGACCGGGCGGATTCTGCCGCGGCCAGCTCCGGCCGGGTCCGGGCCTCGAGGTCCGCGCAGCGGCGGGTGGTGCCCGCGCTGTGCCTCGCCGCTGTCATCGGCCTGGCGATGGCCGGGCCCCTGCTGCCGGTCGACGAGGGCGGCCCGGGGACTCCGTCCGCTGTCGTGGCCGCGGTGCAGGGCAACGTGCCGCACGCCAGGAGCCTGCCGGACCTGCTGCGGGCGAACACGGTCACTACCAACCATGCCGACGCCACGAAGGCGCTGGCGGCCCGGGTGCGGGCCGGCACCGCGCCCGCCCCTGACGTCGTCATCTGGCCGGAGAACTCCACGGACCAGGATCCGCGACTCAATCCGTTTATCTATTCCTCTATCGCTCAGGCCGTGGACGCGATCGGGCGCCCGGTGCTGGTCGGGGCAGTGCTGCAGGGCCCGGTACGCAACGCCGGCCAGCTGTGGCGGCCCGGCCTGGGCCCGGTCCGGGCCTACATCAAGCGGCAGCTGGTCCCGTTCGGCGAGGTGATCCCCTACCGCGCGTTCCTGACGCTGTTCACCTCGCTGCCTGACCTGCAGCCGGTCAACTTCACCCCCGGCCACCGGCCCGTGGTCTTCCACCTCGGCAAGGTCCAGCTGGGCGACGTGATCTGCTATGAGGTCGGCTTCGACGGGCTGGTGTCCTCGGAGGTGGCCGCCGGGGCCAACCTGCTCACCGTGCAGACCAATGACGCCGACTTTGAGCTCGACGGGCAGACAGGCGAGACGCTGCAGCAGCTGGAAATGGCACGAGTGCGCGCGGTTGAGCACAACCGGTCAGTGGTGGTGGCCTCCACGACCGGGGTCAGCGCCATCATCACGCCCGACGGGAAGATCCTGGCCCGCACGGGCCTGTGGCACCGGGCGGTCATCGAGGAGCGGGTCCCGCTGCGCACCAGCACGACGCTCGCTGACCGGCTGGGCGGATGGCCGGAAGGCATCCTGACCGCCGCCACTGCCCTGGCCATCGCCTGGATGATCGCCAGCGTGGTCGCCGAGCGGCGGCGCCGCGGCTCTGGCTGATCCTGGCTACCCGGCCGCGGGGCAGGCCGGGCACGCAGCGCGCTGCCCTGGTCGCAGAATAGAACCGTGGCACATCGGACGAGGGCAGCGCTGCGGAGCGGCTTCGGGCAGCCTGTCCGGTATGCCGTCTTGCTGGCCGGAGCCCTGCCCGTGCTGGCATTTCCGGCCCCCAACCTGGCCTTTCTGGCCTGGGTTGGCCTGGTTCCCGGCCTGATGCTGATGCTCGCCGCGCCGACACGCCGGGAGGCGGGAGTGCGCGGCTGGTGGTTCGGGGCCGGCTACCTGCTGGCCGCGCTGTACTGGCTGGTGCCCAACCTCGGGCCCGGGCTGCTGCTGATCGCGATGGCGCTCGGCGCGCTGTGGGCCGGGGTCGGGATCGCGGTCTGGGTGACGCTGCGCCCGCGGGTGACGGCCGGGCGCGCGGTGGCCGCCCTGCTGCTGGTGCCCAGTGCCTGGCTGCTCACCGAGTGGCTGCGGTCCTGGCAGGCCCTCGGCGGGCCGTGGGCGGTGTTCGGGGCCAGCCAGTGGCAGCACCCGGTCATCCTGGCCCTGGCCGCCGTGGGCGGGGTGTGGCTGGTGTCGTTCGCCCTGGTCGCGGCGAACACCGGGATCCTGATCGCGATGGCCGCCCCGAGCCCGGGGCTGCGGCTGATCGGCTGCGCCGGAGCGCTGGCGGCGATCGCTGCCGGGCCGGCCGCCTTCGCGCTGACCTCACCCAGCCCGGTCACCCGCGAGGTCACCATCGCCCTGGTCCAGCCGGGCGTGAACCCGGGACCGGCCGCGCGCGTCGCGGCCAGCGAGCGGCTGACCACGCAGACTCCCGCGGCCCGCGCCGACCTGATCGTGTGGGGGGAGAGCAGCGTCGGTTACGACTTGTCCAAGGACCCCGGGCTGCTTACTCGCCTGCAGACGCTGTCGGCGTCGGTCGGGGCGCCGATCCTGGCCAGCCAGGACGCGGTGAACCCGGGCGGGATCAAGTCGAAGGTGGCCGTGCTGATTGGCCCGCACGGCATCGAGGGCCGTTACACCAAGTCCCGGCTGGTGCCATTCGGCGAGTACATCCCGCTGCGGTCCCAGCTGGGCTGGCTGACCTCGGTCAGCCGGGCCGCATCGCAGAACATGATCTCCGGTCACGGCGCGCACGTGCTGCGCGCCCCGCTCCGAGATGGCCGGGAGCTGACCTTCGGCCCGCTGATCTGCTTCGAGTCGGCCTTCCCTGACATGTCCCGGTACGACGCCAACCGGGGCGCCCAGGTGATCGTCTACCAGACGTCGGACTCGACCTTCCAGGGCAGCTGGGCGCTGGAGCAGCATGCCTCGCTCGGGGCGGTGCGCGCGGCGGAGACCGGCCGGCCGGTGGTCCAGGCCGCGCTGACCGGGGACTCAGCAGCCTTCGACTCCCGCGGCCGGGTCCTGGACTGGCTGCACGGCAACCAGCAGACCGCGACGACCATCCGGCTGGAGCTGCCGCATGGCCACGCGCAGACGCCCTTTGACCGGCTGGGCGAGTACGTGCCGCTGACCGCGATGACGATCGTGGCCATCGCGCTGCTGACCGGGCTGGTCCGGCGCGCTCGCGGCGGCGGGATCCCGCGGGTGCTGCCTGGTCACGGCGGCGCTCCTTCCCGCATACTCTGGACGGACAGCAACACACCCGACCGAACCACGCCAGTGCGGGGTTCCGGGGCACCGGATACCCCCGTGCCACCCGGCTCGGTGCCACCTGGCTCGGTGCCGCCCGGTCCCGCGCCGTCCGGTCCCGTGCCTGCCGAACCTGAGTCCGCCGACTCCGCTTCCGACCCTGTGCTTGCCGACCCTGTGTTTGCCGACCCCCTGCCCGCTGATACCGCCAGCTCTGGACCGACCGACCCGGCCGCGGCGGCGCTGCGGCCGGAGGCGCCGGCGACCACGCCGGACCCGGCATCCGACCTTGACCCGCCGCCTGCCGGCTCCTAAGGAGGCACCCGTGCCCGTCCGCAGATCGCCCAGGCTCGCCGCGGCCTGCGTATGCGCGATTGCCGGCTTGCTCGCCGCGGCCTGTTCCGGAGGCAGTGGCGGAGCGGGCGGCGCAGCCGGAGTGGCAGCCACCAAGCCCGCCGGCCCGAAGGTGACCATCAGCCCGGCCAACGGCACCGCGGCCGCCAAGCCCGATCAGGGCGTCACCGTGACCGCGGCTGGCGGGAAGCTCACCAGCGTGAAGGTCCGCGCAGGCGGGCACCGGGTCGCCGGGAAGATGAACGCGGCGAGCACCTCGTGGCATAGCCGCTGGGCGCTCGGCGTCTCCACGACTTACCACGTCACCGCCACGGCCGCAGCCCCCGGCGGCAAGCCGGTCACCACGACGAGCTCCTTCAAGACCCTGACACCGTCCCGGACCTTCCGGACGATGATCTTCGAGGGCTACGGCAAGACCTACGGCGTCGGCATGCCGATCATGCTGACCTTCAGCGAGCCGATCACTAACAAGGCGGCGGTCGAGCGGGCCCTGCAGGTGAGCAGCTCCAAGCCCGTGGTCGGCGCCTGGCACTGGGTGAACGACCAGACGCTCAACTTCCGCCCCCGCCAGTACTGGCCCGCTCACACCACAGTGAGCTTCACCGGGCACCTGGATGGCGTG
This sequence comes from Streptosporangiaceae bacterium, assembly GCA_035763085.1. Classification (GTDB taxonomy): domain Bacteria; phylum Actinomycetota; class Actinomycetes; order Streptosporangiales; family Streptosporangiaceae; genus DASUBV01. Next base: position 4,670 of record DASUBV010000190.1, on the reverse strand, counting down.
CAGGGTGCTCCCGGCATGTACGGCTATCACACGCTGACGCAGTCGTTTAACATCGGCCGCTCGCTCATCGTGGTGGCCAGCACCGCCACTCACCACCTGAATCTCTACCGGGACGGCAAGTTCTACCAGCGCTGGCCGATCAGTACCGGCAAGCCCGGCGATAACACCCCGAACGGGACCTACCTCACCATCGACAAGGGCAACCCGGTGCTCATGAAGGGTCCCGGCTACCGCCTGAAGGTGCCGTGGTCGGTGCGGTTCACCTGGAGCGGTGACTACCTGCACGACGCGTACTGGTCGGTCGGCCAGCAGGGCTTCGCCAACGTCAGCCACGGCTGCGTCAACCTGTCACCGGCCCATGCCGAGGCGTATTACAAGATGGAGATGCCCGGCAGCCCGGTCACCATTACCGGCAGCCCGCGCGCGGGAGTACCGGGTAACGGCTGGACCGACTGGTTCATGTCCTGGCAGCGGTACCTGGGCGGCAGCGCCCTGGGCAAGGCCGTGCAGGCCGGCCCCGACGGCAGCAAGTTCGTCAGCCCGTCGGAGGTGTCCGCCCCGCACGGCAGCGCTCCGCTGCACGAGCCCGTGAAGGGCAACCGCTCGGCAGCCTAGGAACGGCACCGTCTGGCGCTCCCTGAACCCGGGGACCTCGGACCCTTCCCATCACCGGCTGCGATGTGTATCTTGCGCACCGTGGGGTCGTACTGCCCGTTTTATTCCCTCTAGTCACTCATCGTGACATAGCTCATATCGGGCATCTGCTGGATTACAAACCCCTGACCTCGGGGTTATACATGCGATCCTCGCCGGGACCTTAGCTCGCGATTACGCCGGGCTACTGGTTTCCGCGCCTGCGGCCACCGCGGCGGCGTACCTGCGCCGCCAGTCGAGATGGCCCGCCCTGAACCCGCGAAGCGCACGCAACGGCGTGCGCGCGAGCCCGCCTGCAAACGATTGGCGGATCATCCCCGAGCCGGGGCCCCGAGCCCGGCCGGGCGGCGAGGACAGACAGGGAAGGAAGCCAATTGTTCCGCACTGCCCCCACCGAGTTCGTTATCGGCCGGTGCAAGGCACTGGCCGCCTTTGTCGCAACCGCATTCGGCGGCCTGGCCGCCGGCGGCCGCAGGTTCCTGGCCCCCGTCGGAACCATGCTCGCCGCCCGGCTCCGCCGCCTCGGCGCCTTCGTGGCGTCGGCGGGCGCCGTGCTCACCGGCCTGTACACCGGCCGCCGCAAGGTCGCGGCGTTCGCGGGAACGGTGATGGCCCTGGCCGGCATCGGCATCGGCACCATCGCCGCGACTACGTCGCCGGCGGCCGTCCCGGCCGCGGTCAGCCCCGTCCGTCACTCCCACACCGGAGGGCACGGGCTCGCCGTGAATGTCGGCGACCAGGCGGGCCAGCCGGGCGCCGCCGTCAGCAGCAGCAAGCCCGCGGCCAGCAAGGCGCCCGCGCACGCGACCGCCGCGCACAAGACCGCGGCACCTAAGGCCGCTCACACGCCGGCGCACAAGGCCGTCGCGCACAAGAATGTGGCGCACAAGAATGTGGCGCACAAGGCCGTGGCGCACAAGGCCGTGGCCCACAAGGCGGCTGCCAAGCACGCCCGGCACGCCCGCCGCCACCGCCCGCTGACCTGGAAGCAGGTCCGCCACCAGCTGGCCCTGCAGACCAACCCGAAGCCCGCGCCGCACAAGCTGCCGCTACCGGACCGGCTGCTGCCGGGCTCGACGAGCGGTGCGCAGTCCTTCATGCCCGTCACCGCCGCACGGCTGGCCAACGCGACCACGATCGTCCGCCAGGCGCTGAAGCACCACATGGGCATCCGGTCGGCCGTTGTCGCTGTGGCCACGGCCATGCAGGAGTCCACGCTGGAGAACATCACCTACGGCGACCGTGACTCGCTGGGCCTGTTCCAGCAGCGGCCGTCCTGCGGCTGGGGCTCCGCGGCGCAGATCACCAACCCCGCGTACGCGGCGAACGCCTTCCTGAGCGCGCTGCGCAGCCACGAGTCGGCGGACCCGGACTGGGCCTCCAAGCCGCTGTGGGCGACCGCCCAGGCTGTCCAGAACTCGGGCTTCCCGTACGCGTACGCCAAGTGGGAGGCCCAGGCCGCCCAGCTGGTCCAGCGGATCGCCTCGCACATGGTCTGATCCGCGGCCTGACGCCGGGCACGTGCACCGGAGTCAGGCAGCCCGCCCGGCCGCCGCCCCGCCGGCCGGGCACAAGATCGCCGCCCTGGTCCCCGTCCCTCCGCGGGACCAGGGCGGCGCCATGCCCGGTGCCCTGCGCTACGTCACGCGCAGGGCACCGGCGGCGCCGCACCAGCCGAAATTCGTCGCGGCGGCCAGGCCACCCGCCGCCGTGCTGTAGAAACAGTGGGCATGGAGAGCTTCCTCACGCACGCGGGCTACCTCGCGCTCATCCTGTTCGGGTTCGTCGAGGCCTGCAGCATCCCGATCTCCTCGGAGATCACCTTCGGCTTCGCGGGCGTGCTGGCCTACCAGGGGCACTTCAACCTGGCCCTGGTGATCATCCTCGGGGCGGCGGCTGAGTACGCCGGCTCGTTCGCCTCCTATGGCGTCGGCCGGGCAGGCGGCCGGCCGGCCGTGGAGCGGTGGGGCAAGTACGTGCTCATCACCCATCGTGACCTGGACCGGGCCGAGCGGTTCTTCGCCGGCCGGGGTGCGTGGGCGGTCCTGATCACCCGGCTGCTGCCCGTGCTGCGCGCCTTCACCGGCATCGTGTCCGGCATCGTGGAGGTCCCGGTGCCGCAGTTCGCGATCTTCAACCTGATCGGGACCGTCGTCTGGGCGACGGCGCTGGCCAGCATCGGCTACGCCGTCGGCAGCGCGTGGGACACCGTCTCCAAGTACCTGTCGATCGGCGGCTACGTGATCGTGCTGCTGGTGGTGGCGGCGATGGCAGGCGTGGTGGCCCTGCGGCTGCGCGAGATCCGCAAGGAGCGGGCCGCGCAGGCCGCCGCCGGCGTGGCCGAGGCGGGCGGCGGGGAGCAGCTGACGATCCGGCGTCAGCCCACCAGCCACCGGCGCGGCTCGCACCGGCGCTAAGCCCGCCGGCCCCCGCCCCCCGGGCGGTGCCGCGCCCGGGGGCCGCCCGCCCGGGCCGCAGCGCGGCGGCTAGCCCGCCACCGCCTGGTAGACCAGCTGGCGCAGCTGGGAGCGGATCGGGTAGGAGCTGGAGGGCAGCAGCTGAGTGAAGAAGCTCACGGTCAGCTGCTCGGCCGGGTCTACGAAGAACGCCGTGCTGGCCGCCCCGCCCCAGGAGAACTCGCCCGCTGAGGCCAGCGTCTTGCCCGGCACCGGATCCTGCACCACCGCGAAGCCGAGCCCGAAGCCGCTGCCGCGCAGCGGCGCCTCCGCGTACAGCGGGCGGCCGAACGTCTCCATGTCCTGGCCGCCGGGCAGGTGGTTGCGGGTCATGTAGCCGACCGTCCGCGGGCCCAGCAGCCGGGTCCCGTCCAGCTCGCCGGCCGGGCTGCCAGGCCGGTCCAGCAGCATCTGGGTGAAGCGGTGGTAGTCAGCGGCCGAGGACACCAGCCCGCCGCCCCCGCTGAGGTAGGCCGGCGGGCGGTAGGCGATGGCACCCATGGCGTCCAGCGGCACCACCGAGCGGTCCGGGGCCAGGCCATAGAGCGGGCCCAGCCGGGGCGCCTGCTCCTCGCTGGCCCAGAACGCGGTATCGGTCATGCCCAGCGGGCCCAGGATGCGGCTGGCGAAGAACTCATCCAGGCTCTGACCGGAGATGACCTCGACCAGCCGGCCCAGCACGTCGGTGGCCACCGAGTAGTTCCACTCCGCGCCGGGCTGGAACAGCAGCGGGATCTGCGCCCACGCGTCACAGCAGCCGGCCAGGTCCATGCCGCGCGGGGCGCCCCACTCGAACCCGCGGGACCGGTAGACCGCATCGACCGGATGCGTGCGGAGGAACCCGTAGGTCAGGCCCGAGGTGTGGGTCAGCAGGTGCCAGATCCGCACCGGCTCAGTGGCTGGGACCGTCACCTGCTTCAGGTCCGAGCCGCCGGCGTAGACGCGGACGTCGCCGAAGGCCGGGATGTACCGGCTGACCGGGTCGGTCAGCTCGAAGGCGCCCTCCTCGTACAGCATCATCGCTGCCACCGAGGTGACCGGCTTGGTCATCGAGTAGATCCGCCACAGCGTGTCGGTCTCCACCGGCAGGCCGGCCGCCATGTCCCGTGCCCCGCACGCCGACACGTGCGCCAGCCGGCCGCGGCGGCTCACCGTGATCAGCCAGCCGGGCAGCCGCCCGTCCTCAACGTAGCGCTCGAAATGCCGGTCGATCCGCCGCAGCCGTACCGGGTCCAGCCCGACCTCGGCCGGGTCTACCTCTACCTTCAGCCCGGTCATTCCCGTGCCGCCTCCTTCGCGTCCATGCCGCCGGTTACGCCCTGATCCTTTCCGGCCGGCCCGCTCAGGTCCAGAGGGAGATGCCGTGCTGGCCTGCTCGCCTGCGGGGCGCCTGAAAGGCACCGCCTTCCCTCCTCGCAAGCTCGACGCTCCTATGGATTGTCAAGCGGCTGGGGGCCCGTACTCGAGGAGCCGGAAGAGTTCGCGGGCGACGTAGCGCTTGAGGCAGCGCTTGATCTCGCGCGGGGTCTTGCCCTGTGCTGTGCGTCGCCTGATGTAGGC
>DASUBV010000189.1:0-2298 GCA_035763085.1 Streptosporangiaceae bacterium | reverse complement strand
CCTGACGGCGTCAGCACGTCGATCACGTCGCCGCCGCGGAACTGCCCGTCGACCTTCTTGATCCCGGAGGCGAACAGGCTGGCACCGGCCCGGATGCTGTCCTCCGCGGGCCGGTTGATGACGATGCTGCCGTGGCTGGCGGCGACGCCGGAGATCCACCGGGCGTCGGCCGGGAACCGGTCCCGCGCCGGCCGGATCCGGGTGCCGACCGGCTCGCCCTTGATGCAGGCGGTGATGACTCCGGGCTGCCGGGCGGCGGCGATGTGGGTCTCGATCCCGTTGTAGGCGGCCAGCTCGGCGGCGCGCAGCTTGGAGCGCATCCCGCCGCGGCCGCTGCCGGGCCGCCCGGTCGGGACGGCGCGGATGTCGGGCACCGCCAGGTCGGCCAGGTGGGTGCCTGGCCCGCCGGCGCCGGCGTGCACCCCGGCCACGTCGGTGAGCAGCAGCAGCCGGTCTGCCCCGCCGGCCACGGCCAGGCCCACGGCGATGCCGTCATTGTCGGAGCCCTGCGCGTCGGTCACGTCGTTGCCGTTGACGATCGGGACGATGCCGGCGGCCGCGCACTCCCCCAGCACCGCGCAGACCGACGCCATGGCCCGCGGCGAGCGCAGGTCGCTCTCGGAGATCAGCACCTGGCAGACATGCCGGCCGGACACGTCCGACACCGACCGGTAGATGTCCATCAGGAACGGCTGGCCGACCGCCGCGGCCAGCCGGGCCGACCCGGCGATCTCGCTGGTGCGGGCCAGGTAGGCCGAGCCCGAGGAGACCGCCCCGGAGGAGATCAGCACCACGCTCCAGCCCAGCGACCGGGCGTTCAGCGCCGCGTCCAGCGCCGAGGTCAGCACCACCGGGTCAGGGCCGGTCGCCCGGGTGACCGAGCTGGAGCCGATCTTGACGACGATCGACCTCATGGCCGGGCGCCCCCGGCCGCGGCCGGGGCCGGGCGGACCACGTACTGCCGCAGGCACAGGTCGGAGAACGTGACCGGCCCGCGGGGACCGGGCACGTGATCGACGTTGATGCCCGTCTCGGGCACGCCGCGCAGCTTGAATCCGTCCAGCAGCCGGGTGCTGGTGTTCCAGAACGCGCCGGTGCCCCGGTAGGCGGCCAGGAACTTCTCGGCGGCCTGCGGGTCGGCCGTCACGATGGCGGCGGCCAGGCCCGAGGTGGCGGTGTTGGCGATGCCGGCCGCCTCGGCCGGGCCGGCGGCGGGAGCGATGGTCGCCGTCGCCTCCTGCCCGCCGCTGAGCGCCCACTCATAGCCGAGCGGGTGCTCATGCGGCGGCAGCGACGGGGTGACCCCGCGGGCCGCGAGCGCCGCGGTGGCCAGCGGCAGCAGCTCATCCCACGCCGCGGTGCAGATCAGCAGCAGGTTCAGCCGGTTGCAGACGCCCAGCCGGTCCAGGCTGGCGGTGATCAGCTCGCGGGACAGCGCCGGGTCGGCCGCCTGGTCGAGGTAGAGCACCCCGCCGCCGTCGGCGTGAGCCAGCGTCCGGACGCCGTGCCGGGCCGCCTCGGCGGCCAGCAGCCGGGTGCTCTCACCGCTGCCGCGCAGGATGACCAGCGGAATCAGCCCTGGCTGGCTGACGAGCTCCTGGGCGGCCTGGCGGCCGGCCGAGCGGACGAGCTGGATCGCGCGCGAGTCCAGGCCGGCGCCGGTCAGCGCCGGGGCGATCACGTGGTCCACCAGGGCGGCCGCCGAGCGCAGCGCCGCCGTCCCGGTGCGCAGCACGCCGGCGTTGCGCGACTTCAGCAGCTGCGAGGCGACGTCCACGGTGACGTTCGGCCGGGCCTCGTAGTTCGCGCCGATAACCCCGACCGGAACCCGCCGCTCGGCCAGCGTCTGCCCGCCGGACAGCTCACCCAGCGGCGTCTCCGCGGCCGGGAAGGGCGCGCCGGCCAGCAGGCTGATCTGCCGGGCCATCTCGGCGATCCGGGCCTCGCCGAGCCGCAGCCGGTCCAGCAGCCCCTGGCCGAGCCCGGCGGCCTCGCCGGCCGCGACGTCCTCGGCGTTGGCGGCCAGGACCGGCCCGGCGCGGTCGCCGAGCAGCTCCGCCATGCCGCGCAGCGCGGTGTCGATCGTCTCCGCCGGCGCCGCGGCCAGGCTCGCCGCGGCCGCGGCCGCGGCCTGCCCGCAGGCGGCCACGGTGGCCGGCCCGGCGCCGGCCGCCGGGTCGCGGGGCTGGCCGGGGCCGGCCGGGCTGGTGCTGGCATGGGTAGCGGTGCTCTCGGTTCCGGACACCTCACCGAGCCTAACGGGGCCGGCCGGGCATGGCTGCCGCCCGCGAGGCAGGA
>DASUBV010000188.1:0-3088 GCA_035763085.1 Streptosporangiaceae bacterium | reverse complement strand
CGGCAAGTGCTAGCCCGCCGGGCCCGGTGCCAGCCAGCGCTGACCCCGCAAGCCGGAAGAACACGCAGCTGACCCGGAGGAACCCGTGAAGCCTGCGCCCGCGCCGGAACAAGCCGCCGGCCAGTACGACGTCCAGCTGTCGGACGTGACCAAGGTTTTCGCCCGGCGCGGGCGCAAGCCGCTCACGGCCGTCTCCAACGTGTCGCTCAGCGTCGCTGACGGCGAGTTCGTCTGCCTGATCGGGCCGTCCGGCTGCGGTAAGTCGACGCTGCTGTCGCTCATCGCCGGCCTGGCGGCCCCCACCTCGGGGTCGATCAGCTTCCGCGGCCAGCCGGTCCTGGACACCGACCCGCAGCGCGGCATGCTGTTCCAGTCCCCGGCCCTGTTCCCCTGGCTGACCGTCTACGAGAACGTCATGTTCGGCCCGAAGGCGCAGGGCAGCCGCGATGCGGCCACCGGGGATCAGGCCAGGGACCTGCTGGCCAGGGTGGGCCTGGCCGACTTCGCCGATGCCTACCCCAAGGAGCTGTCGGGCGGCATGCGGCACCGGGCCGCGTTCGCCCGCGCGCTGATCAACCAGCCCGCCGTGCTGCTGCTCGACGAGCCGTTCGCCGCGCTGGATGCCATCACCCGGATGTCCATGCAGCAGCTGCTGCTCGACATCTGGGCGGAGTTCAGCATGTCCATCGTGTTCGTCACCCACGACGTCAGCGAGGCCACGCTGCTCGGCGACCGGGTGGTGCTGATGTCGGCCCGGCCGGGCCGGATCCACTCGGTGCAGCAGAACCCGATCGGCCGGGCCGGGCGCCGCGACGTCGACTCGGCCGAGATGTCCGCGCTGCGCCGCAAGCTGCGCGGCGAGCTGGCCGACGCCATCGGCTCGGGCGAGCCCGACGCCATCTTCGCGGCAGGCCAGGGAGGCCGAGATGCTTGACCAGCCGAAGCCCGGGACCCGCAACGCCCCCGCCGGGCCCATCGACCCGCTCGCCCCGACCGCGATCGAGCTGGAGGAGTGGGTGCCGTCCCGGCTGCAGGGCAGCCGCGCGCTGCGCCGCGTCCTCGGCCTGGTCGTCGCCGCGGCCATCTGGGAGATCGCGTCCCTGATCATCAGCGACCCGGTGATCCTGCCGTCGATCCAGACCACCGTGTCGGCGCTGGTCAAGTACATGTCGACGCCGTACCCGTCCGAGGCCGTGCCGCTGTGGAGCCACGCCCTGGTCAGCCTCGGCCGGATCCTGGCCGGGTTCGTCATCGGCACGGTGGCCGGCGTGGCCATCGGCGCGGCCATGGCCAGCGTCCGGGTGATCAAGGACCTCATCGACCCGATCATCGAGGTCACCCGGCCGCTGCCGCCGCTGGCGTTCATCCCGCTGTTCATCGTGTGGTTCGGGATCGGCGAGACGTCCAAGATCCTGCTCATCACGGTCGGCGTGATCCCGATCATGGCGGTCGCCACGGTCGGCGCCCTGGACACCGTGCCGACCGAGTTCATCGAGGCCGGCCGGGTGCTGGGGGCCAGCCGCGCCTACACGCTGCTGCACGTCCGGGTGCGCGCCGCCCTGCCGGGCATCGTGACCGGCATGCGCATCGCCATGGGCGTGTCGTGGACCAGCATCGTCGCGGTGGAGATGATCGCCGCCACCAGCGGCGTCGGCTACGTGATCCTGCAGGCCGGCAGCTACCTGGTGACCAGCCTGGTGTTCAGCGGGATCATCATCATCTCCGCGCTCGGGCTGATCCTGGACTCGCTGCTGCGGCTGCTGCTGCGCCGGCTCGGCCCGGCGGTCTAGCGCGCCGGACGGCCTGGCAACGAAGACAACCAGCAGCCGCCGGGACGCGGCCGGCGGCGGACCCGGAGAGGACGGGCGCAGTGGGCCTGATGCCGAGTGAGTGACAGCGACTACGCCGGCGGCGCCGCCCCGGCTCCGCCCGCCGCCACGGGCCCGCCCGCAGCGCCCGCCACCCTCCCCGCGCACGGCCAGGACGCGGCCGGGGTGCTGGCCGAGGTCCGGCGCAGCCAGGCCCGCGATGTCGACTACCGCCGCGGCCGGAACTGGGCCTTCACTTACTACGCCGGCGAGGAACTGCTGGACCTGCTCGGCGCCGCCTACCAGCTCGGCATGTCCGCCAACGGGCTCAGCGGCGCGGCCTTCCCCAGCCTGGCCAGGTTCGAGGCCGAGATCCTGAGCTGGGTGACCGGCCTGCTGGGCGGCACCGGCGGCGAGGCCGGCTCGATGACCTCCGGCGGCAGCGAGTCCATCCTGCTGGCGGTCAAGACGGCCCGGGACTGGGCCCGGGCGCAGGGCCGGCCGCGGGAGCGGCACCCCGGCAACGTGGTCGCCTCGCGCTCGGCCCACCCCGGCTTCGCCAAGGCCGCCCACTACCTGGGCCTGGAGCTGCGCCGGGGCCGGCTGCGCGACGACCAGCGCGCCGACCCCGCCGGCATGGCCGCCATGATCGACGACAACACCGTGCTGGTGGTGGCCTCCGCGCCGTCCTACCCGCACGGCGTCGTGGACGACGTGCCGGCCATCGCGCGGCTCGCGGCCGACGCCGGGCTGCCCTGCCACGTGGACGCGTGCGTGGGCGGCATGGTGCTGCCGTTCGCCCGGTCGATCGGCGCCTGGCACGGGCCGCTCGGCTTCGAGGTTCCCGGCGTCACCTCGGTCTCGGCCGACCTGCACAAGTACGGCTACACCGCCAAGGGCGCCTCGGTCGTGGCGTACCGGACGGCGGAGTGGCTCGGCTGGCAGAGCTTCGCGCACGACGACTGGACCGGCGGCCGGTATGAGGTGCCGAACCTGTGCGGGACCCGGCCCGGCGGCGCGATCACCGCCGCCTGGGCCGCGATGCGCTACCTCGGCCACGACGGCTACTGCGAGCTGACCCGCCAGTCGCTGCAGGCCACCGCCATGCTGCGCGACGGCCTGGCCGCCATCGACGGCCTGCACGTGGCCGGCGACCCGGACATTAACCTGATCGCCGTCGGCGACACCCGCGGCCGGATCCGGCCCATCGCCCGGGAACTGCGCAAGCGGGGCTGGGTGCTCGGCACCCAGGGCGACGCCAGCCGCGGCGAGAACAAGAC
>DASUBV010000187.1:0-8478 GCA_035763085.1 Streptosporangiaceae bacterium | reverse complement strand
AGGAGCCGCGGGTCGGGCGCGTCTGGATCGGCGCGAAGATGCGCAGCACCTCTTCCCGGCTCAGCGTCTCCTTGTCCATCAGGTTCAGCACCAGGTCGTCCAGGACCTCCCGGTAGGTGACCAGGATCTCCCACGCCTCGTCGTGCGCGGACTCGATGAGGCGGCGGACCTCCTCGTCGATGGTGGACGCGATCTCCTCCGAGTAGTCCCGGTTATGCGACATCTCCCGGCCCAGGAACGGCTCGCCGTCGCCGGTGCCGAACCGGCGCGCGCCCAGCCGCTCGCTCATGCCGAACTCGGTGACCATGCCCCGGGCCACCGAGCTGGCCTTCTCGATGTCGTTGGCCGCGCCGGTGGTGGGCTCGTGGAAGACCAGCTCCTCGGCGGTCCGCCCGCCCAGCAGCATGGCCAGCTGGTCCATCATCTCCACCCGGCTGACCAGGAACTTGTCCTCGGTCGGCGCCGAGGCGGTGTAGCCCAGGGCGCGGCCGCGCGGGATGATCGTGATCTTGTGCACCGGGTCGGCGTGCGGCAGCGCGTGCCCCACGAGCGCGTGACCGCCCTCGTGGTAGGCGATGATCTTGCGCTCCTTCTCCGACAGCAGGACGCTCTTGCGCTTGGGGCCGGCCGTCACCCGGTCGATGGCCTCCTCCAGGGAGGCCATCGAGACCTGGTGCTTGTTCTCGCGGGCGGTCAGCAGCGCGCCCTCGTTGATGACGTTGGCCAGGTCGGCGCCGGTGAAGCCGGGCGTGCGCCGGGCGATGACGTCCAGGTCCACGTCCGGGGCGAACGGCTTGCCGCGGGCGTGCACCCGCAGGATGCCCTTGCGCCCGGCCAGGTCGGGCTGGGCGACCACGATCTGCCGGTCGAAGCGGCCGGGCCGCAGCAGGGCCGGGTCGAGGATGTCGGGCCGGTTGGTGGCCGCGATGACGATGACCCCGCCCTTGGTGTCGAAGCCGTCCAGCTCGACCAGCAGCTGGTTCAGGGTCTGCTCGCGCTCGTCGTGACCGCCGCCGAAGCCTGCCCCGCGGTGCCGGCCGACGGCGTCGATCTCGTCCACGAACACGATCGCCGGCGCGTTGGCCTTGGCCTGCTCGAACAGGTCACGGACCCGGGAGGCGCCGACACCGACGAACATCTCCACGAAGTCAGAGCCGGAGATGGAATAGAACGGCACGCCGGCCTCGCCGGCCACCGCGCGCGCCAGCAGCGTCTTACCGGTTCCGGGCGGCCCGTACAGCAGCACGCCCTTGGGGATCTTGGCGCCGATGGCCTGGAACTTGCCGGGGCTCTGCAGGAACTCCTTGATCTCCTGCAGCTCCTCGATGGCCTCATCCGCGCCGGCCACGTCGGCGAAGGTCGTCTTCGGGGTGTCCTTGGTGATGAGCTTGGCCTTGGACTTGCCGAAGTTCATCACCCGCGAGCCGCCGCCCTGCATCTGGTTCAGGAAGACGAAGAAGAGCAGGAAGATGGCCAGGAACGGCAGCCAGCTCAAGATCAGCTCCCAGAAGGAGTTGCCCTTGGGAACCTCGACGTTGTAGCCGCCTTGGAGCTGGCCGTTCTTGTACTCCTGCTGCAGGGTGGCCGCGAGCTGCTGGCCCTGATTACCGACCCACTCGGCCTGCAGCATCTGGCCGGAGTTCGTCTTGACCTGGATCGTCTGGTTGGTGTCGGTAAGCGTGGCACTGCGAACCTGGTGGTCGTTAATCGCGGCGACCACCTGCGACGTGCTGACCTGCTTGTAGCTCTGGCCAGACCCGGCCAGGCGGAAGACAAACAGGAACACGATGACTACGAGGAGGATGGCGAGCACCCATCCGCGGAAGATGCGCTTCAGATCCATCGACGAACGGCCCCGCCGGTTCCGGGCCGATCCCTCCTGATAAGCACCGAACCTCGCCGACCCCCGGCGAGGCTGCCTTGCGCTCCAGCGTCCACGCTTGGCTTCCTTCTTCCCGCCAGGCTGCGGCGAGATTTACTGACCGTACACCGGGCGCAGCGGCACCGGCACGCAGGAGGCACCGCCAGGTCGGCGCGGCCCGTGCCAGCACAAGGTGACCGGCCCTCCGGTAGTCCTCCTACCCACGTGAACGTATTTCATCTCCCGTGGTGTTCCCCGCAGTATTCCGGCCGCTGCTCCCGGTATCTGCGGGCCCGGCTATGCGGCGTCGGTGTCGTCCGCCTCGCCGCCGTAAACGTGGGGCGCCAGCGTCCCGATGAAGGGCAGGTTCCGGTATTTCTCGGCGTAGTCCAGGCCGTACCCGACGACGAACTTGTCCTCGATGTCGAATCCGGTATACGCGACATCCACCTTGATCCGGGTGGCCATCGGCTTGCGCAGCAGCACGCACACCCGCACCGACGCCGGCCCGCGCGACTGCAGGTTCCCCACCAGCCACGACAGCGTCAGCCCCGAGTCGATGATGTCCTCGACGACCAGGACGTGCCGGCCGCTGATGTCGGAGTCCAGGTCCTTGAGGATGCGGACCACCCCCGAGGACTGGGTCCCCGAGCCGTAGGAGGACACCGCCATCCAGTCCATGTGCACGGGCAGGCGGATGGCGCGGGCCAGGTCGGCCATCACCATGACCGCGCCCTTCAGCACTCCCACCAGCAAGAGTTCGCGGTCAGCGTAATCAGCGTCGATCTCCGCGGCCAGCTCGGCGATCCGGGCCTGCAGCTGCTGCGGGGTAATCAGGATTTCCTGGAGGTCGGCTCCTACGTCCCTGGCGTCCACTCAAGTCCCTTCGATCACGTCGCTGTGCCGAAAAATCAGCCTCCCACACCGGCGCTGGCCGCGAACACCGCCGGGCAGGTCCACCCACCGCTGCCCGTGCCAGTCGGTGACCAGCGCATCCAGCCCGGCGATGTGCCGCTCGGCCAGCGCGCTGCCCGGCACCCCGGCCGCCAGCGCGGCATCGCGCAGCACCCGGGCCCGCACCGCGGCCGGCAGTTGCTCCAGGCCCGCGGCGGGCAGGCCGGGCTGGCCGTCGGCCAGCTGCCCGGCCGCGCCGGCGGCCAGCTCATCGAGGGCCGCCGCGTCCCGGCGCAGCTGGCGGGCAGTCCTGGCCAGCGCCTCGGCCACGCCGGGGCCGAGCTCCGCCTCCAGCGCCGGCAGCAGCCGCTCCCGGACCCGGACCCGCGCGTAGCCGGGGTCGGTGTTGTGCGGGTCGGCCCATGGCACCAGGCCCTGCGCCGTGCAGGCCGCCGCGGTCTGCGCGCGGCGCACCGCCAGCAGCGGCCGCAGGTAGCAGCCCGACCGGGGGGCCATCCCGGCCAGCGATCGCGCCCCCGATCCGCGGGCCAGCCCCAGCAGGACGGTCTCGGCCTGGTCATCAAGGGTGTGCCCGAGCAGGATCGCGGCCGCCTGGCGGGCCTGCGCTTCGGCCTCCAGCGCCGCGTACCGGGCCGCCCGGGCGGCCGCTTCCGGGCCGCGGTATCCCGGCTCTCCGGGGCCGGCCACCGTCACCCGGATCTCCCGCACCGGGTCCAGGCCGAGGCCGCCCAGCACGGCGACGACCCGGCGGGCCTGCTCGGCCGAGCCCGGCTGCAGCCCGTGGTCGACGGTGACGCCGCCGGCCCGCAGCCCGAGCCTGGGGGCCTCGAAGGCCAGCCCGGCCGCCAGCGCTAGCGAGTCCGCGCCGCCCGAGCACGCCGCCAGCACCAGCTGGCCGGGCTCGAGCCCGGCCAGGGCGCGCCGCACAGCCAGCCGGACCGCGGCCACGGCCGGGTGCGGGCCCACCCCTGGCTCCCGGCTCCGGTGCTCAGCTCGCGGCGGCGCGGCCGCCGTCGACCCGCTCCAGCCAGGCCAGCGGGTTGGCGATCTCGTCGGGCGTGGGCAGGGTCTCCGGCGAGGTCCACACCTTGTTGAAGGTGGCCATTCCGGCTTCTGTTACTACCTTCTGGACGAAACGGGAGCCCTGCTCGTACTGCTTCATCTTCAGGTCAATGCCCAGGATGCGGCGCAGAGCCTGCTCCATCCGCCCCGCCGAGCCACGGCGGGCCGAGAACTTGGCGCGAATGTCGGCGACCGACGGGACGACGGCCGGGCCCACCGCGTCCATCACGTAGTCGCCATGGCCTTCGACCAGCGTCATCACCGAGGTCAGCCGCTCCAGGATCTCGCGCTGGCGCGGCGTCTGGATGGCCTCGATCAGGCTGCCGCCGCCCCGTCCGCCGACGGCGCCGCCGACCGCGTCGGCGGCGGCTCGCAGCCGGTCCAGGATCGAGGCCGGGTCCAGGTCCGAGGCCAGCAGGAACTCGGTCATCTGCTGCTGGACATAGGGCCGCAGCCAGGCCACCGAGGTGAACTGCGTCCGGTGCGTCTCCTCATGCAGGCAGACCCAGCGGCGGAAATCACTGGGGTCCACGCGCAGCTCGCGCTCGACCATGACGATGTTGGGCGCGACCAGGGTCAGGCGGCCCGCCGGGGCGTCCTGCCCGGCGGCGTCCGGGTCGGGCGGCAGGAACAGCTCGTACTGGCCCAGCACCCGGCCGGCCAGGTAGGCCAGGATCAGGCCGGCCTGCATCCCCGTGACCCGGGAGCCCACCGCTGAGATGACCGAGCCACCCGGCGCCCCGCCGCTGCGCTCGGTCAGGTGCTCCACCAGGGGGTCGAGGACGACGCGGAAGCCGTCCACGTTGGCCCGGATCCAGCCGGGCCGGTCCACCACGGCCACCAGGCCGTCGTCGGCCGCGCCGGGCAGGCCGGTCAGCTCCCGGACCGGGTCGGCCACCTCCGCGGCGAGCTGCCGGAGCTCGGCGACCACCCGCCGCGCCTCGGCCATAGTCACCTGCGGACCAGGCCTGACCCACCGGACGCCAGTCGAGGTCGCCACGTTCCAGTCGATCATCTGCGCGCTGCTCACCCCTCCACCGTACGTGTAGTTGCTGCCCGCGAGCCGGAGGGATGCCCCGAGAGGCGCCGCCTTCCACCGTCGCAGGCTCCTCAGGCCAGGCGCCGCCGGGCATCCCTGTGGCTCGCTGTACTTGGCCGCGAGCCTGCGGGAGCGCCGGGAGCCGGCGTCTTCCCTCGTCCCACCTCGCTCGTTCCTCGCTCGTCGCTCCTGAGTCCAGACGCCGGCGCGCCCCCTCCGGCTCGCTCCCCGGGGCCGCTGGCGCGGCCCGGGACTGGCGCGGACGGAGGAGGCATACCCATCAGCGGCAGCCGCAGGCTGCCAGGGCGGTGGCCAGGCGGGCGATCTGAGTCCCCGCCTGGTTCAGGCCCCTGGCGGGGAACTTGTCGGCCATGAACGCGAAGGCCAGCAGTTGCCCGTTGCGCGCGTAGGCGATGCCGGCCAGCGCGGCGACCGTGTTCAGGTTGCCGGTCTTGGCCCGGACGACCCCGAGCGCGGCCGGGCCGGCCTCGGCGAAGACGCTGCCGCCCGGCGCCAGGGTGCCGGAGAATCCGGCCACCGGCAGCCCGGTGATGGCCTCGCGCAGCCGAGGCCGGTCAGCGCTGGCGGCCAGCCGGACAAGGGCAACCAGGGCCTGCGGGGTGATCCGGTCCCGGGGCGACAGGCCGCTGCCGTCCACCAGGTGGACGCCGGTCACGCCGAGGCGGCGCAGGACGCTTTCCTCGGCGGCCGCGGCCCCGCTGAATGAGGCCGGCCGCCCGTTGGCGATCGCGACATGCCGGGCCAGGTTCTCGGCGATCACGTTGTTGCTTTCCTGCAGCATCTGCCGGGCCATCTGCGCCAGCGGCGGCGATGCCACCACGGCCAGCGAGCGGGCCCGGGCCGGCGCAGTGGCGGCCGCCGGGGCCCCGGTGACACGGATGCCGTCGGCGGCCAGGAAGGCGGCGAAGGCCGCCGCTGCCTGCGGCGCCGGCGTCATCGTCCGGGGCCGCCCGTTCTGCGGGTCGTCGGCGTCCTGCGGCGCGCCGCCCGGCGTCAGCCGGCCCTGATCCACCTCCAGCGGGCTGACCGGGGTGACGTTGCCGGTCGTGACGTAGCTCATCGTCCAGCCCGGTGCCATGCCCGGCCCGGTGTACAGCGAGGTGTCATAGCCCAGGGTCACCCGGTGCCGGCCCGCGTGGCGCAGCGCCCGCGCGGTGCGCGCGGCGAGGGCGGCCAGCGTCGCGTCCCGCGGGTAGTCCGCCGCGGGCGGCCTGCCCGCGGCCAGCGTCGGGTCCCCGCCGCCAACCAGGACGATGGAGCCCGGCGACCGGCCGGCCACCACCCGGGTGCGGAACCGGGCGGCCGGGCCCAGGACTTCGAGCGCGGCCACCGCCGTCGCCACCTTTGTCGTGGATGCCGGGGCGAAGGCACCGGAGGCGTCGCGGGAGTACAGCACCCGGCCGCTGTGCAGGCTGGTCACCAGGACGCCCACGTGCGAGCCGAGCAGCGACGACGACGCCAGCGGCCCGAGCACCCGAGACAGGCCCGCCCGGGTGACCCCGCTGGCGGTGCCGTCCGGGGTGCCCGCGGCCGCGCGCAGCGGCGCGCTGGCGGCGGCGGCCGGCCGCGCGCCGACGCGCGGCACATCCCACTGGGCCAGCCGGGGTGGCAGCATGCGCACGACGGCAATGCCGGCCACGATCACGAACAGGCACAGCAGGGCCAGGCAGGCCAGGGCCAGGTGGCGGAGCCGGAACACCGGTGGGGTCCCTTCTGCGGGCGGGGCCGGGACCGCCGGGCCGGGCCCGCTGCGCGGTCGTGACGCCGATCGGGTAGACATCATCAGGGAGTCGCAGTCAATCATCTAGGCGCTGAGAGGGCTGGCACGTGGAGTTCGATGTAGTAATCGAGATCCCTAAGGGGCAGCGCAACAAGTATGAGATGGATCATGAGTCGGGGCGGATACGGCTGGACCGAATGCTGTTCACCTCGACCCGTTATCCAGCCGATTACGGCTTTATCGAGGACACCCTGGCCGACGACGGTGACCCGCTCGACGCCCTGGTGCTGCTCGACGAGCCGACCTTCCCTGGCTGCCTGATCAGCTGCCGGGCCATCGGGATGTTCCGGATGCATGACGAGATGGGCGCCGACGACAAGGTGCTCTGCGTTCCCGCCACCGATCCCCGGGTGGCGCATCTGCGGGAGATCTCCGATGTGTCGGACTTTGACCTGCTGGAAATCCAGCACTTCTTCGAGGTCTATAAGGCACTCGAGCCCGGCAAGGAGGTTCAGCCCGCCGCCTGGGTCGGCCGGGCGGAGGCCGAGGCCGAGATCGAGAACTGCCGCAAGCGGCTGGCCGGCGCCGGGCACTAGGAACCGGGGCCAGCCGGGCGCTGCTCCCGGCAGGCCCCGGGTGACCCGGCGGGATCAATGGGAAAGACTAGGCAGATCAGTAGCGGGCTGTGACGGCCCAGGGGCCACCCCTGGAACGCCGAGCCGGAAGACATGACCATCGGGCGGCCGGACGCTTGGGGAGGACGGGGCAGTGGCTCACGAGGACGACGCGCTCAGGCAGGCGCCGCTGTTCGAGGCACTGAGCGAGGACGACGAGCGTGCCCTGCGGGCCGACGTGACCAACGTCGAGCTCGGCCGCGGCGAGCGGCTGTTCTCCGAGGGCGACGAGGGCGACAAGCTGTACATCATCCTGCGCGGCAAGATCAAGCTCACCCGGGCCGCCCACGACGGCCGGGAGAACCTGCTCAGCGTGCACGGGCCCGGCGAGATGTTCGGCGAGCTGTCGCTGTTTGACCCCAGCCCGCGGACGGCCAGCGCGACCGCCATCACCGACGCGACGCTGGCCGGCCTGGGCCATACCGCCCTGCGCAGCTGGCTGGCCACCCGGCCCGAGGTGGCCATGCACATGCTGCAGGCCCTGGCCCAGCGGCTGCGCCGCATCAATGACATCAAGGCCGACCTGGTCTTCACCGACGTGCCGGGCCGGGTGGCCAAGGCGCTGCTGGACCTGGCCCAGCGGTTCGGCAGCCAGCAGGACAACGGGATCCAGGTGCACCACGACCTGACCCAGGAGGAACTCGCCCAGCTGGTCGGCGCGTCGCGGGAGACGGTCAACAAGGCGCTGGCCGACTTCGCCGCCCGCGGCTGGCTGCAGATCTCGGCCCGGTCCGTGCTCATCCTGGACACCGAACGCCTCCGCCGCCGCGCCCGCTAGCCGCGCCCAGGGACTGGCCCACCCGCTAGCGCCCAGGCGCCGCCATGCCCGTAGCCACCGCGCACCGGCACCACAAGTAACCTAAAGCTCTCACACCCCAAGCTAAAAGAAGTGGTTGTGACAACGACTACCCTCTAGGGTTAATGTTGTAGCAACCATGCCTTTCTCTGCGGTGTCGGGCGGGAGCTGTTAGGGGTTGGGGGTCGTTAGGTAGTCGAGCTGAGCACGGACGGACCATTCGGCGGCGGGCCACAGTGACTGGTCGACGTCGGTGTAGATCATGGCCACGATCTCGGCCGGGGTCTTCGCGCCCGCCGCGAGGGCCGACCGGACCTGGTCCAGCCGTTCCTCCCGGTGCGACAGGTAGTAGTCGAGCGTCCCGAGCGGGTCGGTGAGCATCGGGCCGTG
>DASUBV010000186.1:0-22527 GCA_035763085.1 Streptosporangiaceae bacterium | reverse complement strand
GGTCGCTCCGGAGCAGGCCGGGGCACAGCACGTCGCACCCGACGGCGCCGGGCCAGAGCAGGCCAGGACGGAGCAGGCCGGGCCAGAGAGGGCGAGGCCGCGGGCCGGCCAGCCAGGCCTGGCCGGCGTCACAGGGCCCTGG
The DNA here is from genome assembly GCA_035763085.1 of Streptosporangiaceae bacterium. Taxonomy (GTDB): domain Bacteria; phylum Actinomycetota; class Actinomycetes; order Streptosporangiales; family Streptosporangiaceae; genus DASUBV01. The sequence goes on along the minus strand of DASUBV010000186.1, from coordinate 22,385 downwards.
CCGAGTCAGTTCGCCCAGGCCCTGGCTGAGGCTCTGGCCGGCGCCCGGCCGCCGCAGCAGCTGACGTCCTGGACGACGCAGCGGGCCCGCAGCAGGATCCGCCAGCTCGGGCCGCTGCTGCAGGCCGGGCCGCGTCCGCGGGTCCGGCGGGTCGTGGCCTGCGCGCCAGCCGGAGATGTCGTGGAGTTGGCCGTAGTCGTCAGTATCGGGCCCGCGGTCCGCGCGCTGGCTGTCCGCCTGGAGCGGATCAGCCAGTTCCCGCCAGGGCAGCCCCGGCGCCAGCTGCCGCCGGGCCAGATATCACCCGGCCAGGCGCCGCCCGGCCGGGGCGGGTCAGCCAGCCATGGCCTCGGGACCGGTCGCGGCCCGGGCTGGTTGTGCACCGACATCGAGGCGGCATGACCCGCCGGCTGGCCTGCTCGGCAGATGTCCGCCGTTAGCAGGGCGGACGCCGTCAGCGGGGGGACTCGCGTCGTCCGGGCGCGGATCCCCCCGGTTCGGCACGTCCGCCCCGTAGGCAGGGCCGATCCGCCGGCCGGAGCGGCCGGGCGTGGCCAGGCAGGCCCCGTCTGGCCCCGGGCGCCCGCGCAGGGGCGCGGCAACTGCGCCCCGTCGGCGCCGGGAGGCCCGGCCGCCGGCACGGGCAGGGCTAGCGAGCCGGAGCGGGGCGCGGACTAGCGGTTGCGCGGGTCGCCATGGCAGACCTTGAACTTCTTGCCCGAGCCGCAGGGGCAGGGCGCGTTCCGGCCGACCTTGCTGAAGTCCGCCCCGCCCGCCGAGGTGGTGCGCTGCTGTGCGGTGCCCGATCCGTCGCCGCTCGGGGAGGTGTAGTTCAGCTGGCCGGCCCGCTGCGGCCGGGCGAGCCCGGGTGCTGACGCCAGGCCAGCGGGGATCCGCTGGCCGCCCGCCGGCTCTTCCGCCGCCCCGGCGCGACCGCGGCGGGACTGGCCCTGCTGTCCCTGGCGGCCCTGCTCAGCCTGGGCGGGCTGAGGCTGGCCGGGCTGGCCCTGGCCGCCCGGCGCGGACCCGAAGGCGACCTGGGCCATGCCGGCGCTGTCCCCGTCCTCGGTCATGACCGGGTCCTGCTGGACCTGAACCTGGAAGTTGAACAGGCTGGTGACCGACTCTTCCTTGATGCCGTCCATCATCGAGTTGAACATGTCGAAGCCCTCCCGCTGGTACTCCACCAGCGGGTCGCGCTGCGCCCAGCCGCGCAAGCCGATGCCCTCGCGCAGGTAGTCCATCTCATACAGGTGCTCGCGCCACTTGCGGTCCAGCACCGACAGCACCACGCGGCGCTCGAACTCGCGCATGACGTCGGGGCCGAGCTCCTCAGTCCGGCGCTCGTAGGCAGCGTGGGCGTCCTCGCGGACCACCTCGGTGATCAGCTCACTGGTCAGGTGCGCGCGCTCGCCCTCGACCTCGTCCACCACCTGGTCGACGGTCACGCCGACCGGGTAGAGCTGGCGGAAGGCCCGCCACAGGCGGTCCAGGTCCCACTCCTCCGGGAAGCCGTCGGCGGTCTCGCCCGTCACGTAGCTCTCGATGACCTGGTCGACCATCGAGTCGATCTGCTCGGTCAGGTCGGCACCCTCCAGCACCCGGTGCCGCTCCTCATAGACGACGGTCCGCTGCCGGTTCATCACGTCGTCGTACTTCAGCAGGTCCTTGCGGATCTCGAAGTTCTGCTGCTCGACCTGCGTCTGCGCCGACCTGATGGCCCGGCTGACCGTCTTGGACTCCAGCGGCACGTCCGGCGGTGTCTTGAGCAGCTCCATGATGTGCGCGATCTTGTCGGCGTTGAACCGCCGCATCAGGTCGTCCTCGAGGGACAGGTAGAACCGCGACTCGCCGGGGTCGCCCTGGCGGCCGGACCGGCCACGCAGCTGGTTGTCGATCCGGCGGGACTCATGCCGCTCGGTGCCCAGCACGTACAGGCCGCCCAGCGCGACGACTTCCTCGTGCTCCTCGGCCACTGCCTTGCGTGCCTTCTCGACCGCCTCGGGCCAGGCTGCCTCGAAGTCCTCCGGGGTGTCCACCGGGGACAGCCCGCGCTGGTGCAGTTCCAGGTCGGCAACGAACTCCGGGTTGCCGCCCAGCATGATGTCGGTGCCGCGGCCGGCCATGTTGGTCGCGACCGTGACCGCGCCCTTGTGGCCGGCCAGCGCGACGATCGCCGCCTCACGCTCGTGGTTCTTCGCGTTCAGAACCTCGTGCGCGACCCCGCGCCGCTTGAGCAGCTTGGAGACCAGCTCGGACTTCTCCACGCTGGTCGTGCCGACCAGCACGGGCTGGCCGGCGGCATGCCGCTCGACGATGTCCTCGACCAGCGCCTCCCACTTGTTCTGGGCGGCCTTGTACACCACGTCGGGCTCGTCGGCCCGGATCATCGGCATGTTGGTCGGGATCGGCACCACGCCGAGCTTGTAAGTCCCGTGAAACTCGTTGGCCTCGGTGAGGGCCGTGCCGGTCATCCCGGCCAGCTTGTCGTAGAGCCGGAAGTAGTTCTGCAGCGTGATGGTGGCCAGCGTCTGGTTCTCGTCGTTGATCGGCACGCCTTCCTTGGCCTCCACGGCCTGGTGCATGCCCTCACTCCAGCGGCGGCCCGGCAGGATCCGGCCGGTGAACTCGTCGACGATCAGGACCTCGCCGTTCATGACGACGTAGTCCTTGTCCTTGGTGTACAGCTCCTTGGCCTTGATGGCGTTGTTCAGGAAGCTGATCAGCGGCGTGTTCACCGACTCGTACAGGTTGTCGATGCCGAGCCAGTCCTCGACCTTCTCGATGCCGGACTCCAGGATGCCGACGGTCCGCTTCTTCTCGTCAACCTCGTAGTCGCCCTCGCCGTCCTCGCCGCGGCGCAGCCGCGGGGCGATCCTGGCGAACTCCTGATACCAGATGCTGTTCTGGTCGACCGGCCCGCTGATGATCAGGGGGGTCCGGGCCTCGTCAATGAGGATCGAGTCCACCTCGTCCACGATCGCGAAGGAATGGCCGCGCTGGACGCACTCCTCCAGGCCCCAGGCCATGTTGTCGCGCAGGTAGTCGAAGCCGAACTCGTTGTTGGTCCCGTAGGTGATATCGGCGGCGTACTGCTTGCGCCGCTCCTCCGGGTCCATGTCGGCCAGGATGACGCCGACCTCCAGGCCGAGGAAGCGGTGGATCCGGCCCATCCACTCCGACTGGTACCGGGCCAGGTAGTCGTTCACCGTGACGACATGCACGCCCGCTCCGGCCAGGGCGTTCAGGTAGGCCGCCATCACGGCGGTGAGGGTCTTGCCCTCACCGGTCTTCATCTCAGCGATGTTGCCCAGGTGCAGCGCCCCGGCGCCCATGACCTGCACGTCGAAGGGCCGCTGGCCGATCGTCCGCCGGGCCGCCTCGCGCACCGTCGCGAAGGCCTCGGGCAGCAGGTCGTCCAGGTCCTCACCCTCGGCAAAGCGCTGCCGGTACTCGTCGGTGAGCGCCCGCAGCTCGGCGTCGCTCAGCGCGGAGATATCGTCCTCGATGGAGTTGACCTGGTCGGCGATCCGCTTGAGCCTGCGCAGGGTCTTGCCCTCGCCAGCGCGAAGGACACTGTCAATGATGGCTGGCACTTTGTGTCGCGCTCCTCGCGGATTGTCTGGCTCCCTGGCCGACCGCGGGCCACCCCCGCGGGACGCCCGGCCAGGCTGGATGCGCTGCGTCGGACCGGCACCACGGTCCTTGTTGCCATGGTAGGCGAGACAGCAGGGTATGCCGAGCGAGCGCGGGCCACAGCCCGGTCACAGCCACAACTAGGGGCCGATTACGCACGCAGACCCCGGCCTGGCCACAATGATAGGTACTTTGGCAGGTGGCTTGAGAGGAGCACGGCGCATGGCAAATCAGGTAGGGCCCGACACAGTGAGCGAGACCGGGCAGCAGTCCGGCCAGTTCACCAGCCCGGAGCCCGCCTCGGCGCCGGCTTCCGGGACGGTCGCGGGCGGTTCCGTCAGCGTCCAGGAAGCTCATCCGTTCCACGGCCGGCCGGTGTCCTGGGTCGCGGTCAGCTTCATCATCGCCGGGTTCCTGCTCGGCGGACTGTGCCTGGTATTCGGACCGATCTGGGCGGGTTTCTGGGCCGGCGTCGGACTTGCCGTCATCGGCGGCCTGCTGGCACTGGCCACCGACATCTTCGAAGACTGGTATTAAACCGACCCCTGCGCGCCAGCCGGGCTGACCTGCCGTAGTCCGGCTGGCGCAGCATTCTCATGCCCGGGGGCCGCTCATGCCTGGGGTCGCTCCTGGCCCCGGCCGGCTCCCGCCCCCGGCCGGCTCCGGCCCCGGCCAGCTCACGCCCGGGGCCGCCGGGCCGAGCCTGGCCGCCGGGTCGCTGGCCGGGACACCTGCCATGCTCGCCCTCGGCTCAGACGCAGCGGGCAGCCAGCCGGCTCCGGGCCCGGCCCGGCATAACTGGCGCAATTCCGGCCTGTCCGGAGTGTCGGCAGCCGCGGTTACGCTGTCGCCGTGGCCCGACCTCCTGCTCCCGTTCCCCAGCTCATCCTGACGCCCGACGAGGCGCGGCTGCTGACCCTGCGCGCCCAGGGCTTCATCGGCGCCGACAGCCGACGCGGCGGCGTGCCGGGCATGCTGCGCCGGATCGGCGCGGTGCAGCTGGACACCATCAGCGTGCTGGCCCGCTCGCACGAGCTGGTCGCCTACGCCCGGCTCGGCGGCATCCCGCGCGACCGGATCGAGCGCGCGTACTGGCATCCGCGGGCGGCTGACGCCTTCGAGTACTGGTCACACGCCGCCTGCGTGCTGCCGCTGGAAGAGTGGCCCTACTACGAGTTCCGGCGGCGGGCGCTGCGGGCCCGCGGGCAGCGCTGGCACCGCAGCCACCCGGAGGTCTGCGAGCAGGTGCTGGCGCGGATCCGGGCTGAGGGCCCGCTGACCACCACCGACCTGGGCGGGGCCAAGAACGGCGGGCCGTGGTGGGACTGGTCCGACACCAAGATCGCCGTAGAGTGGCTGCTGGACACCGGCGAGGTGATCTGCGCCCGGCGGACCGGCTGGCGCCGGGTCTATGACCTGCCCGAGCGCGTGCTGCCGGAGGCGCTGCTGCAGGCCGTCCCCGAAGACGCCGAGTGCATCACCCACCTGGCCGGGGTGGCGGCCCGCGCGCTGGGCGTGGTGACCCGCGCGGACCTGGCGGACTATCAGCGGCTGCGCTACGGCGGCACCGGCCAGCGCCGGGATGGCCAGGCCATCACCGCGCCGGAGGCCGCCGAGGGGGCCGGCCTGGTGCCGGTCGAGATCGCCGCCGGACGCGGGAAGCCCGGCGTTCCGGCCTGGGCTGACCCCTCCGTCCTGGAGGCCGCCCCGCGCGGCCGGCACCGGACCACCCTGCTGTCCCCGTTTGACTCGCTGATCTGGGACCGCAAGCGGACGCTGCGCGTCTTCGGCTTCGAGCACAGCCTGGAGGCCTACGTCCCGGCGGCCAAGCGGGTGCACGGATACTTCACGATGCCGCTGCTGGCAGGCGGCCGGCTGCTCGGCCGGGTCGACCCGGCCCGCAGCGGCAGCACGCTCCTCGCGCGCAAGCTCACGCTGGACAAGCCGGCCGCTGCCGAGCCGATGGCCCGCGCGCTGACCGAGGCGGCCTCCTGGGTGGGCTGCGACAGCGTGGAGCTGCAGCAGGTCGAGCCCGAGAGCCTCAGGCCGCGGCTGAAGGCCGCGCTCGCGGAGGCCTAGGGGGTCAGCCGAACTCGATCAGCTTGTCCCGCACCGCCACCATCACGGCCTCCATCCGGGAGTGGATCTGCAGCTTCTCCAGGATGTTGCGGACGTGGTTCTTGACGGTGTTCTCGGAGATGAACAGCTCCTTGGCGATGTCGCGGTTATTCATCCCCCTGGCGATGAGCTTGAGCACCTGCATCTCACGGTCGGTCAGCTTGGGCGCCGGGACCTGCTGCGGCGGCTCGCTCTCCTCCCGCCGGGCCAGCGCAGCGAACTCGGTGAGCAGCTTCCCGGCCATGGAGGGGTTGATCAGCGACTGCCCGCCGTCCACGGCCCGCACGGTGTCGGCGACCTCATCCAGGGGGATGTCCTTGAGCAGGTAGCCGCTCGCGCCCGCGCGGATCGCCTCGAACAGGTCTTCTTCCTCGTCGCTGATGGTCAGCATGACGATCTTCGCGCTCGGGACGACGTCCTTCAGCGCCCGGCAGGCCTCGATTCCGCTGCTGCGCGGCATCCGGATGTCCATCAGCACGACATCCGGCAGCGACTCGCCGGCCTTCTCCACGGCTTCTGCGCCGTCGCTGGCCTGACCGACGAGCTCGATGTCCGGCTCGGACTGCAGCACCATCTCCAGGCCGCGCCGGAACAGCGCATGATCGTCCACGATCATCGTCCGGATGGGCTCGGCCGAGATACCCCGGGCGCTGGCGCCCATGCTGCATTCCTCTCCTGACGAGACCAGGGCCGCGGCCCGGTGCCGTCGACTGCGTAGCGATGGCAGTGCTCAAACTCTCGCCGACGGGGGCGTGCCTGGCAAGCCCGGCGCGGCGGCAGCCGGCTCGGGCCGGCTAGCCGGAAGTGAGATTAGCGGTCCGCTGGACTCGCCCGTTCGCCAGCCCGGCACGGCGCTCTTCGGGCGCCTCGGCACCCTCCTCCACCAGGCGGATCACCCCGTACTGGTAGCCGCGGCGCTTGTAGACCACGCTCGGCAGCCCGTCGGCGGCGTCGGTGAACAGGAAGAAGTCGTGCCCGACCAGTTCCATCTCGAACAGCGCCTGGTCGATCGTCATGGGGCGCGCCACGTGCAGCTTCTCCCGCACGAGCAGCTGGCCCTCGCCGTGGGTCTCGATAGCGATGATGGTGTCCGTGCTGGGCCCGGAATCGGGGATCTCCCGGGTCCGCGAGCCTGCTGCGGCCCGCTCGTCCTCGGCAGCCGGGCGGCTCATCGGCACGGCGGGGCGCGAGTCGTCGGCGGCGGAGGTCGCCAGTACCGGCTCGGCGACCAGGGCGTCGTAGCCGAGCGACTGGTCAGCGGCCTCGGGGCGCTCACCCGGCCGGCCCGACACGTGCCGGTCCTTGCGGCGGTCGCAGGCGCGACGCAGCCGCGACTCCAGCTTGGCCAGCGCGAGGTCCATCGCCGCGAACCTGTCCTCGGCGGCCGCCTCGGCCCGCACCGCCGGGCCCCGCGTGGTGATGGTCAGCTCCACGCGCTCCTTGCGATCCGACTGGCGCGGGTTGCGCTCGGTCGTCACCTCCACGTCGACCCGCATGGCCTTGTGGTCCAGCTTCTCGAGCCTGGCGAGCTTAGCTGTCGCGTGCTTGCGGAATCTCTCCAGCACGTCGGTGTGCCGGCCTTTGAAGACGATGTCCATTCTCTGGAACCCCTTCCGGTCGGTCGATCGAGGCGGCACCCGCCCGGCCGACCTGGTCTTCTACCCCACATCCGCCTGCTGAGGGCCTCGCGGCCTCTCGTGCCACTACTACCCTTCTCCCTACCCGGAGGACATCTGATCCCCCGGCGGGGCAGGACTTACTTCTAAGCCGCACCGTGATCGGTCGACGACAAGTCGCCTTACGTGGGCCGCTTCGCCTGCGGCTGGCATCGGCTAGCCGGGACCGGCGTCCCTGGCAGGGGACGGCCGGCCCAGCGCAACCACGGACCCGGGCGGGTGCCATGACAAGACGCTAGCCCGGCAAGCTGAAGATGTCAGGACCGGAGCAGAAGGAAGCGCTGTGGAATACCTGCCAGGTTCCTGACCAGGCCGGATGCGCAGCGCCGCGGCGTGGCGACATTGCCTGCCAATTCCGTCCACAACGGGTGCCGCGGCGCTAGCCCGGATAGGCAGGGCTGGTGCCCTTGAAGGCCGGCTGCTGGATCTGCTGCGGGCCCGAGGAGGTCAGGATCTCGCCCTGGCTTACCGCGGCGATCCGCCCCGGCCCGGCAGAGGTGATCGACCCCGCGCCGCGCGGCACCGGGCCGCCGGCGATCGCGTCGCCGCCGTTCACCGGGACCTCGTAAAGCTGCGTTCCGGCCAGCACGATCAGGTGATCAGGGTCATACCAGCTCAGTGACGACGGGGGGGACGCGGCATCGGTACTCAGGCTGGTGCCGATGATGTTGACTCCGGGCCCCATCTCGATCTGGCCGTGAGCCCGGCTCACCGAGCTCAGCAGGATCGCGCGCGTGCCGTCCTGCTCTTTCACCAGCATGGCCACGCGCACCGAGTCCGGGGCCACGCGCAGGCTGAGGACCTGGTAGGACGGCGGGTTCGTGCCCGGCAGCGGAGGCAGGTTGACCTGCACCGGCTGCCGCGAGCCCGCCGGCAGCACCCAGGTCCGGACTCCGGACACGACCCAGATGTCACCCAGGGAATCCCAGCTGAGCGAGGAGCACCGGGCGCCGCCCGGGATAGTGCGATGGCTCAGCACCGCGCTGCCCGACAGCGAGCCGTAATAGATCACGCAGCCTGATCCGGTGGCCAGCGTGCCGGCCAGCTGCGTCGGCTTGCCGGGCGATACGGCGATCGTCCCCAGCGGGATCTCGCCCCGCCCGGCCGGCCCGCGGACCGGCCGCGCCTGCCCGTCCTCCAGCTCGCTCACGGCGCCCGCGGCATTGATGTAGTAGAGCGGAGCGCTGCTGGCCTCTGCCCCTGGCACCTTGGCTGTGATGTCCTGCAGCGCCTGGTCCCACATCCGGCCGTTGATCTTCAGGGTCACGGACTTGCTGATCGGCACCTGGCCGTAGGAGGTGGACGTGAGCGTGGCCACCAGCTGATCGGCCATCCGCCGCAGTTCCTGCGGGGCGGCCCCGGCCACCGTGCCGCCCAGGTCCACCACGGCGTCCGACCCGACGATGGACAGCGACCTCAGAAGAGTTCCGGCGGGGAACGCGGTGATCGTGGCCGGGCTCAGCCAGCTCGGCGTCTGCCCGGTCTTGATCAGCGCGCCCACCAGGCCCCTGGCCACATCGGCGTAGGTGTCCTCCTGCGGGGCGAATACGGGCTCGGGCACCAGCGACGTGCCGGCAGCCGGGGAGAACACGTACAGGTTCCGCGGCTGGTAGACCTGCTGGACGTCGGACTGGGTCAGCAGCACCGCGGATCCGCTCGGCAGCTGGGTGATCAGCCACTGACCGTGGTACTTAGCGAGCTGGAAGACGTACTTGCGCGGGCCGGGATTGTCGATGTACTGGCCGAGGCTGCTGATCGTCGCCAGTTGCTGGCCGGTCAGGCTGACATGCTTGACGAGGGTGGACTCACTCTCGACATTGCGCGAGCCCACGGTGTTGGAAACCGGCCGGAGCGGACCGTCCAGGACCGTCACCGCAGAGCGCTTGCCCGGGTGGAAGCTGCGGCGCAAGGGCGGGGCTAGGAACCGCCGGGCGGCGGCGGCATCGCTGGCGAAGCTGGCACTGGCAGCCAGGAAGCCCTGCACAATCTGCTGCGCGGTCCAGGTGCGGTCAGGCACTGGCGGGACGGGCTGGACGAACTGCTGCTCGGCCTGCCCGCTGGCGCCGGTGACCGGCTCGGGCTGGCCCACGGTCGGTACCGCGGCGCAGCCGCCGGCCAGGGCCGCGGCCGCCACGACGGCCAGGACCGGGCGCACGGGCCAGCTCCTGGCCGCCGGCTGCCGGGACCAGAGCCTCGCCATGGGCGGAACCGGCCAGCGCCTAGCCATGAGCGGTGACCTCGCTGTCATGCTCCCTGCCGTCGGACCGGGGGCCGTGCTCGCTCCCGGCCGCGAGCTCGCCGGCGGCCGCCGGGCCGGCTGCGGACGCCGGGCCGGCTGCGGCCGGAGTTCCGGCAGCGGGCCGCGGCTGCTTCGCGGCAGGCTGGTCACCCGCGATGGGAGTCGCCTTGCCGGGCGGATCGGGCGGCAGCGCGGCAGCGACGGCGTCAACATCGGCCGGGCCCGGCTCCAGCGGAAGCGGCGAGCCGACCAGGTCCTCACCTGCCACCCGCGGCAGGGTCAGCCGGAACACCGAGCCGCGGCCCGGCTCGCCCCAGGCCTCCAGCCAGCCGCCATGCAGCCGCGCGTCCTCCAGGGCGATCGACAGGCCCAGCCCGGTCCCGCCCGTCGTCCTGGCCCGCGCCGGGTCAGCACGCCAGAACCGGTCGAAGACCAGCTGCTCCTCCCCCTGGGCCAGGCCAACGCCGAAGTCCCGCACTGCGACGGCCACTGCGGCGGAATCGGCCGCCACGGTCACCACCGCCTCCCGGTTCTCACCGTGCTCCACGGCGTTGACCAGGAGGTTGCGCAGGATCCGCTCGACCCGGCGGCTGTCGGCCACCACGATGCACGGCTCGGCCGGCAGCCGGAACTCAATCTTGGTACCGCGCCGCTCAGCGAGCTGCTGCGCCACGTCGGCCGACTGCCGGGCTACGTCGCAGATGTCGACCGGCTCGGCGTCAAGGGTGGCCGCGTTCGCGTCGTACCTGCTGATCTCCAGCAGGTCCGTCAGCAGGGACTCAAATCGCTCGAGCTGGCTTTGCAGCAGCTCGGCCGAGCGCGCCGGAGCGGCGTTCATGCTCTCGCGGGCAGCGAACAGGACGTCGGCAGCGATCCGGATGGTCGTCAGGGGCGTGCGCAGCTCATGGGAGACATCAGACACGAACTGGCGCTGCACCTGAGACAGGTCCTGCAGCTCGCGCAGCTTCTCCTGGAGGCTGGCGGCCATCTCGTTAAACGAGGTGGACAGGGCGGCGAGCTCATCCGAGCCGCGGACCGGCATGCGCTCATCCAGGTTGCCCGTCGACAGCAGCCGCGCGCCGCGCGCCGCCTGCCGGACGGGGACCACCACCCACCTGGTAACCAGCCAGGCGATGCCGGCCAGCAGGACTACCGCGACGGCGCCGACCAGCAGCATCGTCCGCTGCGCCTGGGCCAGGCTCTGCTGCTCGTCTTTCAGCGGGAAGTAGTAATACACCTCATAGACGCTGCCGAACGGGGCGCCGTAAACCAGGCCAGGCGTCTGGCCCTGGCCGAACACGTTCATGCTGTGCGGGACGTACCACAGCACGCTGGGGCTGAGCTTGCTCTCGTGCTCGACCTTGGCCATCAGGTCCGCGGGCGGCGTCGGCAGCTGGCCCTGCGGGAAGCCGATGGACGCGCCGCCGCTGTAGACCGGCTTTCCCTGGTAGGTGCGCGGGAGCCGGACCAGGACCGCGTAGTGCGTCCCGGAGTTGCTGCCGCTGGCCTCCAGCTTGTTGACGATGTCATTCATCATCTGGGCGGTGTCGCCGGTGGGATACCTCGAGGCGCCCTGCCAGGTCTGGGCCACGGCCAGGCCGACGGAGGCGATGTTCACCGCCGACCGCTCCTTGGTCGCGACCAGGTTCTGCGCGATCTGCTGCATGAGGACCACGCCCAGCACGACCACAACCAGGCCGGACACCAGGAACGTGACGGTGATCACCCGCAGCTGCAGCGAGCTGCGCCAGCGGTCGGCTACCCGCGCGATAACCGCGCGGGCGCGGCGGCGCACTCGCAGGGCAAGGCGGACCAGGCGCCGGAGGCGGGTACGAGTGACCCTGGCAGCGACCCGCTGTCGCCACCCGGTCAGCTGTCCCTCGACGACTGCCCCTCTCATCACCTTTCTCCGCTGGAGACCAGTTCCGCGCTGCCCTGGCCGGCCACGCCGGGCCGGCCTGCCGTCGGCAGGCATAACTCAGCGCGGCCCGGACGGGCCTGGACCTAGCTTGGTCCCGCCTTGTAACCCACGCCCCGGACGGTCACCACGATCTCGGGCCGCTCGGGATCTTTCTCGATCTTGGCGCGCAGCCGCTGGACGTGGACGTTGACCAGCCGGGTATCGGCCGCGTGCCGGTATCCCCAGACCTGCTCCAGCAGGACCTCGCGGGTAAACACCTGCCGCGGCTTGCGCGCGAGCGCGACCAGCAGGTCGAACTCCAGCGGCGTGAGGCTGAGCGGCTCGCCCGCCCGCCGGACCGCATGGCCGGCCACGTCGATCGTGACGTCTCCGATCGACAGCATCTCCGGGGCCGGGTCCTCGGTCCGGCGCAGCCGGGCGCGCACCCGGGCGATCAGCACCTTGGACTGGAATGGCTTGACGATGTAGTCGTCAGCGCCGGATTCCAGGCCGAGCACCACGTCAACGGTGTCGCTCTTGGCGGTGAGCATGACGATGGGAACGCCGGATTCGGCGCGAATCTGGCGGCATACATCGATACCGTCCATTCCCGGCAGCATCAGGTCCAGCAGCACGAGATCGGGCTTGGTGTCGCGGAACACCTCCAGCGCCTTGTCCCCGTCGGCGACGAAGGTGGGTTCGAAACCCTCTCCGCGCAGCACGATTCCCAGCATCTCGGCGAGGGCTGCGTCGTCATCTACGACCAGCACACGACCTTTCATAGACCTCATCGTTCCACGTCGGGGGCGTCTAGGGGGGCAGCACAATGACCTGGTCTCGTGCTCAGGACTCGCAGATTACCTGCAGTGACAGGCTGGAGCACCCCGCGCTCCGTCACGATGGCGGTGATCAGCGACGGCGGGGTGACATCGAAAGCAGGGTTGTAGGCGGAACTGGCCGCCGGGGCGATGGGCTGGCCGGCCAATGTGACCACCTCCTCACCAGGTCGTTGCTCGACGGGGATGGCGGCCCCGTCAGGTGTTGCCGGGTCGATGGTCGAGACCGGGGCGACCACGACAAAGGGCACCTGATGGTGCCGGGCCAGCACGGCCAGCCCGTAGGTGCCGACCTTATTGGCCACGCTGCCGTCGGCCGCGATCCGGTCTGCTCCTGTCAGTACCAGGTCCACCGCGTCGCTGGCCATCAGGCTTGCGGCGGCGCCATCGGCCAGGACCGCGTGCGGCATCCCGGCCCGCCCGGCCTCGTAGGCGGTCAGCCGTGCGCCCTGCAGCAGGGGGCGGGTCTCATCCACCCACAGCTGGGCGAGACGCCCGGCCCGGTGCGCCGCGAGGATGACCGCGAAGGCGGTACCCTCCCCGGCCGAGACCAAGCTGCCGGTGTTGCAGTGCGTCAGGATCCGGGCCGCGGGGGGCACCAGGCTCAGGCCGTGCTCGGCCATGGCCGCGCTGGCCGCCCGGTCTTCAGCCGCTATGGCACGGGCCTCGGCCAGGGCCGCCTGCGCGGCCGCCTCACGGGCGGCCGGACTGCCGCCTGCCGCGCCGGCGGCGCCGTCCGCGCCGGCCGCCTTCTCGTAGGCGGCGAGCACCCGGCCGGCACCCCAGCCCAGGTTGACTGCCGTGGGCCGGGCGGCAGAGATGGCCGCCGCCGCGGCACGCACGTCGTCGCCGCGCGCCGCGGCCAGGGCCACGCCGAAGCCGCCCGCCACCCCCAGCAGGGGCGCCCCGCGCACGACCAGCCTGCTGATGGCGTTCACCAGGGCGGGCACGTCGGCGCAGCTGACCACGACCTCGGTGGCTGGCAGCCGGGTCTGGTCCAGCAGCTCGACGGCGGGACCGCCGGGCGGATCCCGCCAGCGCAGCGCCGGGATGGTCAGTGCAGGGATGGTCACAGCACGAGTTTGCTTCGCCCGGCGCAGATTAGCGAGTCAGACCACGGCGACGGCCGTCGTAGACCATAATTTCTCGGACGATTCGGGACGAATACTGGACATTATTTCGCCGGCTGCGGCCTTCCGGCCGTGGACCAGATCGCCAGAGGGCCGACGGCCGGCATGCAGCGGATCGGCAGTGCCCGGGCCCGCCGGGCTTGCCGGGTTGCTGTCGATTCGCGGCTAATACGAGGCTTTGGAACCTCGCATGGCAGGACCGGCAGCCACGTCCGTGGAAGTATGAAGCCGGAGTGGTGGCGGCACCGGGCCAGCGAGCGACCGGGCGCCAGCCCAGCGGCCAGGGAGCACGCAATGACCGACAACCCGCCCGGTGGCGGGAAACTGGACCAGCCGGGCGCCGGCGCACCCGGTCAGGCTGCCGGCGACCATCCTCCGGCCTATGGCCAGCCTGGCGCACCGGACCAGCACCCTGGCTACGGCCAGCCGCCCGAATACGGCCAGCCCGGTCCTGGATACGGCCAGCCCGGTCCCGGATACGGCCAGCCCGGTCCCGGATACGGTCAGCCCGGTCCTGAATACGGCCAGCCCCCCGCATACGGCCAGACCCCTGGCTACGGCCAGCCCGGTGGCCCGCCACCCGCATACGGCCAGCCCGGCCCCGGATATGGCCAGGCACCGTACGGGCAGCCGGGCGCCGGACAGCCGGGATACGGGCAGCCGGGCGCTGGGCAGCCGGGATACGGGCAGCCACCGCCCCCGGCGTACGGCCAGCCCGGGTACGGACAGCAGCCTGAATGGAGTCGGCCCGGGTACGGGCAGGCCGGGTACGGGCAGCCGCCCAGATATGCGCCGCCCGGGTACGGCCAGGGCGGCTTTCAGACCGCCGGTGCCCCGCAACCGGGCGGCATCCCGCTCCGGCCGCTGGCCCTGAACGACATCCTGAGCGGCGCGGTCACTTCGATCCGCCGCAACCCGGCCGCGACGGTAGGCCTGGCCGCGATAGTCATGGGCATCACGGGCATCGTGACCACCGCCCTCGCGCTGTTCGTCGCGGGCAACGTGTACACCTCGTTCAAATCGTCCGACAGCAGCAGCCGGTTCACCATCACGCATGAATCCGCAATCGGCCTGACCGGGGCCGGGCTGGGCTCGGCTGTCCTGGCGCTGGTCGCCGGGGTCATGCTGACCGCGATGCTCACCGGCGTGATCGGGCGAGGGGTGCTGGGCCAGCGCGTCGGCATCGGCCAGGCATGGCGGCTGGCCTGGCCGCGCCTCGGCGCGATCATCGGCGTGGTGCTGCTGACCTGGCTGATCCTCCTGCTGCCGGTGGCGGTCTTCCTGGTCATCTTGTTCGTGCTCATCGGGGTGCACCTGACCGGGCTGGCCGTGGCGTTCGGCATCATCGCCGGGCTCGCCCTGTTCGCCGGGGAGATCCTGCTCTACACCCGGCTCGTCCTGGCTACCCCGGTGCTGATCCTGGAGCGGCTCCGGCCGGTAGCGGCCCTGCGCCGCTCCTGGCAGCTGTCGGCCCGCACCTTCTGGCGGCTGTTCGGCATCCTGCTGCTGACCGGGATCCTCGTGTACATCGCCACGATCGTGGTGGAGATTCCGTTCACCGTCCTGCGGTACGCCCTCAGCGGCGGGCTCAGCAACCTGGGCGCGGCCCCGTCAGCCGCCAGCGTCATCGTCGGCGGCGTGGGCGGAATCGTGGCGGCGGCCATCACCCGCCCGGTGATCGCCGGGGTGGTCGCTCTTCTCTACATCGACATGCGGATGCGCAAGGAGGGCCTGGACCTCGCGCTGCGCAGCGCGGCCGGGAGCCAGGCGATGACGGGCGACGAGTTCGCGGCGCTGTGGCAGGCGCCCGCGCCCGGTTCCGCCCCCGGCGGCGCAGCCTGGCCCCCGGGCGGGCCAGGGCCGGGCGGGCCGCCCCCGCCAGCGGCGTGGTGAGGCACGCCGCGGCCGCCGCACGATGCACCCCGCGGCGAGCCTGGCGACAGCAGGCGGCGCACGAGCGGAGGCATGCAACGCCGTGATCCTGACAGCTGCCCGGCTGCTGGCCGCGGCGGGCGGAGCCCCGCCGCTCATTCACCGCGGGCCGGCCCGGCAACTGGCCCGCCATGAACTGGCCAGGTCGATGTACCGGCTGTCCTGGTGGGAGCGAGCCACCCGCGCCATCGACCGGTGGCTGAACTCTCACCTGGGCTCCCTCGCCCCGCAGCACCTCGGCTGGTGGGCGCTGGTCGCGCTGATCATCGTGGCCGTGCTCATCATCGCCGGGATCCTGGCCTGGATCAGGTTCCCGCGGCGCTCCCGGCGCCGCCGGGAGGCAGCGATGCTGGGCGATCATCCGCTCTCGGCCGCCGATCACCGGCACGCGGCCGAGCGGCTGGCCGCCGAAGGTGACTATGCCAGCGCCATCGTCGAGCGGATGCGCGGCCTCGCTGTCGACCTTGAAGCGCGCGGCATCCTGGCGCCGCGGGCGGGCCGGACCGCCAGCGAGCTGGCCAGCGAGGCGGCGACCGCGCTGCCGGGCGGCGGCGATCCGCCGGCGCTCGCCACCGGGCTGCATCAGGCGGCGCGGCTGTTCGAGGACGTGCGGTACGGCGGGCGGGCCGGGACGAGCGCGGGCTACGAGCAGGTCCGGGACCTGGACGCCAGCATCGCCGCGACCAGGGCGCCGCACGCCGCCAGCGCCGGAGCGGGGCCAGTGCCAGCCGGCGCTGGCGTCCGCGGGACCGGGACGGGGGCGTGAGCGCCCCGGTATCGGCCCGGCCGGCCACTCCCGGCGGCCCTGGTCCCGGCGGCCCTGGTCCCGGTGGCCCCGGTGCTCCCGCCGCCCCAGTGCCGGGGCCGGCGGGCCAGGTCAGCGCACTTCGGGATGGCAGCCCGGTTGCCCGCGGCTGGCGCGCCTGGCGGACCCCGGTGATCATCGTCGGGTTCGTGCTAGCGGCCGCGACAGCCATCGCCCTGCTGCAGCCTCGCTCGGCGGTGGCCGGCTACCTGAGCCCGGACAGCACGGCTGCTGAGGGCACACATGCGCTGGCCGACATCCTGGGCGCGCGCGGTCACCGGGTGCTGACCGTCACCAGCGTCCCCGCTGCCGAGGCGGCCGCGCAGCGTGGCACCACGCTCGTGATCACCAGCCCGTACCTGCTGACCGCCCGGCAGCAGAGCAGGCTGGCGAGCACGCCCGCCAGCCTGGTTCTCGTCGAGCCGGACCCGGCCTCCCTTGCTGCTGTTGCCCCGCTGGTGAGGCAGTCGCGCGGCGGGCCGGTCGGGACGCTGCTGCCAGCCTGCACGCTGCGCGCCGCCCTGCTGGCCGGGCCGGCCGACCTCGGCGGTGCCGGGCTGCGGGTCGAGGCGGGCACGCCGGCGGCGCAGTGCTACATCCAGGACGGCCTGGCCACCCTGGTCCGGTACCGTTCCGGCGACCGCTTCATCACCGTGCTGGGCAGCGGGGACCTGCTGACCAATGGCGAGCTGGCCCGGCAGGGCAATGCCGCCCTGGCCATCAACCTGCTCAGCACCGGCGGCCCGGTCGTCTGGCTGGTGCCGCCAGCCGGCCTCGGCCCGGCCGGCACCGCCGGCCGCCAGTCGCTGGCCAGCCTGGTGCCGCTCGTGGCCTACCTGGTGGCGATCCAGCTCGCCCTGGCGGCCCTGCTGGCCGCGCTGTGGCGGGCGCGGCGGCTTGGCCCGCTGATCACCGAGCGGCTGCCGGTTGTCATCCGCGCGGCGGAGACGGTGGAAGGGCACGCGCGGCTGTATCAGTCCCGCCGCGCTCGCGGACGCGTCGCGGCGGAACTGCGGGCGGCGCTGCTGGCGCGGGCGGGACCAGCCGTCGGGCTGCCGCCCGGCGCGGCGCCTGCGGAGGTGACCGCGGCCCTGGCCGCCCGGTCGGCGCTGGATGAGGCACGGATTGCCGAGTTGCTGTACGGGGCGGCACCCCGCAGCGACGCGGACCTGATCACGCTTGCTAATGACCTGGACGCCCTTGACCGAGAGGCACGCACCTATTGACTACTCTCCGCCGTGAAGCTGAAGGACGGGGATTCCGGCCCTCGCGGGTCGGGGTTCCTGGTTCATCGCGGTCTGCACGGGAGGTTTCCCTTCGTGTCTGATGTCCGCTCCGCAGGCTTCACCGCCGTTGGTAACGGCGGCTGCCGCCAGCCCGGCGGCAAGAATGTATCTCAATTATGGCACTAACTGCTCTAAGAGCACGAAAGGCGCGCCGCATGCCCGCGAACAGCTTGTCCCGCCGCGCGGGACACCAGGTTCCTCCCCGGCCTGACGGCCGGGGCATCCCCCGGAGGACCCGGTGACGGGTACCGGGCTGACAGGAACCGGGCCGGCCGCCGCGGGCCCGGCCGTGCCGGACCTGCGCGCCCCGCTCGGCGCGGTGCGGGCCGAGGTCGCCAAGGCGGTGGTCGGCCAGGACCAGGTCGTCAGCGGCCTGGTCATCGCGCTGCTGTGCCACGGTCACGTGCTCCTGGAGGGCGTGCCGGGCGTCGCCAAGACACTGCTGATCCGGGCGCTGGCCGGGGCCCTGACGCTGGACAGCAAGCGGGTGCAGTTCACCCCCGACCTGATGCCCGGCGACGTGACCGGCTCGCTGATCTACGACGCGCGGACGGCCCAGTTCCAGTTCCGCGAGGGACCGGTGTTCACCAACCTGCTGCTCGCTGACGAGATCAACCGCACGCCGCCCAAGACCCAGGCCGCGCTGCTGGAGGCGATGGAGGAGCGGCAGGTCTCGGTGGACGGCGTGCCGCGCCCGCTGCCCGTGCCCTTCCTGGTCGCCGCCACGCAGAACCCGGTGGAGTATGAGGGCACCTACCCGCTGCCCGAGGCGCAGCTGGACCGGTTCTTGCTGAAGCTGTCGGTGACGCTGCCCGGCCGCGCCGACGAGGTCAGCATCCTGACCCGGCACGCGGCCGGCTTTGACCCGCGCGACCTGCCGGCCGCCGGGCTGCGCCAGGTAGCGACTGCCGCTGACCTGGCGGCAGCGCGCCAGGCGGTGGCGCTGGTGCGCGTCTCGGCGGAGATCACCGGCTACATCGTCGACATCAGCCGGGCCACCCGCCAGTCCGCCTCGCTGCAGCTGGGCGTCTCGCCTCGCGGCGCGACCGCGCTGCTGGCCACCAGCCGCGCATGGGCCTGGCTGTCGGGGCGGGATTACGTCACGCCCGACGACGTCAAGACGCTGGCCCGGCCGACCTTCCGGCACCGGCTGGTGCTGCGGCCCGAGGCGGAGCTGGAGGGCGCGACCGCGGACGGCGTGCTGGACGGCGTCCTGGCCACGGTCCCGGTGCCGCGGTAATGGCGGGCGCGGCCAGATGGCGCTGACGGGCCGGGCCGCCTTCGCGGCGCTGATCGGGACGCTGGCGGCGCTGGCCTTCCGCAGCCCGGTCGCGCTGGTGGTCACTGACGGCGTCATCGCGCTGGCGATCGCGGCGGACTGCGCGCTGGCCGCCGGCGTCCGCCAGCTGCGGGTCAGCCGGGCCGGGGACACCCGGCTCCTCCTGGGCCAGCGCGGCACAGTCACCCTGACCATCGCCAACCCCGGCCGCCGGATGCTGCGCGGGATCGCGCGGGATGCCTGGCCGCCCAGCGCCGGCGCCTGGCCGGGCCGGTCCCGCGTGACCATCCCGGGCGGCGGGCAGGTCACCCTGGCCACCACCCTGGAACCCACCCGGCGCGGCGACCGCGAGGCCGGCCTGGTGACCGTCCGCTCGCTCGGGCCGCTGGGCCTGGCCGGGCGGCAGCGCAGCCTGCCAGCGCCGCTGACAGTCCGGGTGCTGCCCCCGTTCCTGAGCCGGCGGCATCTCCCGGAGAAGCTGGCCCGGCTGCGCCAGCTTGACGGCCAGCACCGGAGCATGGTGCGCGGCCAGGGCACCGAGTTCGACTCGCTGCGCGAGTACGTGATCGGTGATGACGTGCGCTCGATCGACTGGCGATCGTCCGCGCGCCGGACTGATGTCATGGTCCGGACGTGGCGGCCCGAGCGGGACCGGCGCATCATCGTGGTCCTGGACACCGCGCGCACCGCGGCGGGCCGGGTTGCGGGCAGCCCGCGCCTGGATGCGTGCATGGACGCGGCACTGCTGCTGGCCGCGCTGGCCTCCCGCGCCGGTGACCGTGTCGACCTGCTTGCCGTCGACCGGCAGGTGCGGGCCCGGGTGGTCGGTGCCGGGCGCGGTGAGCTGCTCGCGACCCTCACCAATGCGATGGCGCTGCTGGAGGCTGATCTCACCGAGCCGGACTACGGGCTGATGGCCGGCTCGGTGCTGGCCACGGCCCGCCAGCGCTGCCTGGTGGTCCTGCTCACCGACCTGAACCCGGCTGCGATGACCGAGGGCCTGCTGCCCCGGATCGGGCTGCTCGCTGCCCGGCACCGGCTGCTGATCGGCGCCGTCGCTGACCCGCGGGTCGCCGAGATGGCCACCGCTCGCGACAGCGTGGAAGCGGTCTACCAGGCTGGCGCGGCGGCCCGCGCCCGGGCCGACCGCGAGCGCATGGGCGCCCTGCTCCGGCAGCGCGGGGTCGAGGTGGTGGACGCGCCGCCCGATCACCTGCCGGCGGCCCTGGCCGACGCCTACCTCGCCCTGAAGGCCGCCGGCCAGCTCTAGCGACCAGGCGGCCGGGGCGGTGCCGGGCTGCCTCCCCCGCGAGCGTGGCTCCTAGCCAACGGCGGGCGCATAGTCCGGCGCCTCCTCGATGTCGGCTGACAGCCCGTGACGCACCGCCCGGCGGCCGAGGCCCAGGGCATAGGCCAGGAACGCCGCCTCCGCGCAGGCCCCGATCAGGATGCGGGCCCAGGATGGCAGGTGCGACGGGGTGACGAACCCCTCGATCGCCCCCGACACCAGCAGCACGACGATCATGCCGATGGCGATCGTGACCGTCGCCCGGCCCTCCTCGGCCAGCGCCCGCGACCGGGGTCGCGGCCCCGGGTCGATGATGGACCAGCCCAGCCGCAGGCCGGCCGCGGCAGCCAGGAACACCGCGGTCAGCTCCAGCATCCCGTGCGGGAGCAGGAGCGTGAAGAACTCGGTGGCCTTGCCGTGCCCGATCATCAGGCCGCCGTCGACGCCCAGGTTGACGGCGTTGGCCAGCAGCACGAGCAGCGTCGGGACGCCCAGCAGCACGCCCGCGATCAGCGCCTGCGCCGCGACCAGCACGTTGTTGGTCCACACCTTGAAGGCGAACGCGGACGGCGCGGCCTGCGAGTAGTAGTCGCGGAACTGATGATTGACCAGGCTGGCTACCGCCGACCGGGGCAGCAGGCTGGCCTGCACCGCCGGAGTCCGGGCGATCCACCAGCCGGATACGACAGCGACGACGAGGGACACCACACAGGTAGCCAGCCACCACCAGCGCACCCGGTAAGCCATCGCCGGGAACGAGACCAGCACGAACGCGCCGACGCTGCGCCAGGCCGGCGTGTGCGCGCCGCTGATCGCGGCCCTGGCCCGGGTGATGCGCGATGACAGCCGCGCGGTCAGCGCCGGGTCGTGGCCGGCGCTGCGCAGCTCTGACAGGTGCGTGGTGGCCCGCTGATAGGTGCTGACCAGCTCATCGATCTCGTCCCCGGATAGCCGGCCGCGGCGGCGGGCCAGCTTGTCGAGGCGATCCCACTCCGGCTGATGGGCAGCGACGAAGGCGTCAACGTCCACGGCAGGAGACTACGCCCGGATCTGAGTACTCTGAGGGCGGCACAGCGTCCGTGCCGGCGCCCGGCAGGAGGCACGCAGTGGCGGAGGTCGTGACCGGCGAGGCGGTCGTCCTGGATATCCCGTGCGCGAGTTATCCCACGCGCATCGGTGCCCTGCTGATCGACCTGGTGACCCAGCTCGTGCTGCTCGGGGTGGTGCTCATCATCGCGGCGGCAACCGGGATCGGCGACGCGGTGGTCGCCGGGATCATCGTGACCGCCTATGTGGTCGTCGTGATCGGGTACCCGACCGCCTTCGAGACGCTGACCCGGGGCCGGACGCCCGGCAAGATGGCCCTGGGCTTGCGGGTGATCAGTGATGACGGCAGCCCGGTCCGGTTCCGTCAGGCCCTGGTCCGGGCCCTGACCGGCGTGATCGAGATCTGGTCCTGGATCGGCGCGCCGGTCGGCCTGATCACCTCGATCATCTCGGCCAAGGGCAAGCGGCTCGGCGACATCTTCGCCGGCACGTACGTGATCTCCGAGCGGGTGCCGCAGCGGCCCCCGCTGCCCGCGCAGTTCGCCGTGGTGCCGCCGCCCCTGCTGGGCTGGGCTCAGGTGGCCGAGATCGCCCGGCTGTCCGACCACACCGCCGAGGCGGCGAGCAGCTATCTGCGGCGACTCGGCGAGCTGTCCCCGGCCGCGCGCGACAGCCTCGGGCTACAGCTGGCTGGCGCGGTCGCCGGGCAGGTCAGCCCGCCGCCACCGCCGGGCACCCCGCCCGCGGCTTACCTGGCCGCGGTCCTCGCGGTCCGGCGGCAGCGCGATCAGGCCTGGCTGGCCAGCGCCCGCGCGGCCGCGCACGCGGGCGCTGGCGCGACAGCCGCGCCAGCTCCCGCCGCGCCGGCGACGCCGGTTCAGCAGATGCCAGCGGGGGCTGCGCCCGCCCGGCCAGCATCCAGCCACCAGCCGCCCGCCTGGGCAGCGCCCGGCCAGCAGCCGCAGGCGCCAGCATGGACAGCACCGGGCCAGGCGGGGCCAGCCGTGGCCGGCCCGCCGCCGGCCGGTCCGCCGCCGACCGCCGCGCCGCGGCCCGGTCAGGCCGCGGCCGAGCCCGCCGGCGGTCAGCCCGCCGGGCCTCCCCCGCCCGGCCCGGCCGGCTTCGCCCCGCCGGCCTGACCGGCTTGCTGGTGTGATGGGCCCGCAGCGTCCCCGAACGCGGCGTCCGGGAATGCGGCGTCCAGGAACGGGGT
>DASUBV010000185.1:0-5748 GCA_035763085.1 Streptosporangiaceae bacterium | reverse complement strand
ACATCTGGTCATCGGCCGCGGGCGCGGCGGTGCCGGGCACGACACCAGGTGCCTCGCTGGACAGCCAGGCGGCACCCAGCCCGCGGACGGTGGCAGCGAACTGGTCCCGGCGGCCGGGATCGACGTAGAACAGGACCGAGGTGCCTCGCGCCGGGCAAACGCCCGGAAGGCCGCCGACACGCCTGCCATCCGATCGTCGTCAGGCCGCGCCACGGTGGCACGGTATACCCGGCGACGGCGTGCCGGCGGCGGCGTGCGGGCGGCGCCCCGGCGGCGGCGCGGCAGTAACGGCCCGTACATTGAAGCCGTGGCGCCGCCGCCGGACCGTGCCCGCCGCACCGCTTGCGGCGCCGCCGGCCCGGGAAGCCGAGCTGGCCGGGCGCCGCCCGCAGCCAGGAAGGACGATGTGGCATGCCCGACGACGCGCCCGGATTCGTGCCGGATGACTTCACGGCCCCGGAGTACCTGGAGGCAGCCGGCTTTTACCTCGAGCCGCTCGGACCGCAGCACAATGACGCCGATTACCGAGCCTGGACCACCAGCATGGACCACATCCGGCGATCACCAGGATTCCGGGACGGGAACTGGCCGCATCCCATGACGCTGGCGGAGAACCGCGGCGACCTGGAGCGGCACGCCGCCGATTTCGCCGGGCGCCGCGGCTTCACCTATACCGTCCTGGACCCGCAGTCCAGGGACGTCATCGGATGCCTCTACATCTACCCGGCGAAGGAAGCCGGGCATGACGCGGAGGTGAGCTCGTGGGTCCGCGCCGACCACGCCAGCCGCGACGCCAGCCTCCGGACTGCCGTCCGCGAGTGGCTGCGGTCAGACTGGCCGTTCCGGGCGCCGCACTACGAGCAGTAGCGGTCGTGCACCCAGATCAGGCAGTCGTGCCACACGTCTTGCTCAGGATCGGCAGCAACCCAAGACCGGCAGTGCCGGGGCAGGCGTTCATCGCAGCGGTACCCGGCGCGTTCGGCCAGGCGCAGCGACGCCGCATTGTCCGGGTTGATCTCCAGCCAGACCCGGCGCAGGCCGGCGTCCCGGTGCGCCCATTGCGTGACGGCCCGGACGCCGCGGAGGCCGAATCCGCGCCGGCGCTGCTGCGCGGGAACCCAGTACGCGAGTTCGGCAGATGCACCCGGCGCATCATCGGGCATGAGGCCGACCGCGGCGACGAGCGTCGAACCGTCCAGCAGCCCGTAAGAAACCTGCCCGGCTGACCGGTAATCCCACGCCAGCAGAACAGTCTGCGCTTCCCGCAAGGTGTACGGGCCCGCGGGGAGCGCATCCCACAGGGCGCGGGCCGATTCCCCGCGAGTGGCTTCCACCAGCAGGCTGGCATCCAGCTCGGTCAGCGTGCGCAGCCGCAGGCCATCCAGGCGCACATCCATCACCGGGTACATACCGCGATTCTGCCAGCCCGGATCGGCCACGGCGGGCAGCGCCGGGGAAATGAGTGCCGCGCTAAGGCTCCGGCGATTCCTGGCTCTGATATGTAATGCCGCTCAGCGAAAATCAAACCAGCGCACTTCCCTGGCGCTTCGCCGTGCCGTTCCGTGCATTTCCCGGGTCTGCGCGGAGCGGCACGGCGTGCCTTCTGGAAAGGCAGGTAAGTCGGCTACGGAGACCCCGGGATCCGGCAGCTCCCTGCCTGTCCCCAGGGCATTTCCGCAGGTCAGTAGAGCCAGGGTCGGTTCGGAATGACCGAGTTCGAGCTGACCGACAATGTCGTTACCGAGGTATTCCCGCCGGCCGCCGGATGCGGCGCTGCCGGGCCCTGAATCCCGTGCGCGGACGATACCGCTGCCGCGACGCCGAGGCTTCCGGAGGCGACGGCGAGGACGATGACGCCCCGGGCCCTGCGGGTCCGGGCCGGCGCTGCCGCATGCTTGCCGTGAGAGATGCGGGCGAGTCCGCTGGCCCGTACCGGAGCGTGCTGTAACGACCTATGGCTGTGCATTGTGATGATCCCCTCATCGGTGGCTTAGATAGCAGAGTCTGCAGAGCCCTCCGGACAAAGAAACTACCCTACTAACCACCCTCAGGCGGGCTATTCCGGCTAATTCGCAAGAAATACTGAGAGAGTGTTCTTAACAGCATTAGCAGCCGCCACGGAACGTATCGATCAGAATGCAGCGAGCTGACTGTGGGTCATCACTTTCCGGCCGCCCTGCACCGGGGAATGGGAATGGCCGGCGGGGCGAGGGCGGCCGCCCGGCGGCAACGGACGCGATGCGCGTGAGAGGTGGCCGGTGCCGGCCTGGGAGGGGCGCTATCAGCACGGACGCCCGGTCAGCTCACCCAGGGCGGGAACCGGCGGCCAGCCGCAATTTGCCCGTGAAATTTGCGTGAGAGTTGCGGCGCATGCCACCGCTGGGGCGTGATCATTTATTTGTTCCGTTATTTCGCTTAGGATACGGGTGTGAACTGCCCGCAACGGGTAATAAAGCGGCGAATGCTTCGACGCACTCGCAGGTATCGGCAGCCCTGTCCACGAGCGGTAGAAGATGCAAGGCGATCATGGAATTCCGGGCGCTAGGACCAGTTGAGCTGTGGTCGGCTGCCCGGCAGCACGACCTCGGGCCGGCCAGGGCGCGGTGCGTCCTAGCCATGCTGCTGCTGGCACCGCGCACGATCGTGCCAGCGGAGACGATCATCGACCGGCTGTGGGGCACCCGCCCGCCGCCGAAGGCCCGGGAGAGCCTGTCGGTGTACATCACCCGGCTCCGGGCTTTACTTCGCCAGGCCGTCGGCGATGAGGTGCAGCTAGCCGGGCGCGCCCGCGGATACGTGCTCGACACTGATCCCGAGCTGATCGACGTGCACCAGTTCCGGCGGCTGCGCCGGCAGGCGACCGCGCTGGCTTCGAGCGGCGACTACGATCACGCCGCCGTGCTGCTGCGCGAGGCCGACGGGCTGTGGCGGGGCCAGGCGCTGGCCGGCCTGAGCGGCGACTGGGTCACGCGGATGCGGGACAGCCTGGAGGAAGAGCGCCGGGCGGCGATCCGGGAGCGGGTCGAGTGCGAGCTGGAACTGGGCCGCCACGCCGAGCTGGTCGGTGAGCTGCGCCAGCTGCTGGCCCAGTACCCGCTGGATGAGACGTTCGTCGCGCACCAGATGACGGCGCTGTACTGGAGTGGCCGGCCGGCCGACGCGCTGAGCCTGTACCGGGAAACCCGCAGCCGGCTGATCGGCGAGCAGGGCACCGAGCCAGGGCCGGCGCTCGCCGAGCTGCACCAGCGCATCCTGAACCGCGACCCGCAGCTGGAAGTCCGGGCGGCCGGCCAGCGGCCCGGCCGGGCCGCGCGCCCGGACACGCTGCCGCCGCCGGCGGCCGATTTCGTGGGCCGCGCGGACGAGATCGCGCAGCTCACCGGGCCGGACGGCGGCCTGCCGGGGGTGGCCGTCATCGCGGGCATGCCGGGCGTCGGCAAGACCGCCCTGGCGGTGCAGGCAGCCCGCCAGCTCGCCAGTCAGTACCCGGACGGCACGCTCTACCTCAGCCTGCACTCCCACGATCCGGCCAGCCCGTCGCTGGACGCGCCCGAGGCGCTGTACCGCCTGCTGCGGATGCTGTCGGTGCCGGCGACGCATATCCCGGAGACCATGGGCGAGCGGGTTGCGCTGTGGCGGGCCCAGCTGAGCCGCCGCCGGGCCGTGGTCATCCTCGATGACGCCGCCCGGCATGACCAGATCCGCCCGCTGCTGCCGGCCTCTACCCGGAGCCTGGTCCTGATCACCACGCGGCGCCGCCTGTCCGGCCTGGGCGCCGACCGCGTGCTGACCCTGGACGTACTGCCCGACCGTGATGCGATCGCGCTGTTCCGCCGGATCGCGGGCGAGGACCGGACCGCCGATGCCGGCCAGGTGGCCGCGGTCGTGGGCCTGTGCGGACGGCTGCCGCTGGCGATCCAGCTCACCGCCAGCCGGGGCTCGCGCGGCCAGCCGCTGCGGCTGGCGGATATGGTCGAGGAACTCTCGCAGTCGCCCGCGCGGCTGGGCAGCACCGGCGCGGCGGGTCCCGAGGTGATCTCGGCCTTTGACCTGTCCTACCGGGCGCTCGAGCCCGATCACCAGCGGTTCTTCCGGCGGCTTGGCGTCAGCCCGTGTGCGTGCACGAGCCTGCAGGCGGCGGCGGCGCTGGGTGGCTGCACCCCGGCCGAGGCGGAGAAGGCGCTGGGCACCCTGCTGGACCATCACCTGCTGGCCCGCGCCCCGAACGGCCAGTTCCGGTTCCACGGCCTGATCCGCGAGTACGCGGCGGTGCGCGCCGCGCGCGACGACCCGGCCGCCGAGCAGCGGCAGGCGGTGGCCCGGCTGCTGGACTTCTACCTGCACACCGCCGACCAGGCCGACCGGGTGCTGCACCCGTTCCGGCAGCGGCCGCCGGTCACGGTGACCCACCTGCCCGCGGCGAGCCCGCCGGCCGCCACGCCGGAGGACGCGGCCGCCTGGCTGGAAGCCGAGTGGCGCAACATCCTGCAGGCCGCGCAGCATGCGGGCCGACACGAGTGGAAGAAGAGGTGCGCCGACCTCACCCACGTGCTGGCCGACTTCCTGGAGATCCGGTCCTACTGGGATGAGGCGATCACGGCGCATACGCTGGCCCTGCAGGCCGGCCGCGAACTGGCCGACCCGGCCCGGATCGCGTCGGCCGCGCTGGAGCTCAGCGCGGTCAGCCAGCAGGTCGGCCGCCATGATGCGTCGCTGCCGCTGGCCGAGGAGGCCGCGGCCTGCTACCGGACCCTGGGCGACCGCCGCGGCGAGGGCCGGGCGCTGGACCAGATCGGGCTTGCCCATCAGCGCGCCGCGCGCTCCCGCGAGGCGCTGGCCTACTTCCACGAGGCCGAGATCATGCTCGACACGGCCGGCGACGAGCATGGCGTGGCCGCGACGCTCAGCCACTCGGGGATCGCGTCCTGGCACCTGGGCCGTTATCAGGAAGCGCTGAATTACCTGCGGGAGGGGCTGGCCCTGTACCGCCGGGCAGGCGATCAGCTGGGCACCGCGAAGACCCTGAACAACCTGGGCCGGATCCACCTGTACTGCGGGTATCACCGGGACGCGCTGGAGGCCTACTGCGAGTCCCTGGCGATCTTCACCGAGATCGGCGGCGCCCAGCACGAGGCGGTCCTGCGGCACAACATCGGCAGCGTCTACCACTACAAGGGCAGCCACGAGGAGGGCCTGGCCTCCTACCGCCGGGCGCTGGCGATCTACCGCGACATCGGCGACCTGCCGGACGAGGCCGACGTGCTCAACGACATCGGCGCCATCTACCAGAGCGCGGCCTGCTTCGACGAGGCGCTGGTGCATCACCAGAAGGCCCGGCAGATTGCCGAGGACATCGGCGACCAGTCGCAGCAGCTGACCGCGCTGCGCCAGATCGCCGACATCCACCGCGGCTCGGGCCGCAGCAGCGAGGCGCTCGACCACTACAGCACCGCGCTCCGGCTGGCCCGCGAGATCGGTGACCAGTACGAAGAGGGCAAGATCCTGGAGGGGATCGCCGAGTCGACGCTCAGCACGCAGCGGCCCGCCGCCGCGCGGATCATGTTCCGGCAGGCGCTGGACATCTTCGAGCGGCTCGGCGTGCCGGAGGCCGAGTCGGCGCGGATCCGCATCGAGACCATGGACCTGGCCCGCGGCGTGCGCGCCTCCTAACCGGGCCGCCCTGACCTCCTGCCCGGCCTGACGCCCGGCCTCGCTACTGACCTGGCGGCCGGGATCCCTGCTGACCTC
>DASUBV010000184.1:0-31514 GCA_035763085.1 Streptosporangiaceae bacterium | reverse complement strand
CGCGCGGCGGATCTTCTTGCGGCCGACGCCTACCAGGCTGGCGACCTTGCGCGTGTCCACCCGGTGCGCACCACTGGTGATCAGCAGCAGCGGCCTGCCGTCGACCGAGAACAGCAGGCTGTTGGCGATCGCGCCCACCTCGGTGCCGACCTGCGCGGCGGCGGTAGCCGCGGTGGGAACAGCCGCGGGCAGCTCCACGATGTCCTGCTCGACCCCGGCTGCGCGCAGTGCCTCGCTGACCCGCCTGACTGTCTCGTGCATGGGAGCAATCTCCGATTCTGGCATCCGCGTATCACCCGGCTGCGCCAGGTGACCGGCGGTGACGATCCTTGCATGGTGCTGGCGCGCGGCTCGAATCCTTTTGCGGTCGCCCCCGGAGCACTGGACTCGTGCGCTCGCCAGTGGCCGGCCAGCCAGAAGCAGCGGGCATGCCGGGCCGGTGGCTTAGAGTCGGAGGTTATGGAACTTCATCAGCTGGAGTACTTCGTGGCCGTCGCCGAGGAAGGCAGCTTCACCCGGGCCGCGGCCCGGGTGCACGTTGCCCAGCCGGGGGTCAGCGCTCAGGTCCGGCGGCTGGAGTCCGAGCTCGGTCAGCGACTGCTTGACCGGTCGGGCCGGGCGGTCCGGCTGACGGACGCGGGCACCGCGGTGCTGCCTTTTGCGCGCGCGGCGCTCAGTGCCGTCGCCAACGCCCGGCTTGCCGTCGATGAGCTCGCCGGGCTGGTGCGCGGGCAGGTCACGGTGGGGATGGTCAGTGGCTGCTCGATCCCGGTGATGCCCGAGCTGCTGGCCGGGTTTCATGAGCGCTATCCGGGGGTGAGCATCGCGCTCAGCGAGGACGCCTCGGACCGGCTGACCGGGCTGCTCGGAGACGGGCGCATGGATCTGGCGCTGATCGGCTCGGCGGGCCCGGTGGTGGCGGGGCTGCAAACGGCGGTCGTGGCCGACGAGGCCCTGGTCGCGGCGGTGAGCACGGCCAGCCCGCTGACCGCGAGGACCACCCTGCCGGTGGAAGCGCTGCGTGATCACCCGCTGATCTGCCTGCCCCGCGGCACCGGGGTGCGCGCGGCCCTGGACGCCGCGTGCGGCCGGGCCGGGTTCCAGCCTCGCATCGTGCTGGAGGCCACCGCGCTGCCGATGGTCGCGCAGCTGGCCGGCCGCGGCCTGGGCGTGGCCATCTTGCCCGCATCCTCGGCGCGCGCGCACGAGCCGGCGCTGCACATCCTGGCCATCGGGCGGCCGCCGGTGCGCTCCCGGCTGGAGCTGGCCTGGCACCCGGCCACGGCGACCAGTCCGGCCGCGGTTGCCCTGATCGAGCACGCCCGCGCGTTCGTGCGCCGTCTGGAGGCCGGCCGGGAACCCGCCGCCTGAGGACGAGAGTCAACTGTGGGTGACTGGCCGCGCCCGTTTGTCGGCAGCGGACGGTACCGTCGCTGGCATGGCCTATTTCGCGGTCACGACGGTGCACGGGCCCAAGTGGGATGACTCGCGGCCGATCCGGGAGCAGCAGGCCTGGGACGAGCACGCGGCCTTCATGGACGCCCTGGTGGCTGACGGGCTGGTCATCATGGGCGGCCCGGTCGGCGACGGTCAGCACGCGCTGCTGGTCATGCAGGCGGCCAGCGCCGGGGAGATACAGGAGCGCTTCGCCCGCGATCCGTGGGCCGCGATGAACCTGCTGCGGGTGGGGCTCATCCAGCCGTGGCAGATCTGGCTGGACGGGCGCCAGTAGCCGCGGGCGTCGTGATCATCAGCAGCAAGCCGCCGGCCGCCGGCCGGCTCGCCGCGGCCGGGGAGAAAGTCATCCGGAACGCCGGTTAATTCAGCCCGCTGCAGCCCATTCCGCCATTGTATTTCCGCGGCACCCCGTATCCTGCTAACGTTTATCGCGAATATGACTTTGTCATATCCGGGGGAATTTAAATTACGCACGCGTCTCGTGTCGCACGCTTGCTTTTCTTGTCATAGCTGAGTGTGCCGCGCAAGTGACGCGGTTGCAGTCTTTGGGGCATTCGGGGGAGAAATCGATGCGCGGGATACACCGGTGAGCGAGCGGCGCCGCATCGGGCCGCCGCCTCGCATGCGGCCGGCGCCGCCGGCCCGGCCGGTCC
The DNA here is from genome assembly GCA_035763085.1 of Streptosporangiaceae bacterium. GTDB lineage: Bacteria > Actinomycetota > Actinomycetes > Streptosporangiales > Streptosporangiaceae > DASUBV01. Next base: position 29,403 of record DASUBV010000184.1, on the reverse strand, counting down.
ACGCCGGCGGGCTGGCGCCGTGGGAGCGACTGGTGTTCACGGTGGTCTTCGCGCTCATGGTGACGTTCGTGGTCGTCGTCACCCTCTCCTCGGCCCATGCCCGCCGGCCGGCGCCGGGCACCGGGACGCCCGCGCCCGCGAGCGTCCCGGCGACCGGCAGCCAGCCGGGCCGCGCCGCGCATGGCGGCGAGAAGGCCCTCGGCACGCGGGCCGGCAGCGCCGCCGAGCGGGGGATCTGGGACCGCCGCCTGGCGACCGCGCTGGCGCCGGTGCTGGCCCGGCAGACCGGGCAGCTCGCCGTCGGGGTCGTCGACAAATCCACGGGGGCGGTTGCCGTCTACGGCGGCGACCTGCGCTTTCACGCGGCGAGCATCGTCAAGGCCGACATCCTGGCCGCGCTGTTACTGCAGCGGGAGGACTCCGGGGTGGCGCTGACCGGCGCCGACGAGGACCTCGCGACCCGGATGATCGAGGCCAGCGATGATGACGCGGCCACCGACCTGTGGCGCCTGGCGGGCACGGCCAGCGGGGTGGCGGCAGCCAACACCCGGCTGGGACTGCGGCACACGACTCTGGGCACGGGCGACTACTGGGGCCTGTCCAGCACGACCGTCGGCGACCAGCTGCGGCTGCTCCGGGACCTGACCGGTCACTCGGCGCTGAATGCCGGGTCCCGTGCCTATGAGCTGAGCCTGATGCAGAACGTGCAGGCCGACCAGCGCTGGGGCGTCCCGGCCGCAGCGGCGCCGGGCACCGTGTACGCGGTCAAGAATGGCTGGCTGCCGGACGGCTCGTCCCGGCAGTGGGTGATTAACAGCATCGGCGTCCTGGAGCACGACCATCAGCGGCTGCTGATGGCGGTCCTGTCCAGCGGCCAGCCGACCGAGGGTACCGGCATCGCCCAGAGCCAGTTAGCCGCGCGGGCCGCGGCGGACTGCATGACCGCGCCGCGCTAGCGGCCGCCCGCAGTCCGTGCCCGGTCCGGCGGCACGGACCGCGCGCCACGGACTGCCGGGAAACCGGGCGGCCAGGGTGAGTAGCGCGGGCGCCGGGGCGACCCGCAGGCCGTCACTGAGCGGGCCCAGCACCTCCAGCGCCGGCGGAACAGGGCAAAACTGCGTGGCCATCTGATCAGAATTCGGCCAGGATGACCTTTGCCGCTTCGGCGATTAATGACTCGGTGGCATCGGCACGAGCCGAGTGACCAGCTTCCGGGAGTGGGTGACGGGCATTGCTGCTGACTATCGGCACGACGCATGAGCCCGCTACCGACCTGGGTTACCTGCTGCACAAGAACCCCGGCCGGGTGCACGTGGCCGAGCTCGGCTTCGGCACCGCGCACATGTTCTACCCGCATGCCGCCGAGTCGCGCTGCCAGGCGGTCCTGATGCTCGAGGTGGACCCGGTCGGGCTGATCCGCGGCCAGGGCGGCCGCGGCCGGTCCGGGACGGCCAGCCGGTTCGCGCTGGGCAGTTATGTCAACGACCGGCCGTACGCCGCCTCGTCCTTCCTGAGCGTGGCCCTGGGGCGGATGCTCGGCACGGCGCTGACCGGCCGGAGCAAGGAGCGTCCCGAGCTGGCCGCGACGCCCATCCACCTGGAGATCGGCCTGCCGGTGCTGCCGTGCCGGGGCGGCGCGGGGCTGCTGTCCCGGCTGTTCGGGCCGCTGGGCTACCGGGTCGAGGCGACAGCGCTGCCGCTGGACCGGCACTTCCCGGACTGGGGCGACAGCGAGTACCTGTCGGTGACCCTCACCGTCACGGCCCGGCTCGCCGAGGTGCTGCAGCAGGTATGCGTGCTGCTGCCGGTGCTGGATGACGACAAGCACTACTGGACCGGCGCTGACGAGGTCGCCAAGCTGCTGCGGCGCGGGGGCCAGTGGCTCGCGGCGCACCCGGAACGCGAGCTGATCGCCCGCCGCTACCTGCGGCACGACCGGCAGCTCACCCGCGAGGCCCTGGCCCGGCTGGTCGCCGACGAGGGCCTGGACCCGGACCGGGCCGATACGGAGCAGGACGCGGCCGAGCAGGCGGCCGAGCAGCCGCTGGGCCTGCAGGACCAGCGGATCGCCGCGGTGACCGGGGCGATCGCGGCCAGCGGCGCACGGCGGGTGCTGGACCTGGGCTGCGGATCGGGTCAGCTGATGGCCGAGCTGCTCAAGAACCCGGCGATCAGCCAGGTCACCGGCATGGACGTGGCCTGCCACGCGCTGGCCCGGGCCGGCCGGCGGCTGCACCTGGACACCCGCTCGCCGCGCGAGCTGGACCGGGTGCAGCTCCTGCACGGCTCGCTCACCTACCGCGACGACCGGCTGCGCGGCTATGACGCGGCCGTCCTGATGGAGGTAATCGAGCACGTCGACCCGCCGCGCCTGGCGGCGCTGGAGCACGCGGTGTTCGGCTGGGCCCGGCCTGCCACGATCGTGGTCACCACGCCGAATGCCGAGTACAACGCGCGGTTCGCGGGCCTGGCGCCAGGCGCGCGACGGCACCACGATCACCGGTTCGAGTGGACCAGGCCGCAGTTCGGGCAGTGGTGCGCCGCGGTGGCGGGCCGGCACGGCTACCAGGCCGAGCTGTCCGGGATCGGCCCGGCGGACCCGGAGCTGGGCTGCCCGACGCAGCTGGGGGTGTTCCGGGAGTGCCGGTGATCAAGGTTCCGGATCTCTCGCTCGTGGTGCTGATCGGGATCTCCGGGTCGGGAAAGTCGACCTTTGCCCGGCGGCACTTCCGGGCCACGGAGGTCATCTCCTCCGACTTCTGCCGCGGGCTGGTCAGCGACGACGAGAACGATCAGGGCGCGACGGCCGACGCGTTCGAGGTGCTGAACTTCATCGCGGGCAAGCGGCTCGCCGCCGGGCGGCTGACGGTCATCGACGCCACGAGCGTCCAGCCGCGGGACCGGCAGTCGCTGATCGCCCTGGCGCGGCGCCATCACGTGCTGGCCGTGGCCATCGCCCTGGACCTGCCGGAGCAGGCCTGCGCGGCCCGGAACGCGGCCCGCCCGGACCGGTCCTTCGGCAGCCACGTGCTCCGCCAGCAGCACGCCCAGCTGCGCCGCGGCCTGCGCGGGCTGCGCCGCGAGGGCTTCCACCGGGTGCACGTGCTGGCCGGCGAGCAGGAGGTGGCGGCGGCCGTCATCGAGCGTGAGCCGCTGTGGAATGACCAGCGCGCCCGGCACGGGCCCTTCGACATCATCGGTGACGTGCACGGCTGCTTCGACGAGCTGGCCGAGCTGCTCACGGGGCTGGGCTACCGCATCGCCGGCGACGGGAGCACCGCCGCGCACCCGGACGGCCGGACCGCCGTCTTCGTCGGCGACCTAGTGGACCGCGGGCCCGCCACCCCGGCGGTGCTGCGGCTGGTGATGGGGATGACCGCGGACGGCACCGGCCTGTCGGTGGCCGGCAACCACGAGGCCAAGCTGGTGCGGGCACTGCGCGGCCGCGATGTCCGTGTCTCCTACGGCCTCGCCGAGAGCCTGAAGCAGATCGCGGCCGAGCCGGACGGATTCGCCGCGCAGGCGGCGTCGTTCTGCGACCAGCTGCTGGGCCATGTCGTGCTGGACGACGGCCGCCTGGTGGTGGCGCACGCGGGGCTGCCCGAGGCCATGCACGGCCGCGCGTCGGCGGCCGTGCGGTCCTTCGCGCTGTACGGCGACACCACCGGCGAGACGGACGAGTTCGGGCTGCCGGTCCGCTACCCGTGGGCCCGCGACTACCGGGGCCGTGCGCTGGTGGCCTACGGCCACACCCCGGTCCCGGAGGCGGAGTGGGTCAACGGCACGATCTGCCTGGACACCGGCTGCGTGTTCGGCGGCAAGCTCACCGCGCTGCGCTACCCGGAGCGGGAGCTCGTCGCCGTGCCGGCCCGGAAGATGTACTTCGAGCCGGCCCGGCCGCTGACGGCACCGGACGGACGGCCCGGCGCCGCCGGGGACGCTGGTGCCGCAGCTGCGGGCGCCGGGCCCGCCGCCGCGGGCCGTGCGGATGGCGAGCTGGCGATCAGCGATGTCCTGGGCAAGCGGATCATCGAGACCCGGCTGGCTGGCCGGCCGGTCACCGTCGGCGAGGAGAACGCGGCGGCGGCGCTAGAGGTGATGAGCCGGTTCGCCATCGACCCGCGCTGGCTGGTGTACCTGCCGCCGACCATGTCGCCGACCGCCACCACCGATGCGGCCGGGCTCCTGGAGCATCCCCGGCAGGCGTTCGCCGCCTACCGGGAGGCCGGCGTGGCCGAGGTGAGCTGCCAGGAGAAGCACATGGGCTCGCGGGCGGTCGTGGTCGCCTGCCGTGACGCGGCCGTGGCCGCGCGCCGGTTCGGCGTCGCGGGGGCAGCGCCGGGCGTCATCTACACCCGGACCGGGCGCCCGTTCTTCGGCGATCCCGCGACCGAGCGCGGCGTGCTGGACCGGGTCATCGCGGCCGCCGGGGCGGCGGGCCTGTGGGAGGAGCTGGCGACCGACTGGCTGGTGCTCGACTGTGAGCTGCTGCCCTGGTCGGCCAAGGCCGGCGAGTTGCTGCGCGGCCAGTACGCGCCGGTGGCGGCGGCCGCCTCGGCGGCCCTGGACACCGCCGCGGACCTGCTGGCCGCGACCGCGGCCCGCGGGATCGATGTCGGCGGCCTGCTGGCCCGGACCCGCGAGCGAGGCGAGCTGGCCAGCCGGTTCGCCAGCGCCTACCGGCGGTACTGCTGGCCGGTCGGCTCGGTCGATGACCTGCGCATCGCTCCGTTCCAGATCCTGGCCGCCGAGGGCACGGTGCACGCGCTGCGCCCGCACCGCTGGCACCTCGAAGCGCTGAGCCGGCTCTGCGCCGCCGGCCCGGAGATCTTCCGTCCCACCCGGTCGGTCACGGTCACGCTGGCCGACCCGGCCAGCGAGGCGGCGGCGACGCGCTGGTGGGAGGAGCTGACCGGGGCGGGCGGCGAGGGCATGGTCGTCAAGCCGGCCGAGGTGATGCACCGCGGCCGGCGCGGCCTGGCCCAGCCGGGCATCAAGTGCCGCGGGCCGGAGTACCTGCGGATCATCTACGGACCCGAGTACTCCGCCGAGGCCAACCTGACCCGGCTGCGGGCGCGCAGCGTCGGCCACAAGCGGGCGCTGGCGCTGCGCGAGTTCGCGCTGGGGATCGAGGCACTGGAGCGGTTCACTGCCGCCGAGCCGCTGTACCGGGTGCACGAGTGCGTGTTCGGCGTGCTGGCGCTGGAGAGCGAGCCGGTGGACCCGCGCCTGTGAGGCGCGAGCCGGACTGGCCGGGCTGGCCGGGCCGGCCCCGCGGAGCCTCGTTGGGTAGCTAACTGCGGGAGTAGCTGTCCAGCAGGTGGCTGAAGGCCCAGCGCGGCTGGGTGATGCCCGAGCAGGTGCCGCTGCTGCCGGCGCCGGGACAGCCGCCGTTGTCCCGCTGGACGGACCAGATGCTGAACGCCTGGATCGGGTGGCGCTGCACGTAGGACAGCAGGGCCTGGACCTCGCTGAGGTAGGTCACCTCGGTCTTCCCGGGGAAATCGTCGATGCCCGGCATCAGCGTGATGCCCTCCAGGTACCACAGCCGCTGGGCCGGGACGTGCGGGAACAGCCGCATCAGCTGGCGGTGCGTGCTGGTGAGGGCCTCGATGGCCTCGCTTCCCATGTCGGAGTCGGTCTTGGCGTTGTAGTAGTCGAAGGCCATGATGTTCACCGCGTCGACCCGGACGCCGTGGGAGATGGCGCTCTTCAGCACGGCCAGGCCGCTATCGGACAGTCCGCCTGGCTCGACGCTGAGGGTGAAGGCGACCTGCACCCGGCGGTGCGTCCGGGCCGCCCACTTCTGCAGCAGCGCGATCGCCGCGCTGCGCCGGGCGATCCCGGCTTTCCTGGTCAGCGACTTGTCCTCGATGTCCATGTCGAGCCGGGTCACGCCGTAGGTGGTGACGACGTTCTCGTAGGCGCTGGCAATCTTGGCGACACTGGTGCAGGAGTCGGCGATCTCGGTGTCGTCGTGATCGGCGCCGAAGCCGCCGAAGGAGGGGATCACGTCGCCGCCGGCGTGGCGCAGCTCGGCGATCTGCGTGCTGTAGCGGCCGCCGGGCTGGACGAGCTGCTTGCCGTTCCACGCTAGGGTGCACGAGCCCTTCTTCGTGGTCTGCAGGAATGCCAGCGTCAGGTAGCGGGCACCCGACTTCTGCGCGACCGACGGGAGGGACTCGGTGTGCCAGGTCTCGAAGTACGGCGCGTAGATGAACCGCGGCAGCGGGACCGGGCGGCGGCCAAGAGCAGCCTGCGCGTCATGCCCGGCGCGGGCACCGACGGCGCTGGTGGTCGGGTCGCCGCTGGCCAGCACGTCCGCGACGGCCGCGGCCAGCAGGGCGCCGGCGGCTGCGGCTGCGGCGATGGCCCGGCGATGACGGAGCGGCACGATTGCCATCCTGGCCGGCATCTGTACGGGTTGCGCCCTGGTCGTCCGTAATGGCTGGTCTGCGTCATGGCGTGGTTGTTAGCTGGCGACGTTACCGGAATCGTCCGCGCGGCCCAGGTGACGCCGGAGGATGTCGGCCGCCGTGTTCAGGGCGTCGACCAGGCTGTCGGTGGTCGCGAACAGGGCGCCGTCGTCCTCGCCATCGCGCGGCAGCTGCTCCTGCACCGCGCGCAGCGGCGGCAGGGGACCAGGCGGGCCGAGGCGGCGCAGGGCCTCGGCGAGCTGGGCGGCGGCCTGCCGCACCGTCCCGGCGAGCTCGCTGAGCACGTCCGGGACCAGGCCAGGGTCGCCGCCGGGCGGCGGGCCGGGGATAGCGCCGGCCGCCGGGCTGCCAGCCGCCTGGCCGGCGCTGACCCGCGTCTGCGCGCTGGCCCGCTGCAGGGCGAGGTGGTGGGCGGTGACGGCGGCCTCCAGCCCGAGCACGGCCATGGCGAGCCGGTGCCCGGCCGACACCAGGGCCTGGGCGAAGGCGCGGGTGACCGGCGGCCGGTCTGGCTCATCGGCCAGCCGGTCGGCAGAGGCCTCGGCGTCCATGCGGGCCCGGCGGGCAGCGAGTTTCAGGGTCCGGGCCTGCCGCAGCTCGTCGCCGGCCGGGCTGGGGTAGGCGCGCAGCAGCATGGCGGCAAACCGGCTCTGGGCGATGATCAGGCGGGCGAACTTGTCGGTGGCCGACGCGCGCTCCCAGGTCGGCCACAGGATGTAGGCGGCTAGCGCCAGGGCCGTCCCGGCCGCGGTCCCGATCAGCCGGTCCAGGGCGGTCTCGGCGGCGGGCAGCCCGGCCAGGGCCAGCAGCACGACCACGAAGTCGGTCAGGAAGACCGAGTAGAACAGGTAGTTGACCGGGAACAGCGCGTACGCCGCGAACATCGAGACGCCGATGCCGGCCAGCAAAGCGCCGTTGCCGAGATGGCCGAGCAGCACCGTGGCCACGCCCAGCCCGGCACCGAGGACGGTTCCGGCGGCCCGCTGCAGGCCACGGTAGACCGTGGAGCCGTAGTCGGGCCGCAAGACGATCAGGACGGTCAGCGTCACCCAGTAGCCGTGCGGAAGCCCGTCGGCCACGGCAATGACCTGGGCCAGCCCGGCGACCACCGCCAGCCGCAGGGCATGCCGGCCCGCCTCTGACCTGGTGCCCATGCTGGCCCGCAGCGTGACCGCCAGGTCGCGGGCGGGCGGCCGCAGCGGCGGCCGCGACGGGATGCTGCCCGCCCGGCCCGGCTCGGCGTCGTTCAGCCGCTCGGTGATCCGGGCTGCGCTGCGCAGCTGGCCGTGCAGGGCGTGCCCGGCCCAGCTCCAGGACTGGCCGGCCCCGGCCTGGCCCGTGGCGACGGCCTGGCGGGCCAGCTCCAGGTGGCGGTCCCGCTGAGCGGGCCGGGCGCTCAGCGCCTCAGCTGTCTCGCCGAGCGCGCGGGCCGACCCGGCCAGCAGCGCGATGCGGCCATCGCCCGTGCTGGCATCGTCGGTGCCGCTGCCCAGCACCGTCAGCGTGGCCCGGATCCGCTCGGCCTCCTCCCGCAGGTCGATCAGGTGCTGGCGGGCGCCGCCGCGCAGCAGCGGGTTCGGGTCGCGCAGGGCATAGCTGCCCGGCAGCGTGGCCGGCGGCGGCGGCCCGCCGCCTCCGTCGGCGAGCTGCCGGGCGTACCGGCTGAGGGTCACGTACGACTCGGCCATCGCCGCGCGCTCGGTACTGCCCCGGCTCAGCGCCCATGACGAGGCCACCAGCGCGCCCTGCCACAGGCCGCCGGCCAGCACCAGCCCGGCCCGCACGCCCGCCCCGGACAGGCTGAGCGGGATGGCGCTGGCGATGAGCAGGGCCACCGGCCACTGCAGGGACACGGCGATGGCCGTGGGGCCGATCGCCGCGCAGACCCAGGCCAGGTAGGCCCACGCCATCACCACCGGGACCAGCAGCCACGGCGCCCCGGCCGAGGCGGCCGCGCCGATGAAGGTCGACACGGCCATGCCGGCGGCGGTCAGCGCGACGAGCAGGACACGGGTCCGGGTAATGCCGCGGAAGGTGACGAACCCGGCCGGCAGGGCACCGAGCGCGGCGAACGTGCCGTACTCGGCGTGCCCGGTGCCGATGCCGATCACCAGCGGCGTCATGACGCCGATGGCTGTCCTGGCCGCCTGGCCGGGCGGCACGTTCTGCCAGCGGAACCGGCCCAGGTCCAGCCAGCCCGCGTGGCTGACCTCGCCCGCCACGAATGCCCGGCTGGCGCGCAGGTCGCTCAGGTACCGGCGCAGCCCGCCGCGGACCGCGCCCAGCACCTGCGTCGCCGCTAACATCCCCCGTGGTGCGGCCATGGCGAGGCTGGCCCGCCTCAGCCCGGCCGGACGGGACGGTAGGCGGGCTGCCACATCAGCGCGCTGACCTGGTCTTCAACGTCGTCGGCGAGCGGCGCGCGGGCCACTCCGTCGGCGGCCGCGGCCTGGGCCACGGCGATGGCGACGGCCAGCGACGTCGCGCGCAGCGTCTCCACCTGCGGCAGCAGCGGCGCCCCGGCAGTGGTGGTGTCAACCAGGCCGGCCACCGCGTGCGCCGCGGCGCTCAGCATCCCCTCGGTGACCCGCGAGGCGCGCGACGCGATCACGCCGAGCCCCAGGCCGGGGAAAACCAGGGCGTTATTGGCCTGGCCGATGACATACCGGGTGCCCCCATGGTCGACCGGGCCGAACGGGCTCCCGGCCGCGACCAGCGCCCGGCCGCCCGTCCACCGGATCAGGTCGGCGGGCCGTGCCTCGGCCAGGCTCGTGGGGTTGGACATCGGCATGATCACCGGTCGTTCCACGTGCCGGGCCATCTCCGTCACGATGTCCTCGCTGAACGCGCCGCCGCGGGCCGAGGTGCCGATCAGGATCGTCGGGCGCACCCGGCGGACCACCTCGGCCAGGCCGATCCCGCCGAGGCCGGGATCGGCCTGCCAGCCGGCCAGCTCGGCCGGATCGCGCCCGTAGCGCCGCTGCTGCTCGCTGAGCGCCGGGTCGCCCGCCACGAGCAGCCCGGTCCGGTCCAGCGCCCACAGCCGGGTCAGCGCCTGCTCCCGGGACAGGCCCCCGGCGATCAGCGCCGCGGACAGCTGGTCGGCAATGCCGATCCCGGCGGTGCCCGCCCCGAAGATCACGATCCGGTGGTCGGGGAGCTTGATCCCGGTGGCCCGGACCGCCGCGAGTGCGGCGGCCAGGTTCACCGCGCCGGTGCCCTGGATGTCGTCGTTGAAGGTCAGCATCTGGTCCCGGTACCGCTCCAGCAGCCGCCGGGCGTTGCTGACCCCGATGTCCTCCCAGTGCAGCAGGGCCTGCGGGAAGACCCGCCGCACGGCGGTGACGAACTTGTCCAGGAACGAGTCGTACTCATCGTCGGGCACCCGGGGATGCCGGTTGCCGATGTACAGCGGGTCCTCCAGCAGGCTCTGCCGGTCGGTGCCGACATCGAGCATGACCGGCAGGGTGCGATTCGGGTCGATGCCGCCGGCCGCGGTGTAGACGGCCAGCTTGCCCACCGCGATGTGAATGCCGCCCACCCCCCAGTCGCCGATGCCCAGGATGGCCCCGGCGTCGGTGGCGACGATCAGGTCCACCTCATCGGAGGCCAGGCTGGGCGCGCGCAGGGACACCTCGATGAGCTCGGGCCGGTCCACCGACAGGTAGACGCCGCGGGGCCGCCGGTACTCGTGGCTGTAGTTCTCGATGGCCTGGCCGACGGTCGGGGTGTAGATGATGGGCAGCATCTCGCTCAGGTGGCCGGCCAGCAGCCGGTAGAACAGCACCTCATTGCGGTCGTGCAACTCGGTCAGGACGACGTTGCGGGCCAGGTCGGTGGTCTGCCGCAGGTACTGGGCGTAGACGCGGGATACCTGCTGGTCCAGCGTCATGTGGCCCGGCGGGATCAGCCCGATCAGGCCGAGCTCGGCTCGCTCGGTGTCGCTGAACGCGGTGCCCTTGTTGATCCGCGGATCGGCGAGTACCTGGCGACGACGCAGTGACGTCCGCCATGCCCCGTCGCTGTCCACCCACACGCTCGGCATCCGGGCCCCTCTGCTAGGCCCGCCGCCAGGCTGGCGGCGGGACGCGAATCGCAGCTATTTTCCTCCAGCCCGCCGCTGTGACCGGCAGCGGTCCGGTGGCCGCCCGCCGCCCGCGGCGCCGCGTGCTGCCGGGCCCGGCCGGCTTGCGGCCGGTTTCGGTCGCCCGCAGGCACGCGCCGCGGCGGCCCGCTTCGCTGGCCGGCCCGCGGATCCGGCAGGGCTGCCACGGCCGCCCCCGGCTCAGTCGCTGACCTGGGCAGAGGTGATTCGCCGGACTGGCGGCGGTCTGGCCGCTGCCGCTGACGCCAGACTAATCGGCAAACTTCGTTACGTGATGTGGCTTGACCCGCTAGCTACCAGGCGGTAACTTCCTGGGGCGACCGCTCTGATGTGGCACTAATCACATCGGCGGCGGTCGGGTAGCGGTCTCGCCGGCCCGCGCGCCGGACCCCGGGATCGCGCCGTTTCTGCCCGCAGAGGACCTGGCAGGGAGCCGACATGAGTTCACCCGGTACCACCCCAGCAGCGAGATCCGGTCGGCCGGGCCGGGTCAGGTGGCGTCGCTTCGCGTACATCGCGGTGCCGTCCTTCGTCGTCACCGGCACCCTGCTCGGCCTGACTGCGGGCGGCGCGCTCGCGTCGTCGTTCTCCATCTCCGGGCAGCAGTTCGAGGTCTCGGCGGACGCGCTGCACGGGACCGGGTTCCAGCAGTTCGGAACTGTGGACCAGACGGCCGCCAAGAAGCCGGTGGTGGTGGCGGAGTCGGAGATCGGCTCGGCGCGGATCACCAACCTGTGCCAGAGCGTGGTGACCAGCATCCCCGGCCTGGGCGACTTCACCTTGCGGATCACCGCCGGCTCGGGCGGCACCCCGGTCAAGGCGAGCTCCCTGGTCATCGACGCCAACCAGCTGTCGGGCAGCGTGGCCACCTTCCACCAGATCAATATCGGCCAGGACGCGAGCACGCTGAACGCGGTGTCCGGCGTGCCGCAGGGGATCGCCGGGCAGTTCGGCCAGCAGGCCAGCAGCATCGACATCACCAACCTGCACCAGGTCGCCTACTCCACCTCGGCGGGCACGTTCACGCTCCCCGGGTTCGGCCTGCACCTGTCCAGCGGCAACAACCCCTGTTTCTGATTCGGCATGACTGACGGACCTCAGCACACGGACTCCGCCGGGCACGACCCGGCGGAGTCCGCTGATATGCGGCCAGAAACGGGGCCGCCGGCGGACTTCGCCGACCGCAGCGCCGTGCCGTCCGCCAGCACCGGCCCCGCGGACTTGGCTGACGCCCCCGAGCCGCCCGCCAGCCCGGTGCGCCGGGCCTGGCGCGGCTGGCGGGCCTGGCGGCGCAGCCGCCCGTTCTGGGGCGCCTTCCTGCTGATCCTGGGCGGCGCCGAGATCCTGCTCATCCCGCTGCCGATGAACTCGATGGGGCTGATCCTGCACATCGGGACCGGCGGCGTGCTGGGCATCCTCATCGGCGCCCTGATGATCGCCTGTGCCCTGCTGATCTGGTTCAACCCGGGCCAGCGGATGTTCTACTCGATCGTGGCCGTGCTGCTGTCGATCGCGGCGCTGATCGCCTCGAACCTGGGCGGCTTCCTGATCGGAACGCTGCTCGGCGTGATTGGCGGCTCGCTCGCCTTCGCCTGGATGCCGGCCCCCGATACCACCGGGACCGCGGTGCCCCGCCGCCGGCGGTGGCGCAGCCCGGCCGGGCGGCACGATGCTTCCCTGACCGGGTTGTCACTGGTTCTCGGGGACCGGGCCGGCCGCAAGGCGGCCCCGCGCGATGCCGCGGAGCAGGAACCGGACGGCGGCCCGCCCGGTGACAGCGAGCCGGGCGGCGGCGGGCACCCGGCCGACGGTCCGCCGCCGGCCGGCGCCGGCAGCACGGCCGGCGCCGATGACCTGACGCTGCCGGGGCTGCCCGCGCAGAGCGGGCCGGACGCCGAGCGGGGCCGGGGCGGCCCCGCCATCTACCACGGCCTGCCCGTGCTGGGTCTGGTGCTGGGCCTGGTGACCGGCGTCCTGCACGCCGGGCCGGCCGGCAGCGCCCCGAGCGCCTGCACGGCCTCGCCCGCCCCGGCGGCCTCGGTGCAGCCGCAGCCCACGGCGGCACCGACGGCGAGCCCGTCGCCCAGCCCGTCCTGCCCGTCGCCCAGCCCGAGCCCGACCGGCTCCGGGCCGGCCAGCCCGAGCCCGACCGGCAGCCCCAGCCCGAGTCCGACAGCCAGCACGAGCCCGGGGCCGGGACCGATCAAGAAGCCGAAGAAAGCCAGGAAGCAGGCCGTGGCCCCCGGCGGGCTGGCCGTGGCCGCGGTGCCGTCGGACATCACCGCCAGCAAGGCGACGCTGACGGGCCTGACCTACGACGGCGTCGCCAGCGTTCCCACCGCCAGCGGCCCGCAGAAGATGCTCAAGTTCTCGATGAGCGGGCTGAACCTGTCCGGCGATGACAACCTGACCGTGACCGAGGGCGGGTACACCCTGACGATCAAGGCATCGTCGCTCAACTTCACCGGGAACGTGACCCTGATGTGCACCAAGATCAAGGGTGACCTGCTGGGCGTCCCGCTCACCTTCACCCCGCAGAGCCCGCCGCCGCTGGTGCTGCCGGACATGGTGTTCACCAACGTCACCACCTACCAGCCGTACACCTCAGCGGACTCGCTGCGGATCGACGGCCTGCTGATCCTCACCAGCTCCTAGCCCGGCAGCGGCCTAGTCCGGCTCCCCGCCGGACCACAGGGCGCGGACCGCGTCGATGGTGTCGGCCTCGGCGGCGCTCTTGTCCTCGCGGTAGCGCAGCACCCGGGCGAACCGGAGCGTGACCCCGCCGGGATACCGGGTGCTGGCCTGGACTCCGTCGAACGCGATCTCGGCGACCAGCTCGGGCCGGACCCGCACCACGCCGCGCCAGCCGGCCGGATCCGCCCCGGGCGAATCACGCCCGGCCGCGCCGGGGCGCGGCGGGTCGGCCAGCTCCAGCAGCCTGCTGGTCTGCCAGGCCAGCAGCGCGTCGGTCAGCCCCTTGAATGTCTTGCCCAGCATGACCATGCCGCCGGTCGCCGGGTCGCGCGCGCCCAGGTGCAGGTTGGACAGCCAGCCCTGGCGGCGTCCGTGGCCCCACTCGGCGGCCAGGACGACCAGGTCCAGCGTGTGCCGCGGCTTGACCTTGACCCAGTCACCGCCCCGCCGCCCGGCTCCGTAGGGGGCGTCCAGCGACTTGATCACGACGCCCTCGTGCCCGTGCCCGATGGCCGCGGCGAAGAACTCCGCGGCCGCGGCGGGCTCGGCGGTGACGATGCGCGGGATGACCAGCCCGGCCGGGGCGATCGCGGCCAGGCGGCCGAACCGCTCGCTGGCCGGGGCGTCGAGCAGGTCAGCGCCGTCCAGGTGCAGCAGGTCGAACAGGAACGGCGTCAGCGGGGTCTGCTCAGCCAGCCGGCCGGCATCTCCCTGGCTGGCCGTGCGGGCCGAGGTGACCTGGAACGGCCGCGGTCGGCCATCCGGGCGCAGAGCTACGGCCTCGCCGTCCACGACGGCGGAGGTGGCGATCAGGGACCGCGCCGCGGCGACGATCTCCGGCACCCGGGCGGTGATGTCATCGAGGGTCCGGGTGAACACCCGGATCTGGTCACCGTCGCGGTGGACCTGGATCCTGATGCCGTCGATCTTCCACTCCACGGCCGCGGGCGAGATCTTCTCCAGGGCCGCCTCGATGGTCGGCGCGGTGGCCGCCAGCATCGGCCGGACCGGCTGCCCGACCTGGAGCAGCACGGCCAGCAGCGCGGCCTGCGCCCGGGCCGGGTCGCCCGCCTGGCCCAGCGCCGCCGTGGCCGCGCGGGTCAGCGAGCCGCCCACCTGGAAGGCGCGCCGGACGGCGGCGGCCGGGACCCCGGCGGCCGCGGCGACAGCCTCGGTCATCACGCCGGCCAGGGCGCCCTGGCCCAGCTCGCCGGCCAGCAGCCGGACCAGGAACTGGCGCTCGCTCTCGGTCGCCCGGGCCAGCAGGCCGCGCAGCAGCTGCCGCCGCTCGGCCTGGGAACCCGGCCCGGCCTGCGCGCCGATGGCACCGAAGGCCTCATCGGCCTCGGTCACGGTCAGGGTCGGCGTCTCCGGCGGCGCGGCCAGCCCGGCACTGCCCGCCGGGCCGAGCAGGTCCATGATCGCGGCATAGCCCACGCCGATCTGCCGCTGGGTCAGCTCGCCGGACAAGAACGCCACTACGGCGGGGACCTCGGCCTGCGGGACCTCGCGCAGCAGCCCGGCGATCTCGGCGACCTTAGCCAGGCGCCCCGGCGCGGCGGCCACCACGGCCGAGGTACGCGCCACCTTGTCCAGCAGCATGCAGCGATTGTCTCCCGGACAGGCCCTGGCCGCCGCCCCGCGGGCCGGCCGCCTCGGATCGGCGCCGGCTCTTGACCGCTATGTCACTGTCGCGCTAGCTTCGGCCCGATCAGGCACCCATGTCGGGGTTAGCCCGGTTACGGAGGCGATACACCCCATCGGGACGGAGCGCGCATGTCACGCAGCGCGTCGGTGAGCGCGACCGCGGCGCGTGACGCTATGCCCCGGACCGCCCGACATGCCCCGGCCCACGCCCGCCGGCCCCGGCGCCAGGTCCTGGCCGGGACCGCCCGCCGCGCCTGGCGTGGCTGGCGGCGCAGCCGGCCGTTCTGGGGAGCGCTGGCGGTCGTGGCTGGCGGCGCGGAGATCGCCGTCGTCCGCCTGACGGCGGGCGGCGGCAGGCTGGACCCCCTGGTCCCCCTCGGCCTGCTCATCGCCGCCGGGCTGATCGGGTGCGGGCTGCTGCTGGTCTTCGGCCCGGTGCAGCGCTCGCTCTACTCGACCGCGGCCGTCCTGCTGGCCGTCGTGGGCCTGAGCACCGTCCACGTGGGCGGCTACCTGATCGGGTCGGTCCTCGGCGCGGCCGGCGGGGCGCTGGCCTTCGCCTGGGTGCCGGCTGCGCCGCCCGCCGTCGGCGGCCCGCCGCCCGGCGGCCCGCAGACGCTGACGCTGATCCTCGGCGAGGCCGGCATCGGGGCGGATCACGACGGCCCGGCGGGGCAGGCCAGAGCGCCGGCGGACGGACCGGGCGCGCCGGGCGCGGTCTAGATCCGCGCCGGGCGCACGCGACCAGCCGCGTCAGAGCCAGCCCTTGCGCTGCGCCATCTGCACCGCCTCGGCCCGGTTCCGGGCCCCCAGCTTCTGCATGGCCGCGGACAGATGATTGCGGACAGTCCCGGGTGACAGGTGCAGGCGGTCGGCGATGTCACTGATGGCGTCATGCCCGGCGGCGGCCGCGAGCACCTCGGTCTCACGGCCGGTCAGCGGGCTGTCGCCCTCGGCCAGGGCGGCGGCCGCCAGGGCGGGATCGACCACGCGCTCGCCCGCGGCCACCCGCCGGATGGCGTCGGCCAGCTGGGCGGCGGGAGCGTCCTTGAGCAGGAAGCCGCTCGCCCCGGCGGCCATCGCGGCGCGCAGGTAACCGGGCCGGCCGAAGGTCGTCACGATGATCACGCGGCCGCCGAAGTTTTCCTCGCGCAGCTGCCGCGCCACCTCGATGCCGCTGCGGCCGGGCATCTCGATGTCGAGGACGGCGACGGCGGGCTGGTGCTTGCGGGCCATGGCCAGGGCCTCGTCACCGGTGGCGGCCTGAGCGACGACCTCCATGTCCGGCTCCAGCCCCAGCAGGGCCACCAGGGCCTGGCGGACCATCGCCTGATCCTCGGCGATCATGATCTGGACGCCCACCGGGTCAGCCTCTGGTCAGTTCAGCGTCCGGGCGGCCGTGCTGGCCGCCCGCGGGGATGCTCACCCGCAGCCGGAACTCGCCTGTCCCGCCCGGCCCGGCGGCCAGGCTCCCGCCCAGCGCCTGGACCCGCTCGCCCAGGCCGGCCAGCCCGGAGCCGCACCGGCCCGGCCCGGCGGGCGCCGGTCCGGTGCCGCTGTCCACGCCGTTGTTGGTCACTTCGATGACGGTGGCGGTGGCGCGGACGGCGACGGTGATGACGACGCTGGTCGCGCTGGAATGCCGGACGACGTTGGTCACCCCCTCGCGGATCGTCCAGGCCAGCACGGAATCCACGTCGCCCGGCAGCAAGATGACCGGCGGCGCGGTGACCTGGCAGGCGATCCCGGCGGCGGACAGCAGCTCACGGGCGCCAGCGAGCTCGGCGACCAGGTCCGGCTGCCGGTAGCCGGCGACCGCCTCGCGAACATCGCTGAGCGACTGGCGGGCGACGTGCTCCAGGTCCCCGATCTCGGCCCGCGCCCGGGCGGTGTCACTGTCGATGAGCCGCCGGGTCAGCTCGGCTTTCAGCGTGATCAGCGAGAGGCTGTGCCCGAGCAGGTCGTGCAGGTCGCGGGCAATGCGCAGCCGCTCCTCGGCCACCGCGACCCGGGCGAGCTCGGCCTGGGCGGCACGCAGGATGGTCACGGCCTCGTTGCGCTTGCCGGCGCTGTAGGCGAAGAAGGCGCCCAGCGGCGGCACCAGGACAATGGCCGCCAGGTTGCCCTGGCTGGCATGATCGGCCAGCCCGATCACCAGGCCGCCGAGGGCGCAGCTGACGGCCCCGAAGGCGGCCGGCCGCACGGTGCGGCAGAACCGGCCGCAGGCCGCGGCGGCTACCGCCAGGCCAGTCACCCAGTTGCTGTCCCCGGTGATCGCCAGGGTGGCGATGGCCAGCGCGACGATCGCGGCCAGGTACGGCGACGGCGCCTCCACAGCGGCGGACGGCGGGCCGGGGACCACGGCCACCATGATCACCACAGGCACGAAGACCAGCGCGGTGCCCAGCCCGGCCAGGTTGCGCACGGTCGGCTGGCTGGCGGCGGTGGTCGCCAGCGGCACGAGCAGGAAGAAAACGATGATCCCGCCTATGAGAAGCCTGCGGGTCAGCCGGGCGGACGGGGGCATGTAGTCATGCGGATCTGCGGAGGCGGCCTGCAGCCCGCCGACGGCGGCATCCGGCGGGGCAGCCGGGACCGGCTGACTCGTCGCGCTGGTGTCCGCTCCGGCCCGCCTGAGCGTGGTCCATGGCGACATGCCCCTATCCTGCCCCGGCGTGCGGCCGATGGCAGCGGGCAACCATGTCATGGTGCCAGGCTAGGCGAGGAATACGGCCGTGCCCTGTGCCGGCCGTACGGGCCTGACCGTGACGAATGTCACGGTCAGGCCTGGCCGATCAGCCGTGCGGGTGGCCGTTGGCCTCGATGTCGGGCGCGCTGCCGTCGGGGTCGATCGGCTGCTCGGTCATCGCGGCCGGCTCGCCGGGGTAGCTCTCCC
Source organism: Streptosporangiaceae bacterium (assembly GCA_035763085.1). Taxonomy (GTDB): domain Bacteria; phylum Actinomycetota; class Actinomycetes; order Streptosporangiales; family Streptosporangiaceae; genus DASUBV01. Next base: position 11,624 of record DASUBV010000184.1, on the reverse strand, counting down.
CGGCCGACCGGCGCCGCAGGACCAGTGCCGCGGCCGCGCTCGCCGCGGCGGCGAGCATCATGGTGATGGCCAGCATGCTGCCCCAGCGGCGGCTCTTGCGGGCCGGGCGGACGTCCAGCCTGCGGGCGGCCGTCACCATGGCATCGGAGATGGCCGGCGCGATGTTCTCCTGAACGGCGACCCCGCCGCGCTCCAGCCGGGGTGCGGCCCATGCTCGTGCCTCATCCAGCCGCGGCCGGGCCCAGGCAGCGGCCCCGTCCACGCGCGGCCGGGCCCAGGCGGTGGCGTCCTCGGCGCTGCGCCGCAGGGCGGTGCTGGCGTCCTCCGCGCCGCGCCGCAGCGTGGTGCTGGCACTGGTCGCGGCCGGCCGGGCGAGTTGTGCGCTCCGGGCGGCGCGCTCGCGCAGGCTAGGGCCGCCATTAGCTGCTTGTTTCCTGGTCAAAACAGACACTGAGTCCTCCCGGACTGGTTTGGTTCGCTCTTCCACACTTCCCGCGCCGGGGCAGGTCAATCACCGGCGCCAGGGCGCGGAGGTGGTCAGGGTGGCCGCGCGGGCATGCAAGGATGCGGTGTATGAGCAATACGCTGACCGCAAAGCTGCGGACTAACCGCGGGGACGTCGTCGTGCGGCTGTTCCCCGATCATGCGCCGAAGACGGTGCGGAATTTCGTCGAACTGGCAGGCGGGGCGCGGGAGTGGACCGACCCCACCACCGGCCAGGCGTCGAAGGAGCGGCTCTACGACGGCACGATCTTTCACCGCGTGATTCCGGACTTCATGATCCAGGGCGGCGACCCGCTGGGCACCGGGACGGGCGGCCCGGGGTACAAGTTCGCCGACGAGTTCAGCCCGGACCTGGCCTTCGACCGGCCCTACCTGCTGGCGATGGCCAACGCCGGGCCGGCCACCAACGGATCGCAGTTCTTCATCACGACGGTTCCGACGCCCTGGCTGACCGGCAAGCACACGATCTTCGGCGAGGTGGTGGCGGGCGCCGAGGTGGTCGACGCCATCAGCCGCGTGCAGACCGGCCGCGCCGACCGCCCGGTCCAGGACGTGGTCCTGGAATCGGTCGAGATTACCGACGACGCCGGCGGCTCCGCGGGCTAGACAGCGGGTGACGACAGTGGCAACCCCCCCGGGCTCAGAGGGTCCCGCCGGCACCAGCGGATCGGGCACCGCGGTGCCGACCTGCTATCGGCATCCCGGCCGCGAGACCTATGTGTCCTGCGTGCGGTGCGGGCGGCCGGCGTGCCCGGACTGCCTGCGCTCGGCGGCGGTGGGCCAGCAGTGCGTCGAGTGCATCCGGCAGGCCGGCCGCGGCACGCGCCGGCCGGCCGGGGCATTCGGCGGCCGGGTCGTCTCCGGCGCCGTGGTGACCTGGACTCTGGTCGCGATCAACGTCGTGGCCTATATCGCCGAGAATGCCGCCCTGAACCCGGTTTACAGCGACGGGGTGATGGTGGGCCGGTTCGGCAACTCGATCGGGGTGGCCAACGGGGACTGGTACCGGCTGCTGTCGGCGGCGTTCCTGCACGAGCCCCTCAACACCGGCACCGGGATCCTGCACATCCTGTTCAACATGTGGGCGCTGATCTTCGTCGGCCCCGCGCTGGAGCAGATGCTGGGCCGGCTGCGGTACCTGGCCGTCTACCTGGTCAGCGCGCTGGCCGGCTCGGTGCTGTTCTACCTGGTCGCCTCGCCGGTCGAGCCGGCGCTCGGCGCGTCGGGGGCAATCTTCGGCCTGTTCGGCGCCTGGTTCGTGCTGGCCAGGCGGCTGCGCCTGGACGCCCGGCAGATCGTGGGCCTGATCGTGATCAACCTGGTCATCACGTTCGTCGTGCCCGGCATCGCCTGGCAGGCACACGTGGGAGGCCTCATCGCCGGAGCCGCGCTGACGGCTGCCTATGTCTACGCGCCGCGCAGCAACCGGGCGCTGCTCCAGGCCGCGGCCACCGTCGCCATCCTGGCCGTGCTGGTCGCCGGGGTCGTGATCCGGGACATTCAGCTGGTGGGCGCCGTCCAGCTGTAGCCGACGGCGCCCGGCTGCCGCCCGGTCAGTGCCACTTGGTGGACAGCACGACGCCCCCGACCAGGAAGCCGAAGCCGACTACCAGGTTCCAGCTGCCCATGGCGCTGATCGGCAGCGCGGCGTTGCTCACGTAGAACGTCGCGATCCAGGCCAGGCCGACCAGCAGGCTGCCCAGCATGGTCGGAGCCAGCCACCGCGGGCTCACCTTCGACTTGGCTGACCTCTGCGGTGGCGTGTAGACCGCCTTGCTTCTGGTGCGGGACTTGGGCACGGTCTTCTCCTGGTCGGCTCGCCCGCCGGCCGCTTGCGCACGGCGGTGCGGGACGCCGCGCTGCGCGGCCTTCGCCGTAAGCGTAGTTGCTCCGGGGCTGTGCCGCGCTCCCTGGCGGACTGGCACCTGCGCAGCCGTCACTCCCCACGCGGTACCCCAGGCGCGGATGTCACTGTCAGTTATTTTATAAGTACGTTCTGTAACTAGAGGAGAGCTCAGGCGGCACTGTGCGGTCCTACCTGCGGCTGACCGGCGAGATCCTGCCCGGACTGGTCGGGGACGAGCCGGGTGGTGGCCAGCGGCGTGCTGATCGGCCGCACGCCCCGGCTGGCCGGAGCGGAGGGCTGAGGCATGTACGCGTCGGTCTGGCGGCGACTGCCCGGCGGCCCGGCATCCAGGACGGCCTGGCTCGTGCTGCTCCTGGTGGCGGTCGCCACCGTGCTGTGGCTGGTCGTCTTCCCCTGGGCGTCGGTCCACCTGCCGATCGACCCGGCCTGACGCGAAGCGGCCTGGCCGGCCTCCGGGCATGCCGGGGACGGCCAGGCCACAGCGGTTACGGGTTCGGAACGTCCGCCGGCGGACTGGTGGTGTCGGTCGGCGGGCTGGTGGTCTCGGTCGGCGGGCTGGTGGTCGGCGGCGGCGTGGTGGTCGTCGCGCCCGCCACCACGTCAATGGTGACGGTCGTGCCCGAGGCCACCACCGTGCCCGCCGTGGGGTTCGTCGCGAACACCTGGCCGGCCCCGAAGTTGCCAGACGTCGGCGTGCCCAGCACCACGTTGACCACCAGGCCCTGACCCTGCAGCGTCGACGTGGCCTGATCCTGGCTCATGCCGATCACGCTCTGCACGGTGACGCCCGGCTCGGACACGGTGATCCGCACCACGCTGTTCGGTTTCACCTGGCTGCCGCCCACCGGGCTCTGGCTCAGCACCACGTTGGGATCACCGCTGGACAGCTTGTGGTGCACCCTGTACTTCAGGTGGGCGGCGCTCAGCCGGTTCTCGGCGTCGCTGACCGACTGGCCGATCACCGACGGGACCGACACGGTGCCCAGGCCCGTGGACACCGTGATGATGACGGTGGTGTTCTTGGCGACGGTCGTGCCGTTGGTCGGGTTGGTCGAGATGACGTTCCCGGCCTTGACCGACTGCGAGGTCTGCTGGCGGATGGGCGACCCCACCACCAGGCCTGCCTTCACGATGGCCTTGCGCGCCTGGCCGAGCGGCAGGTTATCGACCGCTGGCACGGCGATGTTGCCCCCGGTGCTGGAGGCGAAGTTGAACGCGTAAATCCCGCCGCCGATCAGCAGCAGGGCGATGACCCCGACCAGGACCCACGGCCAGACCTTGCGGCGGCGCGGCTCGCCGTAGTCTCTGTCGCCGCCCTCGGGGCCGTAGGCATAGGGCGGGATAGCGCTGGTGGCGCCGGCCATCTGGGTCGCCTGGCCCATCCGCCGGGTCCCGGTGGCGTACATGTCGGGACGCATCGCGGCGGCGACCGGCGCGCCGGACAGGGCGCGCTGGATGTCATTGCGCATCTCGCCGGCCGACTGGTACCGGTCGCCCGGGTCCTTGGCCATGGCCTTGAGCACGATCGCGTCGGCCCAGTGCGGGACCTCGGGGTCGATCCGGGACGGCGGCACCGGGTCCTCGCGGACGTGCTGGTAGGCGATCGCGACCGGCGAGTCACCGGTGAACGGCGGCCGGCCGACCAGCAGCTCGTACAGCAGGCACCCGGTCGAGTACAGGTCGCTGCGGGCGTCCACCCGCTCGCCGCGGGCCTGCTCCGGCGACAGGTACTGCGCGGTCCCGATGACCTGCGCGGTCTGGGTCATGGTGGCCTGGGCGTCGCTGACCGCCCGGGCGATGCCGAAGTCCATCACCTTGACCTGGCCCTCGCGGGTCAGCATGACGTTGCCGGGCTTGATGTCCCGGTGCACGATGCCGTTGCGATGGCTGTAGTCCAGCGCGCGCAGCACGCCGTCGGTGATCTCGGCAGCCCGCTCGGGCAGCAGCCGGCGATCGTCGCGCAGCAGGTCGCGGAGGGTCCGGCCGTCCACGAACTCCATGACGATGTAGGGCACCGGCGTCCCGCCCACCATGTCCTCGCCGGTGTCGTACACCGCGACGATCGACGGGTGGTTCAGCGAGGCAGCAGACTGCGCCTCGCGGCGGAACCGGGCCTGGAAGGTCTGATCGCGGGCCAGGTCATCCCGGAGGGTCTTCACTCCGACGATCCGGTCCAGACGGATATCGCGTGCCCGGAAGACCTCGGCCATGCCGCCACGCCCGACGATCCCGTCGAGCTCGTAGCGACCGCCGAGCAGCCGTGGCTGGGTCATGTCTCGCACTTACGTTCCCGTCCTGCGTAGTTTGGCGTGCTCATGGCAGCTTCAGGTAGGCCCGGATGACCTGGACGGCGATGGGCGCGGCCGCTGCCGCCCCGAACCCGCCGCCCTTCACGATGACGCCGACCGCGATCCTCGGGTTGTCGGCTGGCGCGAAGCAGGTAAACACTGCGTCATCGAGCCCGGTGTTGTTGACGCCGTTTTGTGCCGTTCCGGTCTTGCCGGCGATCTCCACGCCGGCGACGCTGCTGTTGGCCGTCGCGTAGGCGGTTCCGGCCGGGTTCTGCGTGACCTGCTTCATCATCTGGGTCATGTAGCCGGCCACGGTGGAGGTCACGGGGCGGCTCAGCACGGTCGGCTGGGCCGTGTCAATCGCCGACAGGTCGGGCGCCTGCACCTGCTGGACCAGGTAGGGCTTCATCAGAGTGCCGCCGTTGGCGATGGCCGCGGACAGCATCGCCTCCTGCATCGGGGTCACCGAGTCGTTGTACTGGCCGATCGCGGTGAAGGCCTCGAACGCCGGGTCGGTGACCTTGGGGATGACGCTGGGCACGGTGGCCAGCGGGACCTCATGCGCCGTGTTGAAGCCGAACTTGTTGGCGTACTGGCGCAGCTTCGCGCCGCCGAGTTGCTGGCCGAGCTTGCCGAAGGCGGTGTTGCAGGACAGCAGGAACGCCTCGATGATCGGCGGGTGGCCATCGCCGCAGGTCTCGTTGTCATCGTTGATGAGCGAGTTGCCGTTGCCGAGCGGCAGGGAGGGCGGCGCGTCCACCGGCGAGCTCGGGCTGGCCACCCGGTGGGTCGAGAACGCGGCCGAGCTCGTGACGATCTTGAACGTGGAGCCCGGCGGGTAGGTGGCCTGCAGCGCCCGGTTGAGCAGCGGCTGACCCGGGTTCTTCCGGTTGGCCGTGTCGATCTTGTCGAGCTTGTCGCCGTTCAGCGTCGTGTAGGCGTTGGGGTTGTAGCTCGGGTAGGACGCCATGGTCAGGATGGCGCCGGTGCGCGGGTTCAGCGCGACGACGGCGCCCTCGTGGCCGCTGGACGCCAGCGCCTTGTAGGCGGCCTGCTGGGCGGCCGCGCTGAGGGTGACCGACACGGTGGCGCCGAGCTTGGGCTTGCCGGTGATCAGGCTGATCAGGTTGTGCACCTCGAGCGCCGGCGCGGTGCCCGACAGCTCCTTGTTCTCCGTGCCCTCGATGCCGGTCTTGCTGAAGATCGAGTCGAACCCGGTCACCGGCGCGTAGGCCGGGCCGTCCGGGTAGTACCGCTTGTAGGTGCCGTGCCCGCCCTTGACCAGCCGGGACTCGGCGATCTTGGTGGCGCCGCCGTCGCCGACGGCCACGATCGACCCGCGCTTGTACTGGAACTGCTGGTAGAACACCCGGCTGTTGCCCGGCCGGTCGGCCAGGCTGGAGGACTGGAAGGCCTGCACGTAGTTCACGTTGATCATCAGCAAGACGAACATGACCAGGCAGGCCAGCGACAGGCGGAAGATCGCGCGGTTCATCCGGTTCGCACCACCTGCGTCATGCCCTCGTCCTGGATCGGCTGCGGGGCCGGCTTGCGGGCGCTGTTGCTGACCCGCATCAGCAGGCCGACCAGCGCCCAGCTGGCCACCAGCGACGAGCCGCCCTGGGACAGGAACGGGGTGGTGATACCGGTGAGCGGGATCAGGTCGGTGACCCCGCCGACGATCACGAAGACCTGCAGGGCCAGCACGAAGGACAGCCCGCCGGCCAGCAGCTTGGCGAACGGGTCCTTGACCGCCACGGCGGCCCGCAGGCCGCGCTGCACCAGCAGGCCGAACAGCAGCAGCAGGGCCATCAGGCCGGTCAGGCCCAGCTCCTCGCCGAAGGCGGTCATGATGAAGTCGCTTTGCACCAGCGGCGTCCAGTACGGCTGGCCGTGGCCGAGCCCGGTGCCGAAGATGCCGCCGAAGCCCATCCCCTCCAGGCCCTGCACCAGCTGGAAGGACGAGGTGGCCGCGTTGTTCCCGGCGAACGGGTGCAGCCAGGCAGTGAACCGGGACTCGACGTGCGGGATGATCGTCCCGGCCAGCCAGGAGCCGCCGATGAACAGGAAGAACCCGATCAGCAGCCATGAGGTGCGCTGCGTCGCGATGTAGATCATCGCCACGAACATCCCGAAGAACAGCGCCGAGGTGCCGATGTCGGTCTCGAAGAACAGGATCAGCAGGCTGGCCGCCCAGGCGATCAGCACCGGGCCCAGGTCCCGGGCCCGGGGCAGGTCGATGCCCAGCACGCGCCGCCCGGCCAGGGACAGCACGTCCCGCTTGGACACCAGGTAGCCGGCGAAGAAGACGGCCAGCGCGAGCTTGGCGAACTCGCCCGGCTGGATCGAGAACCCGCCGAGCTTGATCCACACCTTGGCGCCCTGCGTCTCGCTGAGGCTGGCCGGCAGCAGCGCCGGGATGGCCAGCAGCACCAGGCCCACCGCGCCCAGGGTGTAGGTGTAGCGCTGCAGGGTGCGCGGTTCCCTGATCACCATCAGCACGGCGATGAAGGCCGCCACGCCGACGGCCGACCAGACCAGCTGGAGGAGCGTCGATGACGTGCTCAGGGTCCCGATCACCACGCCCGGATTGCCGCCGCGCCCCGACTGCTGCAGCCGCCAGATCATGACCACGCCGAGCCCGTTCAGCATCGCAGCCAGCGGCAGCATCAGCGGGTCGGCCCACGGGACGAACCGCCGGACGGCCAGGTGGGCCACGCCCACGATGGCCGCGAACAGGACGCAGTACAACGGCAGGCTCGCCGGGAGCCTGCCGTTCAGGCCGAGGCCCGCGCAGGCGTACGCCAGCACGACCACCACGACCGCGAATCCCAGCATCAGCAGTTCGGTCCGGCGCCGGCCCCGTGGCATCGGGACCGGCTGCTCGTCCTCCCTGGGCGGCGCTGAGTACGCGGCGGACAAATCCGTCACCCGGCCCCCTGCGCGGGGCAGGAGGCAGGCACCTTGGGCTTCGGCGGGTATGCCTTGACCTTGGCCTCCTGCTGCCGCTGCTGCCTGGTGGGCTTCTTGCCCTTGGCGATGACGGGCGGCTTGGGCTTGTTGGCCAGCCAGTTCTGCACGGCCTTGGTGGCCTGGTCGCAGGTGTAGGCCTGGCGGATGTTGGCGACAGTGCGCTGCGCCTCGGGCAGGCTGCCGGAGGCGGTGGGCAGTTCCAGGACGCTGCCCTGCACATGCGAGACGGGGATCCCGGTCCGCTGATAGGTGCTGGACAGGTTCAGCCCGGCCACCTTCTGGTTGATCCCGCGGTAGATGATGACCTGCGTGCCGTCCGTGCCGACGTAGTACTGACCCTGGGTGATGCGCCAGGCGGTATACCCGCCGCCGGCCACCAGCAGGATCAGGATGGCCAGGATGGTGGTGACCACCGGCCAGCGGCGCCGGCCGGGCTCGGCACTGCCCTCGTCCCCGTCGTAGCCGGGCTCGGCGGCCCGGTGCCGGCCGTCCTGCGGCTGGCGGGGCGGCGCGGCCTGCTGCGGGACTGGCCGGGCCTGGGTGAGCAGGGCGGCGCGGCTGGCCGGGCTGTCGCCGCGCGGCAGCGGCCGGCCGTCGCCGTTGGCCGCCGCGCCAGCCAGCACGGCGGCCCGGCTGGGCGGGACGGGCCCGGACACGGTGTCCACGACATCGGCGACGATGCAGGTGATGTTGTCCGGACCGCCGCCGCGCAGGGCCAGGTTGATCAGCTCCTCGACGGCCTGCGCCGGGTCCGGGCAGGAGACGAGGGTCTTGTGGATGGTCTGGTCGGCGACAACGTCGGACAGCCCGTCGGAGCACAGCAGGTACCGGTCGCCGTGCATGGCCTCGCGCATGTTCAGGTCGGGCTCGGCGTCGGTGCTGCTCTGCAGGGCTCGCATGACCAGCGACCGCTGCGGGTGGGTAGCCGCGGCCGCGGCGGTCAGCCGGCCCTCGTCCACCAGGGTCTGGACCAGCGTGTGGTCACGGCTGATCTGGTAGAAGTCGCCGTCGCGCAGCAGGTACGCCCGCGAGTCGCCGATGTGGCACATGGCCACCTGGGAGCCGGCCCACAGCAGCGCGGTCAGCGTGGTGCCCATGCCCTCGATCGCCGGGTCGGAGATGATCAGCTCCTGCAGGCGAAGGTTGGCGGTCGCGACCGCGTCGGCGAGCGCGCCGACCAGGTCGGGTCCGGGATCCTCCTCGTCAAGCGGGGCGATCGTCGTAATGGTGGCAGCGCTCGCCACCTCGCCGGCCGCGTGGCCGCCCATGCCGTCGGCAACCGCGAGCAGGTGCGGTCCGGCGTACGCCGAGTCTTCGTTCCCCTCTCTGAGGAGACCGACATCGGACCGTACCGCGGATCTGAGGGCTAGTGTCATCTGCGCAGTTCCAGAACGGTCTTTCCAATGCGAATTGGCACGCCTACAGGCACCGGGGTCGGCCGGGCCACCTTCTGGCGGTCCAGGTAGGTGCCGTTTGTCGAACCGAGGTCCTCAACGAGCCACTGTCCGTCCTGCGGAAAAATCCGGGCATGGTATGTGGAAGCGTAGTCGTCATTCAGGACCAGCGTGGCGTCATTGGCCCGGCCCATCGTTATCTGCTGATCGGTCAGGTCGATGCTCACGCCCGATAGAGCGCCCTCGGTGACGACAAGGAAGCGCGGTGTTCCGCGCCCGGGTCGCGCCGGCCGCGGCGGCTTGGGTTGCGGCAATGGCACCGGCTGGTTCCGTCCCCGGCGGACTTTTGCCGTCACCGTGCCCAGCAGGTCCGTGCGCACCACGCCGATCGCCGCGATGACGAAAAGCCACAAGACGGCCAGGAAGGCCACCCTGATGAGGGTAAGGGTGAGCGCGTTCATTCCGTGCTGTGTCCTCGGCTTCTGCGTCGCTGTCGGTTGGCTGCCCTAAGGGTAGTCACTCCTCGGTCTTCTGGTCGGTCTTCTGGCGCCTATCTAGCCACTACCTAGCGGGCGCGGATCAATACCTCATGTCCTGATGGAAAACCATAGTGGTGCGGCCAAGCGTTACATTCATGCCGTCAGTGAGCATCACGCGGCGCGCGGGCTGCCCGTTCACGAAGGTGCCATTGGTGGACCCCAGGTCGACGAGGACGACCTGGCCGTCCTCCACGCGCAACTCGGCGTGGTGCCGCGAGACACCAGGGTCAACCATGCGCAGGTCGCAGTCGGTGCCGCGGCCGAGCAAGGTCACGGGCGTCTGAAGCTCATAGGTGCTGCCCGTTTCCATGCCGGTTCCCGGCTGCGACCCAGCCACCACAAGCCGGGGTCTGCCGGGGAACTGGCCACCGCCACCCCGCGGCAAGTCGCTGACCGGCTGCCTGACCTCGCCCGCCTCCACGGTGTGCCCGCGGATCACCCCAGACCGGATGCGGAACATGCCGGTCGCCAGGTCGGGAACCCCCTCGAACCGGATCCGCACCGGACCAACGAACGAATACCCCTGCTCCTTGGCGTGATCCCTGGCCAGCGTCGCCAACTCAACACTCAGGCTCTCGACCATGATGGCGAGCCGTTCGGCATCGGTCTGGGCAATCTCGACCACGAAGTCGTTTGGCACCAGCGTGCGCCCTTGCGCAACGATCGCCGCCCGCTCGTCCATCTCATGCTGAACCGCGCTCGCCACCTCAACTGGCTGCAGTTCAGACTTGAACACCCGTGCGAACGTTCCTTCGACCATGCCCTCAAGCCGTCGTTCGAAGCGCTGCAGAACTCCCACCTGTCGAGCCTCCCTTCGGCTTGTTATCCATCTGATGTTATCCGGGGCATGAGCACACTGGCCTCCGTGCTAACCTAAGTCGTCCACTCGGGCGAGTGGCGGAACGGCAGACGCGCACGGTTCAGGTCCGTGTGTCCGAAAGGATGTGAGGGTTCAAATCCCTCCTCGCCCACACAGGTACGCGCATTTTCCCCGGTTCAGCAATCGCTTGAACACGCGGCTGTGCGGTTTCCCCATCCGGGGAGAACGCGCTGGCCAGCGTGGTCAAGCGGAGCTTCAGGCGCCGGTACGGGCGGGAAATCCCCCTCGCGCACACCGCTTCGGTAACTGCGCCGGCGGCGCTGCCGCCCGCATCGCGGCCAGCCCTGTCCTCCCCCCGGGGAGGGCAGCCGTGACCGCGCGGCCCCTGGCTCCTGTCATCCCTTCCTCCGGCGTCCCGGCGTCCCGGCGTCCCGGCAGGCCAACATAGCCGCGGCGCTGCTGGTCTTGAAGTCGATGGGCCTGTCCCCGGGCGACCTGACCGCCGCGTCCTCGGGCCGGCCGCCCGTGCCGGCCTTCGCCGGGTACGTCCCGGTCGTGTCCGCCACGCTTACCCCGGCTACCTTGCGGGCCTACGGCTCCTACTGGAAGCGGGTCATCCGTCAGTGGGGCGGCCGGCGCCTGGACGAGCCGGCGCCGTCGGAGGTCAGGCAGCTCGCGGCCTACGTCAGGGCGAACGCGGTGCCGCGCCGCAACGGCCGGGGCGGGCGCAGCGCTGGGGAGAACCTGATCTCGGCGCTGCGCTGCCTGTACCGGCGTGCGGTGGACGACGGGCTGATCGATGAGAAGGACAACCCCGCCCGCAAGGTGCCCAAGCCCCGCCGCCAGGCGTCCGCCCGCCGGGCGCTGGCCGGCGCCCGCCCGGCGGAGATCAACCAGGTCGCCGCCGTCACGGGCGATGACCCCGAACCTGGGCAGGGAGCTGCCCTGGGCCGGCACCCAGCAGGTCAGCACCCACTGGCTCCGGCATACCACGCTGACGTGGGCGGAGCGCAGCTTCGGGTTCGCGGTCGCCCACGCCTACGCCGGCCACACCGACGGCAAGGGGGAGTCGGGCAGCGTCACGTCGACCTACGTGCGCGCCACGCTCGCCGAGGTCGCCGCGGCCCTGTCCGCGCTGGCCGGCGAGCCGCACCCGCTCGCGGGACCGGAAGGGGCCGGTATGACAGCGCTGGCTGACTTCCCCGTGGCGCAGGCCGGCCCGGCGGCGGTCCCCGG
>DASUBV010000183.1:0-2036 GCA_035763085.1 Streptosporangiaceae bacterium | reverse complement strand
GCTTCCGCTGGAGCCGCCCGAGCCACCCGAGCCGCCGGACGGGCTGGAGCTGCCGCACGCGGCAACCACGAGCGCCGCGCTGGCGGCAATGGCCGCCGACGCGGCCGTTTTCGTAACAGAACGCAAGAAAACCACCTCGCTGGATGGACGGGACAATTCGAATCACGGGCCGCTGGGTCTCCGCGTGACCGGTCGCCGCAGGTCCCGAACCTCTTCAGGGAAACCCTAAGCCGCATTCGATAAACGTCTCCGTTAACATCGCGGTTACCACATGAAAATTTTGTTAACGAAATAATCCCAGGTCAGTGGCATGAGAGCACTCACTTCATACCGCCCGGGCATGTTAACCGCGTAAATCTGATGCGATTCTGTAACCTGCGCGCGGCTGGGTCAAAATGATGGGCACTCCGCCGTCGGTCTCCAGCTTGGCCCGCAGCCGCCGGACATAGACGCGCACATACTCGGTTTCGGTCTCATAACCGTGTCCCCAGACCCGGCGCAGCAGATGGGCGTGGGTCAGCAGCTTGCCGCGGTTGACGGCCAGTTCCCGCAGCAGCGCGAACTCAGTCGGCGTCAGGTGCACCGGCTGCCCGCCGCGGGTCACCTGCTGGGCGGCCAGGTCCAGGGTCAGGTCGCCGATGGTGATCAGCGTCGGGGCGGACTCGGGCGCCACCGCGGGCCGGGTCCGGCGCAGCGTGGCGGTGATCCGCGCCAGCAGTTCCTCGATGCTGAACGGCTTGGTCATGTAGTCGTCGGCGCCGACGTTCAGGGCGGTCACCTTGTCTCGCTCGCCACCGCGGGCCGAGACCACGATGATGGCCACCGCGGAGCGCTCCCGGATCTGGCGGCACAGCTCGAAGCCGTCGACCTCGGGCAGCATCAGGTCCAGCAGGACGATGTCGGGTGCCTCGGTCTCCAGCAGTCGCAGGGCCCGCAGCCCGTCGGCGGACACGACCGTGTCGAATCCGCGCACGGCGAGGTTGGACCTGATCAGGTCCACGATGTTGGGATCGTCCTCGACCACGAGCGCGCGAGTCCTGACGGCCTCATCCTGCACCGGGGGCGACTCCGATCTCCTGCTGTCCGGCGGACCGCTGACCGGGCCCGGCCGCCGCGCCGCCGGACCGCGCGGGGGCATCGGCCAGCCTATCGGGGCCCGCCGGCCCGGCCGCTGCGGCCGGCATCGCCACGACGGGCAGCTCCACCAGGGGCGCCTCGACCGGCAGCGAGATCCGGAAGCAGGTGCCCCGCTCGGGGCGGGTCAGGTCGATCCGGCCGCCGTGCGCGGTCACGATGCCGCGGGCGATCGACAGCCCCAGGCCGGCTCCCGATGTCGGAGTGCGCCGCCGCCGGGCGGGCTCGAACGGGGCCGCCGCGACCTCGGCAGGCAGGCCGGCGCCGTCGTCGGCGACGCTGACCACGACCTGGCCGGGACCGCCGGCCGTGGCGCTGATCGTCATCCGGGTGCCCGGCGGGTTGTGCCCGTGGGCGTTGCTGAGCAGGTTCACGAAGACCTGCTCCAGCCGGTCATGGTCGGCCCACACCACCGGCAGGTCCGGCTCGCAGGCCACAGTCACCAGCGGTGCCGCCGCCGGCGGCAGGCAGGCCACCGCGGCGTCGACCACCAGCGGGATGTCGCACCAGTCCGGCTGCAGCCGCAGGATGCCCGACTCGATGGCCGAGAAGTCCAGCAGGTCATCCACCAGCCGGCCGAGCCGGGCCGACTCGGCGGCGATCCGGGCGATGAACCGCTGCTGCGACTCGCCATCCCAGGTCACGTCCGTCTGCAGCAGGCTGGAGGCATAGCCGCGGATCGCGGTCAGCGGGGTGCGCAGCTCGTGGCTGAGCCGGGACAAGAAGCCCCGCTGCATCTCCTGCGAGCGGCGCAGCGCGACTGCCTCCTGGTGGGCGACCCAGGCCTCTTCCCGCTCCAGGGCCAGCCGCAGCGAGTGGGCCGCGTCCTCCAGCAGCGCCGGGGCGTCAGCGGGCAGCAGGCTGCCGGGCCAGCTGGCGACCAGCGCCGCGCCGCTGCCCGG
>DASUBV010000182.1:0-16527 GCA_035763085.1 Streptosporangiaceae bacterium | reverse complement strand
GAACATCGGCTTCCAGTGCCGCAGCCAGTACGCGCAAGAGCGCCACTGTTGGTTCGGTGCCGCCTTCTTCGATGCACTCGATCTCGTCAGCCGTCATTCTTGCTCGTTCGGCAAGTTCATCAATGCTCAGGCCAAGTGCAGCCGGAGCGGGGCACGCCGGGCTGCCGGCACGGGCTGCCGGCGCTGGCCGCCGGCCGACTGGGCGGGCACGCTGGGCTCGCGGCGCTGGCTGCCAGTGCTGGCCGGCGGCCGGCTGGCGAGGTCGGCTAGGGTGGCGCTGACTACGCAGAGTTGCCAAATGACTACGACAGCGCCGGGGCGGGCCCCGCGCGTGACCACGGGAGGAACCGGACCTGTGCCCGCTGACGTAGGGCGGCCGCTGTCGCCGGAGGACCTGGCCATCCTGGCCCTGGAGAACGAGACAGTAGCCGGGCACACCTGCAAGGTCATCGTGCTGCGCGATGGCCTTGATCCCGGTCGGCTGCGCGCATCAATCGCCGGGCGGCTGCATCGGGCTCCGCTGCTGAGCATGCGCCTGGCGGAGGTCGGCGGGGCGGCGTGGTGGGTACCGGACGGTCACGTTGACGTGGCCGCCCACGTGGTGCAGGCCAGCCCGCCCGAGACCGCGGATGACGCCGGGTACCGGGCCACGGTGGCCGACATCTTCCAGAAGCACCTGGACCGGTCGCGGCCGCTGTGGCAGATCGACGTGATACCGCGGCTGCCCGGCGGTGGCAGCGCCCTGACCTGGCGCATCCACCACGCCCTGGCCGACGGCTCGACGGCGATGCAGATGGCGAGCTCGGTGCTGTGGGATGACCAGCCCGCCACCGGCGCCGGGACTGCTGCTGGATCGGCCGCTACCCGGTCCCGCCGCGGCGCCGCGGCGGCCCGCCCGGCGGCCCGGCCGAAAGGCGGCCTGGGCCCGGTCGCCCATCACCGGCTGGAGGGGCTGCGGGCCGCCGCGCGGGAGGCACCGCAGCCGTGGCTGCGCTCGCCGTTCGACGGCCACATCGACGGCCGGCGGGCGGTCGCCTTCGCAACGATCGGGCTGGATGACCTGCACCAGGCGGCCCGGGCGGGCGGGGCGACCGTGAACGACGCGGTGCTGACCGTCGTGGCCGGCGGAGTCCGGCGCTGGCTGGAGGCCCACCACGGCCACCTCGGTGCCCTCCGGGTGAAAGTGCCGGTGAGCCTGCACGGTCTGACGGTGCCGCACGGTCATGACGATGAGCAGCCAGGCAATCGCGACTCATTTTTCTGCCTGGATTTGCCGCTCGGCTCGGCTGACCCGCTCGAGCGGATGGCCGCCGTGCAGCGGGCCACCCGGATCCGCAAGCAGGGCCACGATGCGCAGCACCTCGATGCCCTGCTGCGCCAGCTCGCCCGCACGCCGCGGCTGAGTCACTTCGTCGAGCGCGTCCTGACCCATCCGCGTTCCTTCGCCCTGAACGTGTCGAACGTCCTGGGTCCCCGCCAGCCAGTGCGGGTGCTGGGCGTGCCGGTTCAGGCTATGTACTCGCTGGCCGAGATCGGCGAGCATCACGCGCTCCGGGTCGCGGTCGTGTCCCTGGCCGGACACCTCAACTTCGGCCTCGTGGCGGACCCGACCCTGCTGGCCGACGTGGACCACCTGGCCGGCGCCGTGCATGCGGAGGCCGCGGCGCTGACCGCCAGCATGCCGGGGGTCTGACCCCCAGCCCGCCCCGCCCGCCAGCGCCGACAGCCCCATCGCCTGTCAGCCCACCCCGCCCGTCAGCCCGCGCCGCCGGTCAGCCCACCCCGCCCGAGGATCCGCATCGCTTGTCAGCCCGCACCGATCGTCAGCCCGTGGCGCCCGAGAACCGTGAGCTGGCGGCCTCCGGAACCGTCGTCAGCGGAAGCCGGGCGCGACCTCCTGCATGAATAGGTCGCAGGTGTCCTTCACGCGCTCCACCGGGGCGAGCGTGAAGTCGGGGATGATCAGCTCGTCAGCGCCGGCCTCCTGGTAGCGGGCGACGATGGCGGCCACCTCGCCGGGAGTTCCGGCGATCAGCGGCCGCCGGGACTGCGGCTCGCGCTTGTCCTTCAGCCACTCCTCGTCAGTCGACAGGTACGTGATCGCCTGGGTGGAGACGTGAATCTCCGAAGGGTCGCGGCCCACGGCCTCGCAGTGCGCGCGCAGCACCGACATCTTGTGCGCGAGCAGCTCGGGCGTGGTCCAGGCATTCCAGTGATCGGCATACCGGGCCACGATGCGCAGCATCCGCCGCTCCCCGGCACCGCCGATCAGCAGCGGCACCCGGTCCTGCGCCGGAGCCGGCTGGTTCGGCGCGCCGGCCACCTGGAAGTACTGGCCCGCGAAACTCGTCCGGGGCCGGTCCAGCATGGAGCGCAAGATCTGAGTCGCTTCCTCGAACCGGTCCAGCCGCTCGCGCACCGTGCCGAGCGCGATGCCGTAAGAGGCGTGCTCGTTCTCCTGCCAGCCCGCCCCGATCCCCAGCGTCAGCCGCCCGCCGCTGATCTGGTCCGTCGCGGCCGCGATCTTGGCCAGCAGCGCCGGATGCCGGTAGGTGACGCTGGTGACCAGCGGCGCCAGCCGCACCCGGGGGACGGCGACGGCCAGGGCCGACAGGACCGACCAGCACTCCAGGATCGGGCCGTCTAGCGGCTCGGGACCCGGGCCGTTGGGCATGAAGTGGTCGGCGAAGTAGATCCCGTCCCAGCCCGTCTGCTCGCAGTGCGCCGCGATGTCGCGGATCTCTTCCCAGGTGCGGGCCGGTGCGGGCCAGTAGCTAAAGCGCATGCCGGGCATACTAGGACGCTATGCAGATCGGCGTGGTGTTCCCCCAGACCGAGATCGGCCCGGACGCTGGCGCGGTGCGCGCTTACGGCGAGCGCGCGGAGCAGCTGGGCTTCGCCCACCTCCTGGCTTATGACCATGTGCTGGGTGCCGACCCGGCGGTGCACCAGGGCTGGAGCGGCCCCTACGACATCAGCACTACCTTCCACGAGCCGCTGGTGCTGTTCGGGTACCTGGCCGCGGTGACCCGGCTGGAGCTGGTCACCGGGATCATCATCCTGCCGCAGCGCCAGACCGCCCTGGTGGCCAAGCAGGCCGCCGAGGTCGACCTGCTCACCGGCGGCCGGTTCCGGCTCGGCGTCGGGCTGGGCTGGAACCACGTCGAGTACGAGGCGCTGGGCAAGGACTTCACCAGCCGCGGCCGCCGCGCCGACGAGCAGGTCGAGCTGATGCGCGCGCTGTGGACCGAGCGGGCCGTCACCTTCCGGGGCGCCGATGAGCAGGTCACCGGGGCCGGCCTGGCGCCGCTGCCGGTGCAGCGCCCGATCCCGGTGTGGTTCGGCGCCCAGTCGCCGGCCGCCTACCGCCGGGCCGGGCGGCTCGGCGACGGCTGGTTCCCGCAGGTTCCGCCCGGCCCGCAGCTCGACGAAGCACGCGCTGTGGTGGAGCAGGCGGCCACCGCCGCCGGCCGCGACCCGGCCGCCATCGGCATGGAGGGCCGGGTCAGCTGGAAGGGCGACCCCGGCCAGCTCGCCGCCCGCGCCGCCAGCTGGCGGGAGGCCGGCGCCAGCCACCTGTCGGTCAACACGATGGGCGCCGGGCTGGCCACCGTCGACCAGCACCTCGCGGCGCTGGAGCAGGCCGCCGCGGCCCTGGGCATCAAAGCGGAGTAGCCCGTGGCCGCCGGGAAGATCACCAGTCACGAGCGTCCCGGCCTGAGTCAGGCTCGCCGGCTGGTCACGGCGTCCGGGTCCAGCCGCGCCTGGTCCGGCTGAGCTCCCCGAATCCGGCCGCGGCCAGGAACGCCCGGTAGCCGGCGCTGTCGGCGCTGTCGGCGCTGTCGGCGCTGTCGGCGCTGTCGGCGCCCGGATCGTCGTCCTCGAGCCAGGCGTAGTCCAGCACCCGGCCCGCGCCGGCCAGCTCCAGCCAGTCAGCGGCCTGCCCGAGCAGCCAGGTCGCCACGCCACGGCGGCGCTGCGGCGCCGCGACGCACAGGTTCCCGACATCGGCCCAGCCGCCGTGCCGGGACTGTCGCTCGCCCTGGTCGAAGGTCTCGACCTCGATGTAGCCGAGCATCTCCGTGCCGAGCACGGCCGCCAGGCGGCAGCCGTTCATCCCGACCGACCGGCGCACGGCCAGGCCAGGCAGCGGCGCGGCGGGGCGGGCCAGGTCCTGCGTCCGGGCCAGGTAGACGATCTCGGTGTGCCCGGTGTGCGCGAACCCGGCCTGCTCATAGAGCGCGGCGATATGCGGCCACTGCTCGGGCACGCCGTAGACGCCGGGTACCGGCAGCTCCCCGCCCGCGTCCTGGCGGGACACCTCCCAGCGCTGCAGCTGGCCCAGGCACGCGGACATCAGCAGCCGCGCGGCCGGCCCGGCCTCTGGCCAGGCCGGGTTCCCGGCCGGGGCGTGCGGCCAGAACACCAGCCAGTCGACGGACCCGCTGCCGCGGTAGGCCGGCCCGGCCCGCTCGTCATCGAAGTAGCGCAGCAGGTGCGCGGCAGCGGCCACGCGGTGCTGCTGCTCAGCCACCAGCGTCAGCCGCTCGGCCACCCACGGGTCCTCGATGAACTCGCCGGGCCGGCGCTCGAGGGCGGCCAGGACGGCGCTGACGGACGCCCGCATGCCGGGCACTACGGCCTCGGCATGGGCATTGACGAGCTGGGTGAGCTGGTCCCGGTCGGCGCGGCGGAACGGGCGGACATGTGCGGACGTCATGAGCAGGCCTCCTCAGCACAGCACAACACGACGAGGGAGGCCGCTACCTGTCCGGCACACTGCCGACGCTACGCCCTCCAGCCCGCCGCGCCGGCAAGGCCCGGCGACCTATATACTTCTGTTACAGAACTAATGGCTGCTTAGGTGAAGGGTTGCGCCTGACCAGGAGGCTTCTACCTATCTGAGGTGAAGATCCGCACCTAAGGCTGAGAGAGCCTGAGGCTGATGCGGGAGTGGCGCTGGTGACGGGTGAGGGGGCAGCGAGCCCAGGGCGGGCGCGAGTCCCGGCTTGGGCTCAAGCGCGAGATCAGGCACGAGTCCCGGCGCGAGATCGGGCGCCGGGGCGGATGCGGGTGCCGGCGCCGCTGGTGCGGACCCGGCTGCCGTCGGGTCGCGGCGCGACCGAGCAGCCCAACGCGACCGGGGACGGCCCGGCGGCGCTCACCCCGGTGTTCTGGCTCCTGCTGGCGGCGACCGGGGTGGCGGCCGGGCTGTTCGGCGACGCGCTGATGCTGGTGCTGCGCACCGCGCAGCACCTGGCCTTCGGCTATCACGCCGGAACCCTGGAGGCGGCGGTCGCGCGCAGCAGCGACACGCGGCGACTCGCCGTCCTGGCCGCCGCCGGGGTGCTGGGCGGGCTGGCCTGGTTCTTGCTGCGCCGCTACACCCGCGGCGAGCAGTCCGACCTCGATGACGTGATCTGGAGCCGGGGCAAGCGGCTGTCGTTCCGGCGGTCGCTGGGCACGGCGCTGATCTCCGAGGTCGTCATCGGCATGGGCGCCTCCATCGGCCGGGAGAACGCGCCCAAGCTGATGGGCGGGGCGTGCGCCAGCGCCCTGGCCGGCTGGGCCGGGCTGCCCGACGCGCAGCGCCGCCTGCTGATGGCCTGCGGCGCCGGCGCCGGGCTGGCCGCGGTCTACAACGTGCCGCTCGGCGGCGCGCTGTTCACCGCCGAGATCATGATGGGCAGCCTGACGGTCCCGGTCGTCCTGCCCGCGCTGGCCTGCTCGGCGATCGCCACCGGCACCGGCTTTCTGTACCTGCCCGACCGTGTCACCTACCTGGGCGTCCCTGGCTACCGGCTGACACCCGCGCTGCTGGCCTGGGCCCTGCTGGCCGGGCCGCTGACCGGGCTGGCGGCCAGCGGCTACACCCGGCTCATCGGCTGGGTGTCCTACTACCAGGCCCGCGGCCGCGCCGTGCTGGTCGCGCCGGCCGTCGCGCTCACCGTGCTCGGCGCGCTGGCACTGGCCTACCCGCAGCTGCCGGGCAATGGCAAGGACATGGCGCACGACGCCTTCCTCGGCGCCGACGGCCTGACCCTCCTGCTGGCCCTGCTCGCGCTCAAGCCGCTCGTCACCGCGCTGTGCCTGGGCAGCGGCGCCTCCGGCGGACTGCTCACCCCGACCTTCAGCACCGGCGCGATGCTCGGCGGGGCAGCCGGGATCGCCTGGAGCCTGATCTGGCCCGGCTCGCCGGCCGGCGCTTACGCGCTGGTAGGCGCGGCCGCCATGCTCGGCGCGGCCATGCAGGCACCGCTGGCCGCCCTGGCGCTCACCCTGGAGCTGACCGGCGGCGGCTTCGGGCTGCTGCTGCCGATGACCGCCGCGACGGTGACCGCGGTGCTGGTGGCCCGGCGGATCGGCGGGTACTCCATCTACACCGCCCGGCTGCGGGCGCGGCCCGGCCGTGCCGAGCCGGCCAGTTCAGCCGCCCGGGTGACCTGGCATCAGCTTTGCTTCTTCCGGCGACGCGGACGGCGCTCGATGACGGCGTCCGGGCCGGGGAACACCAGGCTGGTGTCGCCGTCGTCGAACTGCACCAGGTAGGGCGGTTCCCCGCCGGCCCCGCGGACCTCAACGATCCTGGCCGTCCGCTCCGGCTGACCGACCATGTTGCTGTGCACATGCAGCCGGTCGCCGACTGCTGCCTGCATCTGCTCCACCTCCCCGTAGGCGCTGGCCGCGGCACCCGGGCCGCGGCTCCCGGCTACTGCCATACCCGGATTCGCGGCTGGCAAGGGTGGACTGGCGGAACGTGATAGATCCGGGCCGGCGGCTTCAGCCGGCGGTCTGCATCACGTTGCGGAAGCCACGCCCGCCAGCGTGCGGGGTTTCAGCGTGCGGGGTTTTCAGCGTGCGGAGTTCTAACGGCTAATACCGACAAAACCCCGCACGCTGATGCGCACGACCGGTGTGCGCGGCCGGCCGGTCAGCTGACCGCCAGGGCGAAGATGTGCAGGGCCGGGCTGCCCGACACCGGGGTCCCCCCGATGCTCGGCAGGGTGACGCCGGTGATCGTCTTGCCGGTCTGCAGCGCCACGCTGAGGTAGTAGACGTTGATCTGGTGGGTCTGCTGGATGTTGCCGCGGCGGTTGCGGTAGGTCATGGTGATGGCCGGCTCGCTGCCCGCTGGCGGCGCGGCGTACCAGTCGGGCACGTTCAGCGTGAACGCCTGGGTGGTGCCGTCGCTGTAGGTGATGGTCCCGGTGCCGCTGGCCGGCCCGTAGGTGGCGGTGGCCAGGAAGCCGAGCGTCGCGCCGGAGGCGGACATCGGCAGCGTCTGGCCATCAGCCAGCACGTTGTCGGGCTGCCCCGCCGCCACGTCGGGCCAGCCGAACTGCAGACCGCCCTGACTGACCACCGAGCCGGGCGTGACCCCCGCCGCGGCCAGGGCCTGCGCGGACAGGCTGGACCCGGCGCCGTCGATGTTGCCGGCACTGGTCGCGGTGTCACTGGTGATGCCGACATTGTCGTAGTAGCCAGACAGGTCGACCGGCGGAACCACGACCGGCACGCGGGTGGTGCTGGTCTGCTGGTTCCCGGCGACGGTGTAGGTGGCCGTGACGGTCAGCTGGTAGCCACCGTCAGCGGCAGCGGCCGGCGGGGTGACGCTCCAGCTCGCCGCGGCGCTGCCGCCGGGCGCCACGGTGCCCAGGCTGACCGGCCCGGCCGGGCTGACGCTCCACCCGTCCGGGGCGGACAGCGTCAGCTGCACGTTGTCCGCAGCGGCCGCGCCGTGGTTGTAGAACGTGGCCGGCACGGTGGCCGCCTGGCCGGGCGGCGCGACCGCGCTGCCGGCCTCGATCAGGCCGTCCGGCGGCCCGGCTGTGAAGTGCCGGAAGTCCGACTCGCCGACCGAACTGGCATGCGCGGTCGAGAACACCCCGACGTCCTGGCTGGCCGCCGCCGATGGCACGCTGGCCGTGCCCACCATCGTCCAGGTTGTGCCGTTGGTCGAGTAGTAGCCGGTGTAGCTGGTCCCGGTCCTGGTCAGCCTGAGCCACGACGGATAGGACGTAGTGCCGGTCCCGCTGGCGGACGGCGCGCTGGAGTCCAGCTGCCCGTCGCCGTCGGAGTCCCACTGGAGCACGTAGCCGTGGCCGGGAGTCTCGGCGAGGATGACGAAGCCCGGCGAGCGGGCCGAGCCGGTGATGTCGTTGCGGACCATCAGCCCGGCCTTGGCCTGGTCACTGGTGTCGGCCTGGCTGGTCAGCTCGGCCTCGGCCACCGTGCCGTCCTGCTCGGCACCGGGCAGGTAGATCGCGCCGTACTGGCTGGTGCCGCCGAACACGTCGCTGCCGGCCGCCTGGATGCCCAGTGTCTGCCCGGCCTCGCCGAACTGCGCCGGGGCCGATGACGGAGTGGAGGAGAAGGTCCGGTAGGGCGGCTGGACCGTGGTGTCCTCGCTGACCGCCTGGCTGACAGGCGGGCTCTCAGCCTGCCCGCCCGTACCCCAGTGGTAGTCCGCCGCGGCACTGACCTGGTAGCCGCCGAACGGCTGATCGGGCGAGCCCTCGGTCAGCTTCCACGTTGCCTGCACGGTCTGCCCGGTGGGCACGGCCGGGAATGACGGCGGGGCGGCCGGGTCGGCCGTCCAGCCGGCCGGCACATTCAGGGTCAGCCGGACGCCGAGTGCCGGGAGCAGCCCGTTGTTGGTGAACGACACCGTGACGTCCTGGCTGCCGGGCTGGGCCGTGGCCGCCAGGCCGGACAGGGCCAGCGCGGTGTCCGGCGGGGCGACCAGCGGGTTGAACGTCGGCGCAACCCGGTACATGACCACGCTGTGCGGAGCGACCTGCGCACTGATCGCGCCGGTGGTCTCGGTGGTGTGGCGGGTCCACAGGTTGTCCAGCGTGTAGGCGGGCGCGTTCCCGGCCAGGCCGATGTCACCCGCGGTCGTGCTGATCACCGCGGGCGTGCTGGTCTCGTTGAACAGGACCACCGCCCGGTCGCCGTTGGCCAGCGGCTTGGTCAGCACCCAGTGGCCGCCGGCGCTCGACACCGGCACGCCCTGCTGGCCCAGCGGATCCTGGTCCACAGCGATGACACCGGAGTTGGTGTAGACGGACAGGGTCGCCGGCGAGGCGTTGCGCAGGTCGGTGCCCGCGATCAGCGGGGCGGCCATCTCCGACCACAAGCTGAACTCGGTCTGGTACTCGGCGGTGGTCATCCCGCCGTTGCCGATCTCCAGCATGTCCGGGTCGTTCCAGCCGCCGGGCCCGGCCAGGCTGGCCAGCTGTACGTTGGTGTGGAAGTTGGACAGCATAGAGCTGAAGTTGTCCTTGATATCACCGGTGGTGCGCCACAGGTTGCCGACTGGCGGCCAGGTCGAGTTCGGCACGCCGTAGTCGGTCTTCTCGCAGATGCTGAACACCATCGGGTGCCCGGTGGCCGCCGTGGCGGCCGCGATCGCGTCCCGCATCGTCTGGTAGCGCTGGATGGTCGCGGCGACGTTCTGCCCGTCGGCGGGGATGTTGCAGTCGTCGTACTTGATGTAGTCCACGCCCCACTGCGCGAACTGCAGGGCGTCGGCGTACTCGTGGCCCAGGCTCCCGGAGAAACCGCCGCTCCTGGAGCAGGTCGCGGTGCCGGAATCCTCGTAGATGCCGAGCTTGAGGCCAAGCGAGTGCACGTAGTCGGCGACCGCCTTGATGCCGTCAGGGAACTTGGCCGGGTTGGGGACCAGGTTGCCACTGGCATCGCGGGCGGGCTCTGCCCAGCAGTCGTCGATGTTCACGTACTGATAGCCGGCCGCCTTCATCCCGTCGGCCACCATCGCGCTGGCGGTCTGCTCGATCAGCTGCGCGCTGACGTTACAGCCGAAGGCGTTCCAGTCGTTCCAGCCCATCGGCGGCGTGCGTGCCAGGCCGTTGTCCAGGGCCAGGGCCGGCGGGGCGGTGGTCAGGCCCACGGCCGCCAGGCCCGGCAGGATCAGGATGGCGCCGGCCAGTCCGGCCAGAATCCGGCGGCTCGCTCGCTTGCGCACGGCAGTTCCTCCCGCGGGTGACATCGACTACTGCGCACCCATCGCGGACGCTGTCACCAGAGATCGGATGTGTCAAGAGTTGGTTCCGGAGTGACCGGCGGAGTGAGGCCCTGATCAGCGCGGGCTGTTTCGTTCGGGAGAAGCGATTTTCTCGTGATTTAACCGGGCGAAGCTCCTTGACAGCCTCTATGACGACTCTTACCGTCACCCACGAGACATCCGATGTCTGGGAGCTGCGTCATGACCTCAGCGACGGGACCGTTCCGCCCGATCCGACTCCTGCGCCGCCTGGTCAGCCCGGTCGCGGCCGTGCTGCTGACGGCAGCCGGAGCGGCCGCTGCAGGACCAGCCATGGCCGCCGCGGCGCCGGGCGGCGGGCAGGGCGTCACGCTGTATGTGTCGCCGGCCGGGAATGATGCCAGCCCGGGGACCAGCCCGGCGCAGCCGCTGCGTACCCTGCAGCACGCCCGCGACGTGGTGCGGGCGCTGGACACCACCATGACCGGCGACATCACCGTGGAGCTGCTGCCGGGCACCTACCGGCTCACGCAGCCCTTAACGCTGGATGCAAGCGACTCGGGCAGCAACGGCTACAGCGTGGTGTGGACGGCAGCGCCCGGCGCGCACCCGGTGGTGTCGGGCGGGCAGCGGGTGACCGGCTGGCACCTGTCCGACCCGTCGCGCAACATCTGGTCAGCGCCGGTCCCGGCGGGCACGAACACCCGGCAGCTGTACGTGAACGGGGTGCGCGCGCAGCGCGCCGCCGGGCGGGTGCCGGTGAAGCTGAAGGCCACCGCGACGGGCTACACCGCGTCGTCAGACGCGCTGGCCGGCTGGAGCGACGCGGCGGGCCTGGAGTTCGCGTACACCGGCGGGGCGGGCTACTGGAACCTGAGCACCGGGGGCCAGGGCGCCTGGACCGAGCCGCGCTGCCCGGTGGCCTCGGCGTCCGGCACCACGATCACGATGGCCCAGCCGTGCTGGGACAACTCCAACGACCGGGTCATGCGCACCGACGGCTCGGGCCGGACGGCGGAGCTGGTCGGGCCGGAGAGCCTGGGCAACAGCGAGGTTCCCGCTTACGCCGAGAACGCCTATGAGCTGCTCACCCAGCCCGGCCAGTGGTACCTGGACCAGGCCAGCAGCACGGTGTACTACATCCCGCGGCCGGGCGAGAACCTCAGCCAGGCCGACGTGGAGGTCCCGGTGCTGCAGACCCTGGTCCAGGGCCAGGGCACCGCGACCGCGCCGGTCCGCAACATCGAGTTCTCCGGCATCCAGTTCTCGTACGCCACCTGGCTCACGCCGAGCACACCGGAGGGGTTCTCGGAGATCCAGGCGAACTACACCATCACCGGGCCGGACGGGTATGCCACCCAGGGGCTGTGCCAGTTCGTGACCGGCGGCACCTGCCCGTACGGCGACTGGACGCAGCTGCCCGGCAATGTCAGCTTCGGCTACGACCAGAACATCGATTTCACCAACGATGCCTTCGTCCACCTCGGCGCCGCCGGGCTGGCCCTCGGCGACGGGTCACAGAACGACCTGGTTCAGGGCTCGGTGTTCACCGACATCTCGGGCAACGGCCTGGAGCTCGGCGGCGTCGACGACCCCGAGCCGGCCACCGCGGCCGATGACACGGCCGGGAACCAGATCCTCGACAACCACCTGTATGACCTGCCGGTGGAATACCACGGCGGGGTGGCCATCGACGTCGGCTACGCCGAGCACACGCTGATCGCGCACAACCAGATCGACCACACCGCCTACACCGGCATCTCGCTGGGCTGGGGCGGCTGGCCGGACAAGATCAAGCAGCCCGCGACGCCGAACTACTCCAACAGCAACACCGTCTCCGACAACCTGATCACCGACACCATGCAGGTGCTGGCGGATGGCGGCGGCATTTACACCCAGGGCATCACCGGCACCTCGCTGGCCGACGGCGAGCACCTGACCGGGAACGTCATCCTCGACTCGCTGGACCTCAACCACGCCATCTACACCGATAACGGGTCCACCTTCATCACCGCGACGGACAACGTGCTGTTCGGCAACGAGGACGACTGGGGGTCGCGGCACACCGACTACACCGCCGGCACCAGCGGCGATGACCCGCTGGTGATCTCCGGCAACTACTGGCAGCAGGGCGACGCAGATTCCGCCTCCAAGAACGTCACCGACACCGGCAACCACATCATCTCCAGCCTGAGCCAGGTCCCGGCGCAGATCCTCGTCGACGCGGGCCTGCAGCCGGGCTACAAGCAGATCCTCACCGAGTCGTTCGCGCCGCCGTCGGCGCCGGACGCGCCCGGCCAGATCGCGGCGTTCGGCGCGGCCGGGTCGGCCTACGTGGGCTGGAACCCCACGCTGACCGACAATGGCGCCCCGGTGCTCAGCTACACCGTCACCGCCTCCCCCGGCGGCGCGACGGTGACGGTCCCGGTGGCACGCTTCCGGCGGCTGGGCTACGCGATCGTGGCGGGCCTGACGAACGGGACGGCGTACACGTTCACGGTGACGGCCAGCAACGCGCTGGGCACCAGCGCGCCCTCGCTGCCGTCGGCCCCGGCCACGCCGTCGGCCAGCCTGGGCGCCGTGCCGGGCGCGCCGACCTCGGTGACCGCGCACGCCGACGGCGGCACGGTCAGCGTGCACTGGAACCCGCCGGCCTCCGAGGGCGGCACGCCGATCATCGCGTACACGATCAGCGCGCCGGGCCTGGCGCCGGTGACGGTCACCGGGCACACGGTGAACTGGGCGACCAGCAGCCGCAACATCTACACCACGCTGAGCGGGGTGCAGGCCGGGACGCCGTACACGTTCTCGGTCACCGCCGACAACGTCGCCGGGGCGAGCGCGCCGGCCGCAGTGACCGTGGTGCCGGGCACCTCGGCAGCCTGCTCCGGCGCGAAGCTGACGGTGTCGCCCGCAGGAGCCTCGGCCGAGCCGGGTGCCACGGTGCAGATCACCACCACGCTAGCCAACGGGTGCGCGGACACGCTGAGCAGCGCCCGGCTGTACCTGACGGCCAGCAACGGCTACCAGGTCTCGCCGGCCTCACCGGTCGCCGCCGGCGACGTGCCGGCCGGCGGGTCGGCCACCCAGGCCTGGACGGTGCCGGTGCCGTCCGGGGCCGCCTCGGGCGCGCAGCTGTTCGCCACCGCGGTGTTCAGCGACAACGGCCAGGCCGAGTCCGCGCAGGCGGGCGGCTCGATCACGCTGCCGGCGCCGTCGCTGACCGCCGCCTTCAACAACGTCGGCATCACCGACGACAGCAACACCACGATCGGCAACCTCGACGGGGCCGGGTCGAGCTTCTCGGCGCAGGCGCTGGCCGCGGCGGGCGCTACCCCCGGCGGCACGGTCACGGCCGGCGGGGTGTCCTTCACCTGGCCAGACGTATCATCCGGGGACAACGACAACGTGGTAGCCAGCGGCCAGTCCTTCGACATGACCGGGTCGGGCTCGACGCTGTCGTTCCTGCTCACGGCGGGCTACGGGCCGGCCAGCGGGACGGGCCAGGTGGTGTACTCCGACGGGAGCACCCAGTCGTTCACGCTCAGCGCGCCGGACTGGCACGGCGGCTGCAGCCCGGCCGGCCCCGGCGTGGCCCTGTACATGCCCTACCGCAACCGGGCCAGCGGGCAGAACTCGCTGCCGGTCTGCGTATTCAGCGACTCGGTCACGCTGGACCCGGCCAGGACGGTGGCCCGGATCGTGCTGCCGGACGTGAGCTCGGGAGTGACCTCAGGCAGCCCGTCGCTGCACATCTTCGCCGCCGCGATCGGCTGAGGCGGTGTCCGGAGCGGGGCCGGCCTCCGGCAGCCGGAGGCGGCGCAGGGCCAGGGCGTTGACCGCGACGATGACACTGGACCCCGACATGGACAGGGCCGCGATCTCCGGCCGCAGCACCAGGCCGAAAGCCGGCTCGAACACCCCGGCGGCGATGGGCAGGGCGATGGCGTTGTAGCCGATGGCCCAGCCCAGGTTCTGGCGCATCTTGCGCAGCGTCCCGCGGCCGATCCGCAGCGCGGTGGGCACGTCCAGCGGGTCCGAGCGCATGAGCACCACATCGGCGGTCTCGATGGCGACGTCGGTCCCGGCGCCGATGGCGATGCCCAGGTCGGCCTGGGCCAGCGCCGGCGCGTCGTTGACCCCGTCCCCGACCATGGCCACGATGCGGCCGCGGGCCTGCAGCTCGGCAATCCGGGCCGCCTTGTCACCGGGCAGGACCTCGGCGATGACCGTGTCGATGCCCAGCTGGCCGGCGATGCGCTCGGCGGTCGCCGCGTTGTCGCCGGTCAGCATGATGACAGTGACCCCCAGGTCGTGCAGGGCGGCGACGGCGGCGGCCGAGGTCTGGCGCGCAGCGTCGGCGATGCCGATCAGGCCAGCCACCTGACCATCGACGGCGACGAACACAGCAGTGCGCCCGCCGGCGGCCAGCTCATCCCGGCGGCCGGCCAGCGCGCCGGGCCTGATGTGCCGGGCGGCCATCAGCCGCTCGCTGCCCACCGCGACGTGGCGGCCGCCGACCTGAGCGGTCGCGCCCTGGCCGGCGACAGCGCGGAAGCCGGCTACCGGCCCGGCCGACGGCGGGCCCGGCTCGTGGCCGGCCGGCCCGGCCACGGTGCTCAGCCGGGCGGCCTCTCCGACGATGGCCCGCGCCAGCGGGTGCTCGGACTGACTCTCCACCGCGGCGGCCAGGCGCACCACCTCGTCCTCGGTCCAGCCCGCGGCGGCGACCACGTCGGTGACCCCGGGCTCGCCCCGGGTCAGCGTCCCGGTCTTGTCCATGACCACGTCCTGCACCCGGGCCGAGGTCTCCAGGGCTATGGCGTTCTTGATCAGCACGCCGCGCCGCGCGCCCATCCCCGTGCCCACCATGATCGCGGTGGGAGTGGCCAGGCCGAGCGCGTCCGGGCAGGTGATCACCACGACGGTGATGGCGAACAGGATGGCCGTGCTGACCGGGCGGTCAGAGAACACCAGCCACACCGCCAGGGTCAGCACACCGCCGCCGAGCGCCACCAGGACCAGCCAGAACGCGGCCCGGTCAGCCAGCGCCTGGGCCGGGGCACGGGAGTTCTGCGCCTCCTGGACCAGCGCGACGATCTGGGCCAGCGCAGTGTCCGAGCCGACCTTGGTGACCCGGACCCGCAGCGTGCCGCTGGCATTGATGGTGGCGCCCACCACCGGCGCGCCGGGTTTCTTGGACACCGGCATGCTCTCGCCGGTGACCATCGACTCGTCCACCTCGCTGTCGCCGTCCTCGACGACGCCATCGGCGGCGATCTTGGTTCCGGGCCGCACCAGCAGCAGGTCGCCCACGCGGACCTCGGCGCTGGGAATCTCGGTCTCCTGCCCGTCCCGGATGACCGTGGCCCGCGGCGGGGCCAGGTCCAGCAGCGCGCGGATCGCGTCACTCGCGCCGCCGCGGGCCCGCATCTCGAACCAGTGGCCCAGCAGCACGAACGCGGTCAGCACGCTCGCGGCCTCGTAGAAGACGTCGCCGCCGCCGGTCAGCGTGACGTACACCGAGTACAGCCAGCCCGAGCCGACCGCGACGGCGACCAGGACCATCATGTCGAGGGTGTGCGCGCGCAGCGCCCGGCCAGCCCCGGCGAAGAAGATCCACGCCGAGTAGAAGATCACCGGCAGGCTGAGCAGCAGCGCCCAGACGTCCTCGCGCAGGCCGAACGGCACGGGCACGCTCAGCCCGAGCACGTCACGGCCGATCGGCGACCAGATCAGGATCGGGACGGAGAACACCGCGGCCACCAGGAACCGGCGGCGCATGTCCGCGATCATCGCGGCCATCGACATCCCGCCGTGAGCCTCGTGCCCGGGCTGGCCCGCGTGTCCGGGCTGGCCGCCGGTAGCGAGCTGGCCGCCGGGTTCAGCCGGGCCGGCATGGCCGGCCTGCGGCGCGGCGCCGCGCTGCTGCGCCGGGATACCGTCGCTGCTCTCGCCTGCCCGCGTGACCAGGCCCCGGCCCTCCTTTCCCCGGTCCCGCTGCCCGGATTCCCGCTGCCGAGAATCTCCGGCTGCCGGACCTTCCACTGCCGGGTCTCCGGCTGCCGGGCCTGCCGCTGCCGGGCTTCCCGCTCGCCGGGATCCCCGCTGCCAGGTCCCACGCTGCCAGCTGTCCGGTGTGTCCGGTCTCCTGCCCGTGCCCCTTCCCCGTGCAGGCGGCCCGCACCCGCGCCAGCGCCCGGACCCGGCGCAGGCTGCCCGGATCGCCCGGTTTTGCCCCTCTGACCCGGCTCCGGAGATCGTGCGCGGAGCGGGGCTTAGCCCCAAGGCCACGTAGTTAACGGTGGGGCGGGCGTGTCAAGGTCCGTCGGTGAGGATGTTGATCGGGAGGGTGGCTTTGTAGCTGCGCCGGTTCACGTTCGGGCCTCTGGCCTGGTGCTTGGAGATGGCGCGCGTGACGATGCGGGGGCTGACGCGCAGCCGCCGGCTGGGCAGGAGATTGTCCAGGACGCGGCGGCCGATGGCGCCGGTCAGGTCGGTGGTGGTGCCGGCGGTGATGG
>DASUBV010000181.1:0-32319 GCA_035763085.1 Streptosporangiaceae bacterium | reverse complement strand
TGCCGGGAGGCGGCCGGGCGGCGACGCTCACCCGCCGGGGTCCGGGCGGCGGCCGGCAGTCACCGGCCGGCCTGGTCCGGACCGTGGTCGTCGACGAGGCCGAGCTCATGCATTTCGCGGTCCGGGCCCTGCTGTCATCGGCTCCCGGCTACTCGGTCGTCGCCTCGGCGCGGACCGTCGGCGCCGCCGAGCAGCTCATCCGGCGGATCCGGCCCGACCTGGTGATCTGCGACGCTGACATCGCCGGGGAGAGCGGGATTGGCCTGTGCCGGTGGGTGCGCCAGGTCAGCCCGGCGACCGGCGTGGTGATCCTGACCGGCCGTGACGAGCCGCTGCTGGCCCAGTCGGCGATGGCCGCCGGGGCGCATGGCTACCTGCTCAAGGACTCCGCGCCCGACGACCTGGTCGCCTGCCTGGCGGACGCGTCGGCCGGCCTGCAGGTACTGGACCAGCGGCTGGGCCGGTCCCGGCGCGGTGACCAGCGAACCGACCCGACCGGCGAGTTCGGGCTGAGCCGCCGCGAGCGCGAGGTGCTCGGCGAGATGCTCGGCGGGCTGGACAACAAGAGCATCGCCGGCCGGCTGTGCATCTCGGAGGACACGGTGAAGAGCCACGTCAAGGCCATCTTCCGCAAGCTCGGCGCCCGCGACCGGGCGCATGCGGTGGCCCTGGCGCTCGGCACCGCCGCGATACCCGGCCAGCTCCGCCCGGTACCCCGGGTCCTGGCGCCGCGCGTCCCGGCACCCCGGCGTACGGCGACCCGGTGCTGATCGCGATCAGGAAAGGAACTCCCTCGCGCGCGCGGCGATCCGCTCGCTAGCCCGCCCGTCGCCGAACGGGCACTCCAGCGCCGCCAGCCGGCCGGCCAGCCCGGTGTCGCCGATCAGGTCCCGGCCCAGCTCGCCGATCGCGGGCCCGGGCCGGACCAGGTGCGCGAAGCCGGCCGCGACCGACTCGGGCCGCTCGGTGGAGTTGCGCACGACGATCAGCGGCCGCTTGAGCACCGTGCACTCCTCCTGGACGCCGCCGGAATCCGACACCAGCAGCCGGGCCAGGCTGGCCAGCCCCAGGAACGTCTGGTGATCAGCAGGCGGGATCACCCGCAGCCGGTCCAGCGCTTCGCTGAGCCCGTGCCGCAGCGCCGCCTTGGCGGTGCGCGGGTGCAGCGGCAGCAGCACGGGCAGGCCGAGCTTGCTCAGCTCACCCAGAATGGCCTCCAGCCGCGCCGGGTCATCGGTGTTCTCCGGCCGGTGGATCGTGGCCAGGACATAGCCGTCTGGCTCGACGCCCAGCCCTTCGGCGATCTGCCGCGCGCTGCCGGGCGCGGGCAGCATCTGCCGGGTGGCCTCCACGATCGTGTTACCGGTCAGCGTGATGCGCCCCGCGGGCACCCCCTCGGCGCGCAGGTTGGCCACGGCCTGCTCGGTGGGCGCGCAGTGCACGTCGGCCAGCACGCCGGCCAGGCAGCGATTGATCTCCTCGGGCATGGCCCGGTCGAACGAGCGCAGCCCGGCCTCCACGTGGATGACCGGGATGCCGGCGTAGCTGGCGGCCTGCGCGCCGGCCGAGGCGGTGTTGGTATCGCCCTGCACGATGACCGCTGCCGGGCGCGTCGCGTCCAGCACCTCGCCCAACTGCTCGATGATCCGGCCGACCTGCGCGTGCCGGGGCTGGCCGCAGATCCCGGATAAGGCGCAGGCCTGCTGCAGCCCGGCCGCGGCCAGGAACACCCCGGACAATTCCTCGTCCTCATGCTGGCAGGTATGAATCAGCGTCGCCTCGGTATCGAGTAAACGGACAAGCGGTGCAAGCTTGACAATCTCAGGGCGAGTGCCGACCACGACCGCAATCTGTCCGGAATTGCCATTCAGGATCATCGGTGCTCTCTTGTCGTCGGCCTGAGTAACTCTCGAGAGAATATCTGCGGCGCGCGCCGTTCGCTGCTGGACTGGCATCGCCGCCTCGTTAGTCTTAGGTCAGCATCAGCAGCGTACGGGGGTTAGCTGTGTATCCACCGCCTATCGGCATCCTGCCGATTACCGGGTTAACATGATCGGTTTCGGCATGCTCGCCGGGCGCTCATTATTGGTGGCCTGTTATTTCTTCGGGTTGCTCATTTCTCTCGGTCGAGGAGATAGTCCGGTCCCGCCGCCGTGCCGGCGGAATTCCCGGTGACTCATTTTCCGGATCGGCCAGGTAAGGGAGTAACCGGTGCTAGCAGGCGCACTGGAATTGTTTCTCGTCTCGCTCGGGCTGACGTATTACGTCGCCACCGTGGGCGCCGGGCTGTGGGTGATGCACCGGGCCCGCAAGGCGAGCCGGGCGCGGCACGCGGCGGGCCGGGCCCGGCCGGGACAGCTGGCCCGGCTAAGCGCCCGGGCCCGGGCCCGGGCACGGGGCCGGATCAGGTCCGGGTCGGCCGGTGAGCTGACCGCATCGGGTACGGCCCGGCTGGGGCGGCTGGGGCGGCTGCGAACCCGGCTGGACACGGCCGAGGAACCGCCGGCCCGGGCCGGCGTGGTGGTCGCGCCCGAGAACGGCGTCGTCTACTTCATCGTGCCGTGCATGAACGAGGAACTCGTCATCGGCGACACCGTGCGCAGCCTGCTGGCCGACCCGCGCGCCCTGGTCGTGGTGGTCGATGACGCCTCCGGTGACCGTACGGGCGAGCTGGCCGCCGCGGTGGACGCCGACCGGGTGATGGTGGTCCGCCGCGAGCTGCCCAGGGCCCAGCTGGGCAAGGGCCCGGCGCTGAACGCGGGCTTCGCCCGGGTGCTGCACGACTCCGGCCTGCGCGGGATCGCGGCGTCGCGGATCACGGTGGGCGTGATGGACGCCGACGGCCGGCTGTCGCCGGGCGCCCTGGACGCCGTGCTGCCGCTGTTCGCCGACCAGCAGGTGGGCGGCGTGCAGCTGCCGGTGCAGATCCGCAACCGGCACTCGGTGCTCACCGTGATGCAGGACCTGGAGTTCAGGGGCGTGTGCGCGGCCGCGCAGCTGGGCCGGATCGCCTCGGGCACGGTCAGCCTGGGCGGCAACGGGCAGTTCACCCGGCTGGCAGCGCTGCTGTGAGTCACCCGACCTGTACGCCGCCACGACGGCCGGCCTCCCGGCGGTCACCGGGCTCGCCCGGCCGGCCGCCCGGCTAGGCCCGGTCAGCCACCGTGCCGCCCGGCCCCGGAACGGCCGGGCCCGGTCCGGCGCGCGCTCCGGCAGCCGCCTCCGGTAGATCGCCGCCGCCACCCGGGACCCCGCGCGCAGGGGGGACAGCTCCGGCACGTCGCCGGCGTCAGATCAGCACCCGTCCGGGCCGGTGTCGTCGCTCACCGGGACCGATCATCGTGGCCGCGATCGGGTCCGGGATGGTCGCTGAGCACCCGGCAGGTGAAGCACTGCCGCTCGCAGGGCCGCTGAGTTCCAGGCCGGCCGCGCCAGCTAAGGCGCGCCCGGGCAGGCGCCCCCGGCCGCCCGGCCGGGCCGGGGTTACTCTCGAATCCGGAAAATCCGCGATGTGTCCGCCGCCGGGTAGCACCCGCGGCGTCCGGGAGGTGCTGGACAAGGTGGGGGAGCCTGCGGCGGTGGCGGCGGCCGTGCAGAGTTTCGTCGCGCTGGGCGACAGCTTCAGCGAGGGTGTCGGCGACCCGCGCCCGGACGGCAGTGGCTGCCGTGGCTGGGCCGACCGGGTGGCCGAGCAGCTCGCCGTCAGTAACCCCGGCCTGCGTTATGCCAATCTCGCCATCCGCGGCAAGCTGCTGGGCCAGGTGGTCAGCGACCAGGTGCCTGCCGCGGTGGCGATGCGGCCGGATCTGGTCAGCATCGCGGCCGGCGGCAACGACCTGCTGCGTCCGGGGGCCGACCCGGACGACCTGGCCCAGCCGTTCGCCGATGCGGTCGCCGCGCTGGCCGCGGCGTCCGGCCGGGTCATGGTGTTCACCGGCTTCAATCCCGCCACCTTCCCGCTGATCCGGCTGATCCGCGGCAAGGTGGCGGCCTACAACGCGCACCTGAGGATCATCGCGGCCCGGCATGACTGCCTGCTGATCGACCTGTGGTCGATGCGAGTCCTGCGCACTCCGGCCCTGTGGTGCGACGACCGGCTGCACATGAGCCCGGAGGGGCACCGGCGGGTGGCGCTGCGGGTGTGCGAGGTGCTCGGCGTGCCCGGCGACGAGGACTGGCGCGCCCCGGTCGCCGCGGCGCCTGCCCCGCGCTGGCTGGCGCAGCGGCGCGCCGACGCCCGGTGGGCCCGCGCCTACGCCGCGCCCTGGATCCGGCGCCGGCTGACCGGCGCGTCAAGCGGCGACGGCATGGTAGCCAAGCGTCCCGACCTGCTGCCCTTCTAGACGGCTGCCGTCCGGCCGGGCCGCCCGCGCCGCCGGAGCGGCGCGTGTGCGCACGGCCGGCCGGGCGCGGTGCCCGCGGGGGCCAGGCAGGGCAGGCCCCCGCGGTGTCCGCGGGCGCGGTTACCGGGCCGCCCGAGCGACGCCAGCGGTCAGGCAGCGTGCCCCGGGCGGCTGGCGGTCAGGGGCTGAGGTCCCCCAGCATGGCCTCGAAGGTAGTCAGCGCGGCGGCGATCCACGGCAGGCGCAGCGGGTCGGCCGACTCCAGCGCGGCCAGCCGCTGCTCGTCGGTGTCGCCGTACAGCAGCCCGGTGGCCAGCCGCAGCCGCAGTGCCGCCGGCTCCTCGCCGAACGCGCTGGCCGGCAGCGACCCGGCGCCGTACCGCTCGACCAGGTGCCGGGCCAGCTCCTCGCCGGTGCTGATGCCGCGCCGCGCCAGCGGCTCCCGCCAGGCTGCGAAGTCCGGGTACACGTAAAACGCTGCCTGCGGGGCCGGCACGCTCAGCCCGGCGGCCGCGCACCGGCCGGCGATGGCGCGGGCCACCGCGGCATGCAGCGACCGGCTCCGGGCGATGCGCTCGGCCAGTTCCGGCGGCTCACTGAAGCCGACCGCCGCGGCGTACTGCACGGGGGCGGCCGGGGCCGACCAGATCTCGCTGGCCACGCCGCGCAGGCGCTCGGTGAGGGCCTGCCCGAGCGGGCCGCCGGGGAGCCGGGCGGCACCGATCCGCCAGCCGCCCAGGGCCAGGCTCTTGCTCAGCGCGGTGGTCACCACGGTGCGGCCGGGCGCGACAGCGGCCGGGCTCAGGACGGGCGTAGCGGGGTCGTGCACCAGGTCGCGGTAGATCTCGTCGGAAATGATGATCAGGTCGTGCCGCTCGGCCACCGCGCACAGCTCGCGGACGGCGTCCGGGCTGGCCAGCGTGCCGGTCGGGTTGTCCGGGAGCGTCACGATGACCGACCGGATGGGACGGCCGGCCCGCTGCGCGGCCAGCACCGCATCCTCCAGGGCAGCCGGGTCGCACACGCCGCCCTGGCCGGGCCCGGCCGGGACGAAGCACGGTGCCACGCCCGCCAGCCGGGCCTGCGCCGCGTAGCTGACCCAGCTGGGCCGCGGCACGGCCACGTCGGTGCCGATGGCCAGCAGCAGGGCGAACAGCAGCGGCTTGCTGCCGGGCCCGGCGACCACCGCGTCGGGGCTGGTCGGCAGCCCGCGCCGGGTCCAGTAGCCGGCTACCGCGCTGCGCAGGGCCGGGAGGCCGGCGACGGGCCCGTACCCGCCGTGGCAGGCGGCCGCGGCGAGTTCCTGGCGGAGCAGGGGGTGCACGGGGAGCCCGGCCTCGCCGAACGCGAGCGGCAGCACGGGCTGGCCGAGGAGCCGGCGGCTGGCCAGGATCTCGTTGGCGGCCAGGGTGGCGGATACGGGAACGCCGGCGCGGCGCGCCGACAGCGGTGCTGGTGCGGTCTGGGTGACCGGCCCGGCCCAGGGCATGCGGGAACTCCTAGCTGCGGGGTGGGGGTGTGCGCGTCTCAGGGACGCCTCAAGGTGATCTACTAGCCTTGCAGGGGCTCTGACCAGGATGTACGCGATTTAGCATCAGGGCAAGCGCATAAGTCTGACGCAGAGAATAAGCTGAGCTTATGCTAGACACGCATCGCCTCCATCTGCTCCGCGAGTTCGCCGAGCGGGGCACCATCGCCGCCACCGCGGCGGCCCTCGGCTACACCGCTTCAGCGGTGTCCCAGCAGCTGACGGCCCTGGAGCGGGAAGCGGGCGCGGCCCTGCTCGACCGCAGCGCCCGGTCCGCCGAGCTGACCGACGCCGGCCGGCGGCTGGCCGGGCGGGCGGGCGAGATCCTCGCCCTCGTCGAGGCGGCCGAGGCGGACCTGGCGGCCCGCGATCCCGTGGGCCGGGTGACGATCTCGGCTTTCCCGACGGCCGCGGTGGCCTTCGCCCCCGCCCTCACCCGGACGGTCCGGGCTCACCCGGGACTGAGCCTGCTGCTGCGCCAGGTGCAGGGCAGCGAGGGCATGCGGCAGGTCCGGGCCGGCCAGCTCGATGTCGCCCTGGTGGACGACTGGACCGGCAGCCCGCCCGCGGCCCCCACCGGCGGGCTGCGCTTTTACCCGCTGGTCCGCGATCCGCTGGTCCTGGTGGTATCGCGACGGCACTGGGCGGCCGACCCGGCGCAGCCGGTGGCGCTGCGGCGGCTGCGTGATGAGCCCTGGCTGGCCCCGCCGGCGGGCGAGCCGTCCCGGCGGGCGGTGGACCGGGTACTGGCCGGCGCGGGCGGGGCCACCTCAGCGCCGTCAGAGTTCGAGGGCCTGGCCACGATCCTCAGCCTGGTCGCGCGCGGCATCGGGATCGCGGTGCTGCCCCGGCTGACGCTGGCCGCCGGCGAGGGGCGGGTTGCGGTGCGCGAGCTGCCGGGGCGCAGCCCGGCCCGGCACGTCTACGCGGTGGCCCGCGAGTCGGGCGTCCGGCGCCCGTCGGTGGCGGTCATCCTGGCGGCCCTGACCGCGGCCGCGCGGCCGCTGGGCCGGCGCCCCGGCGGCAGCCAGGCCGCCGAGCCCGGCGGCTGACCGCCGCGATGCGGCGCCGCGCCCGGCCGCCACCGTGCCAGGGCCGGCCGCCGGCCGGCTCCGGTCAGGCGTCGCGCTCGACCGGGCAGGTCATGCACCGCGGGCCGCCCCGGCCGCGGCCCAGCTCGCTGCCGCGGATCGTGATGACCTCCAGCCCGTGCTCGCGCAGGAAGGTGTTGGTGGTCACGTTGCGCTCATAGGCCACCACGACGCCCGGCGCCAGGGCCAGCACGTTGCACCCGTCGTCCCACTGCTCGCGCTTGGCCGAGCGCACGTCCTGAGTGGCGGTGAGCACGGTGATCTGCGCCCGGCCCAGGGCGGCCGCCAGCGCGTCGTGCATCTGCTCCGGCGGATGGTCGGTGACCTTGAGCTCGCGGGCGCTGATCCCCGGCTCGATCGTGTAGGACGGCAGCATCCCCATGCCGGCGTACTTGATGAAGACCCCGTAGTCGGCCATCGTCAGCACGGTGTCCAGGTGCATGAACGCACGGGCCTTGGGCATGTCGACGGCCAGCACGCGCTGGGCGGACCCGGCCGAGAACAGCCGGTGCGCGAGCATCTCCACCGCGGCCGGCTGCGTCCGCTCGCTCATCCCGACCAGGACGGACCCGTTGCCGAGCACCAGGACGTCGCCGCCCTCGATGGTGGCCGGGGCCGAGTCGGCACCGTGATACCAGACCTCGAACCGCTCCGAAGCGAACAGCGGGTGCCACCGGTACATGGCCTCGTCGCTGATCGTCTCGCGCATCCTGGCCCGGCGGCGCATGGCGTTGATCGACACCCCGCCGTAGACCCAGCACGAGGTATCGCGCTGGTAGAGCAGGTTGGGCAGCGGGGCGAGCACGAAGCCGTCGATGTCCAGTGAGTGGAACGCGATGCTGCTCGGCGCCGAGCCCAGCTCCAGGAACTCCCGTTTGGTAATCCCGCCGATCAGGAACCGGGTCAGGGCGTCAGCGTCCAGGCCGGCCAGGGTGTCGCGCAGCGTGTCGACCGCCAGCGGGCCGTGCGACCGCGGGTCGAAGACCTTCCCGAGCACGTAATCGCGGGCCGCGCCGATGTCCAGCGTCTGCGCCAGCAGCTCGCTGTAGTAGTGCACGCTCACGCCGCGCTCGCGCAGCGTGTCCGCGAACGCGTCGTGCTCAGCCTGGGCCTCGCTGACCCACAGCAGGTCATCGAACAGCAGGTCGGCGGCGTTGTCCGGGGTCAGCCGCTTGAGCTCAAGATCGGGCCGGTGCAGGATGACCTGCCGCAGCCGCCCGACCTCGGAATCGACGTGGAACATGGCACCTCGTTCCTGCCTGACACTGCGTCGTCGGCTCGGCATCGGTGAACTGGGAAATTATCAGGGATCGGGAACCGGGGCAGCACCCAGGAGCCTCGCGGGCCCGCCGGGCGCGCGGCGTTATGCTGCGGCGGGTGAAGCTTGATCTGGGCGTAGACGCGGCGGAACTGACGGCCCGGCTGGTGGACGTGCCGTCCGTCAGCGGGAACGAGCGGCCGCTGGCCGACCTGATCGCCGCCGCGCTGGCGGACCTGCCGCACCTGACGGTGCACCGGGACGGCAGCGCGCTGGTGGCCAGGACGGAGCTGGGCCGGGCCGAGCGGGTGGCCATCGCCGGGCACATCGACACGGTGCCGGAGGCGGGTAACCTGCCGTCCCGGCTGGAGCCCGGCTCCGGCGACAGCGGGCCGGTGCTGTACGGCCTGGGCAGCTGCGACATGAAGTCGGGCGTGGCCGTCGCGCTGCGGCTGGCGGCCGGGCTGCCCGAGCCGTCACGGGATGTCACGTATGTGTTTTATGACTGCGAGGAAGTCGAAGCCGAGCGCAACGGCCTGCTCCGGCTCAGCCGCACCCGCCCGGAGCTGCTGGCTGCCGACTTCGCCGTTCTGATGGAGCCCACCGGCGCGCTGGTGGAAGGCGGCTGCCAGGGCACCATGCGGGCCGAGGTCCGGCTGGCCGGGGAGCGGGCGCACAGCGCCCGCAGCTGGATGGGCCACAACGCGATCCACGACGCCGGCCCCGTGCTGGAGGTCCTGCGCCGCTACCGGCCGCGGCAGCCGGTGGTCGACGGGCTGGCCTTCCATGAGGGCCTGAACGCCGTGGCGATCAGCGGCGGAGTGGCCGGCAACGTGATCCCGGACGAGTGCGTGGTGACGGTCAACTACCGGTTCGCGCCCGACCGCGACGTCGAGGCGGCGGCCGGCCACCTGCGCGACGTCTTCGCGGGCTGGGATGTCCGCGTCACCGATGCCGCAGGCGGCGCCCGGCCGGGCCTGGACCGTCCGGCGGCCGCGTCGTTCGTGGCGGCGATGGGCGGCCAGCCGCGGGCCAAGTTCGGCTGGACCGACGTGGCCCGGTTCGACGCGCTCGGGATCCCGGCGGTCAACTTCGGCCCGGGTGACCCGCTGGTCGCGCACGCGCGGCACGAGCACGTCGCGCTGGCGGAGATCGCGCAGTGCGAGTCCCGGATGCGCGCCTGGCTGGCGTCCTAGCCGCCGGACGCAGCCGCCGGGGTAACCGCCATGCTGGACGATGTCGTGGGCTACCTGCAGTGCCCGCGGTGCCGTGCGGCCCTGCGCCGCGATGGCCAGGCGCTGCGCTGCCCGGCCGGGCACTCCTTCGACATCGCCCGGCAGGGGTATGTCAGCCTGCTGCCGCCGGGCGGCCGGGCGCCTGGCGGCGACTCCGCGGCGATGGTGACCGCGCGGGCTAGCTTCCTGGACGAGGGTCATTACGCGGGCGTGGCGGGCGAGCTGGCCCGGCGGGCCGCCACCGCGGCGCAGCGCGTGCCGGGCTGCGTGGCTGACGTCGGCGCGGGCCCTGGCTACTACCTGGCCGCCGTCCTCGGCCAGCTGCCCGGCCGCGCTGGCCTGGCCCTGGACGCCTCTAAGTTCGCGCTGCGCCGCGCCGCCCGCGCGCACCCGCGGATCGGCGCGGTCGCCGCGGACGCCTGGCGCCGCCTGCCGGTGGCCGGCGGCGCCGCCGCGGTGGTGCTCAACGTCTTCGCGCCGCGCTCCGGTCCTGAGCTGCGGCGCATCCTCCATCCGCGGGGCAGGCTCCTGGTCGTGACGCCCGGCCCGGGCCATCTCGGCGAGCTCGTCGGGCCGCTCGGGCTGCTGGCGGTCGACCCGCGCAAGGACGAGCGGCTGATGGCTACCCTCGGCGCCTGCTTCGACCTGCAGGAGCGGGATGAGTACGCGGCGGGCCTGCGGCTGGATCACGATGCGGTGGCGGCTGCCGTCGGCATGGGCCCGAGCGCCTGGCATGCCGACCCGGCGGCCCTGGGGGAGCGGATCGGGCAGCTGCCCGGCCAGGTTCCGGTGACCGTGGCCGTGACCATCTCGGTCTTCCGCCCGCGCGGGCGGGCATGAGCGGAACAGCGCATAAAAGACGCTCAGCCGGAATCGCGCATAAAAGGCACCCAGCGATAAACCTGCCCAGATAGGACGGGTGTTCCGGCCCGCCGTGCGCGCAAACCGCCGCAAAACCCCGGTGAGATTGACGATGAGATTGCACGAGCGGCCCGATCGC
The DNA here is from genome assembly GCA_035763085.1 of Streptosporangiaceae bacterium. Taxonomy (GTDB): domain Bacteria; phylum Actinomycetota; class Actinomycetes; order Streptosporangiales; family Streptosporangiaceae; genus DASUBV01. The sequence goes on along the minus strand of DASUBV010000181.1, from coordinate 21,864 downwards.
GGCCGCCGCACGCGCGATACTGAACTTCAGCCGGCTTCATCCGGCACCAGGAATCGCGCGGAAAGGGATACCCAGTAATGGACCTCACCAACGCCATCTGGCGCAGCGCCAGCTCGGGCGAGCCCGGCGAGGCCAGTGTGGAGATCGCCTTCGTTCCCGGCTCCAAGGAGGGCAGCGACCAGGTCATCGCCATGCGCGACAGCCGCGAGCCCGCGGGGCCGGTGCTGATCTTCACGCCCGACGAGTGGAGCGCATTCACGGCCGGGGTTCAGGACGGCGAGTTCGACCTGGCCTAGAGCGCGCGCCCGGCCGCGCTGGCCGGTGCCCGGCACGGGCGCTGGCACGCTGCCCGCTCCGGGCGCGCAGCCGCCTCACGCACAGCGGGGCCGGGGCCGCCGTCGCGGCGGCCCCGGCCCCTTGCTGGCCCTGCTGTGGTGCGCGCCGGCCTTACTGCGGGGGCTTGACGCCCAGCGTGAGGGTCTTGGTCTCCTTCTTGCCGGAGGCCTTCGCCCAGGTCACGCTGATCTTGGCGCCCGGCCGGAAATCCTGCATGATCCCGGTCAGCGAGCTGGGCGTGGTGACCGTCCGCCCGTTGACCGAGGTGATGACCGACCCGGCCGTGATGCCGGCCGCGGCGGATGGCGTGCCGCACAGGTCGCCCAGGATGAGCGCGCCTGAGCTCACCGGGGCCACCTTGGCCGGGATGCCGACATCCAGCGCGTTCGGCACGCACTGGGAGCCCGCCCGCGGGATCCCCAGGCCGCCGCTGGAGCCGCTCTGCTCGCTCTGGATCTGCAGCCGGCGCTGCTCAGCCGGATCGGCCGCCTGGCTGGCCTTGCCATCGGGCACCAGCACGCCGAGGAATCCCGACGAGCCCAGGGTCACCCCGCCGCCGGCGTCGCCGTGGATGATCTGCTGCGCGATCTTCATCGCCCGGTTGATCGGGATGGCGAACCCGACGTCCTCCTGCCCGACCCCGAACGAGCCGGTTGCGGCGGCCGTGTCCATCCCGATGACCTTGCCGTCGGTGTTGGCCAGCGGCCCGCCCGAGTCACCCGGCACGATGTTGGCGTTGGTCCGCAGCATGTCCGTCAGCTTCTCGCTGGTGGAGCTGCCGTCATCGCTGGCGGTGATGGTCTGGTGCAGCCCGGTGATGCTGCCGGTGACCGTGGTGGTCTGGCCGCTGCCGCCGGCGTTGCCCAGCGCCACGACCCCGTTGCCGAGGTTGACCTGGTCGGAGTTGCCGATCGGGACCGTGCGCAGCCCGGAGGCATGCTGCAGCTGCAGTACCGCGACGTCGTCGCTCTTGTCGTAGCCCAGGAACGTGGCCTTGTAGCGCTGGCCGGTGGCGACCACGCGCGCGGTCAGGCCGGTCGTCCCGTTGATGACATGGTTGTTGGTCAGGATCAGGCCCGAGCTGCTGATCACCATGCCGGTGCCCGCGGCCGAGCTGCCCTGGTACTGCAGGTTGCTGGTGATGTTGACGATGCCGGGCTGGACGGCGTTGTACACCGCCTGCTCGGTGGCGCTGCTGACCTGCGATCCGGGGCTCTGGCCGGGGAAGCCGGGGTTGGCCGGGCCGCTGCCCTGCTGGCCGGCTGAGGGCTGCCCGCTGCCCTGGCCGAAGTGGTCGGCGAGCAGGACCGTGCCCGCCCCGGCGGCGGCGGCGACGGCCGCGACCGCGATGTAGGCGACGACCCCGGTCAGCCGGCGCCGGGGCCGCGGCTGCTGCTGGATGTAGTCGGTGGGCGTGCCGTAGCCGCCCGGCCCGTAACCGCCGCCCTGGCCGTACCCGCCTGACTGCCCGTAGCCGCCGGAGCCGGGCTGCCCGTAGCGGCCGGCCTGGCCGTAGGAGCCCGGCTGCCCGTATGAGCCCTGGCCGTAGGAGCCGGGCTGCCCGTAGCCGCCGGGCTGGCCGTAGCCGCCGGCCCGCCCGTAGCTGCCTGGCTGGCCGTATCCGCCGGGCTGGCCGTAGCCGCCCTGGCCGTACCCGCCGGGCTGCCCGTACCCGTAGCCGCCCGGCTGGCCATAGCCGTACCCGCCGGGCTGGCCGTACTGGCCCGACGGGGAGTACCCGCCCGCCTGGCCAGGCGGCCCGAAGCCGTAGGGGCCCGGCGGCCCGCCCGGCACGGCGCCCGGGACGGTGGGCGCGTTCCCCGCGGGACTGCCCTCTCCGGTGGTGCCAGCCGGGCTGCCGCCGGACGGGCCCGCACCGGGAGCAGCGTCGCTGGCGGCACTGGTGCCAGCAGGCGTGCCCGGCACGGCGCCATCCGGCGCCTGGCCCGCAGCCGCGAGATCGGCGGTCGCGTCACCGGCGGCAGCGCTGTTCCCGGACCCGCTGCTGCCACTCACGCCGGCGCTGCCGCTGCCGCCGGCGCCGCCCGGGGCGGTGTCGCCCGGAGCGCTGTCCGGGGCGCTGCCGCCGGGCACGGCAGGCTGGTCGCCGTCGCCCTCCGCGCTCGCCCGCCAGGACCCGCCATAACCGGGCTGCTGATTGTCGCCGCCCTGCTCGTCTTGCATCCTCATCACCTCTGCCAGTGCCAGCCTAGGTTCCTTTTGCCCGCGCCCCTAGTACCGTCCGGCGGCCCAGCGCTCCGGGCGTGCGGCAGGCGGCGGGTGCGAGACGGCGGAGAGCAGCCCTTCTAGTAAGGGGCATCCACCTGTGTGCCAGCTGAACGTCCTCTGAGGAACCTCTCTTGTGGTCTATCTCACATACGCGCCGAGCCTTGGTCCGGAGCCGGTGCCGGAGGCCCGCGCCGGGAGCCCGCCCCGGCGCCGGCATCATGTCTTGTACCCGGCACGCCATCGCCGGAGTAGCCGGCGGGCCCCACCCAGTATCCGGTGCGCCCGCACCCGGGTATGACCTGGCTAAGAAGATATATCTTGTCAACCTCGGGATAGAAGATATATCTTGACTTACGTCAAACCTCGAAGCCTAGGGGAGTCATGATGTCGACACCAACCCGCGACTCCGCGCGGACGGGATATCAGCAGGGCCGGTACGAGCCGGGCCGGGGGAACCAGGGACTGACCCGCCGGGACGAGATGGCTGTCTCCGGAGCGGTCTTCTCGGAGGCGCCGTGGGCTCTCGCGGGTGCCGCGGGCGTGGCCGTCGCGGGTGCCGACATGGTGCTGCACGCCCTGGCCTTCCACCTGGCCATCGCCAGCCCGCTGGCCCTCGGGGCCGTGGCGTTCTTCGCCGTGGCCGGAGCGGGCGCGCTGCTGCGCGCCAGGCACAGCCGGGCCCTGCTGTGGGCGCAGCGCAACCCGTGGCGGTTTGCTGCCTTCCCCGGCGCGGCGTGCGCCATCGTCGTGTTCGCGCTGTCCATGGTGGTGGACGGCGGCCTGTTCGGCAGCGTGTGGACCGCGCTGTGGCACGGTGCCGCGGCCTACGGCCTGACTGGCCTGGTCGGCTCGGTCGGCCGCCCGCGGCGCGCCCGGAGCTGACGCAGGGATTCGGGGGGAGTCTCCGGGCTTAGCGGGCCGGGGGCTGGCCGTGGTCGCGCAGGGGCCCCACGGCCAGTCCGCGGTCCGCGCATTCATCGAGCAGCCGGGGCAGCGCGCCCAGCGCCGCGTCGGCCGAGCCCGGTGGCGAGGTGCAGTCGGAGTCATGCAGCAAGACCGTGACCCCGCCGTGCAGCTGGCCGGACAGGCTGGCGTAGACCGAGCCGGGGGTAGCGCCGGGGGCCCACTCCCGGCCCCAGGCCCCCCACAGCACGGGCGTCAGGCCCAGCCGGCGCGCCGCGATCAGCCCCGGCCCGCTCAGTACCCCGTACGGCGGCCGGAACAGCCGCGGCCGGGTGCCGGTCGCCTGCGCGATGACCTCGGTGGCCCGGCGGAGGTCATCACGAACCGCCCGCGGCCCGCGCAGGGTGAGATAACGATGCGCCCAGCCGTGCACCCCGATCTCGTGGCCGGCTGCGGCCAGGTCGGCGGCCAGGCCCGGCGCCCGCGCCGCCATCTGGCCCAGCAGGAAGAACGTCGCGGTGACCCCGCGGTCGGCCAGCAGCCGGGCGAAGCCGGGCGTGCTGGCCGGGTCGGGCCCGTCGTCGAAGGTGAGCGCCACGTGGCTGAGCTCACCCTGGCCCGCCAGCCGGGGGAACAAGGCGCGGCGGACCGGCCCGAGCCCGGTGAGCCCCGGCCCGGCCTGGGCCACGGCCAGCGCCGCGCCTGCTGCCGCCGTCCCCCAGACAAAACTGCGCCCCATTGCGGTCACATTACTGAATAGCGCTTCGCGCTATCGTCGGCAGCAGGCCGATTGATACAGGACACGCGGCCGGGCGCGCGGCAGCGGCGGCTCATTCCCGGGATCATGTCCGTGTTCAGCGGCTCGCGTCACAAGACCGGCTGACCTGGGTCGCGGTGACCTGGGCGAGCTGCGGGGGATTTCCGGAACGGGGGACCATCATTGGCCGTGCAGGCAGCCCGAGTGAGCTTTCCCGCGCCTGATCGCGCGGAAATCGCGGCGGCTATCACCGGGATTCTGGACAGCGGGATGCTGACGCTGGGCCGGTACACCCGCGAGTTTGAGGCGGCCTTCGCACAGGCGCACTCTCGTTCTGACGCCGGGCGTCCTGACACCAGCCGTTCTGGCGCCGGGCGTCCGGACACCGGGCTTCCTGGCACCGGGCCTCCCACTGGACGCGAGGGCACCGGGCCCGCGCACGCCATCGCCGTGTCCAGCGGCACCGCGGCGCTGGAGATCGCGCTGCGCGCCCTGCCCGCGCCCGGCGCGGCCCGCCAGCCCGGCGCGGGCCTGCCGCCCGGCGCAGCCCGGCCGGCCGGGCCGGCTGCCGGCGGAGTCGCCGGCCGCGACGTCATCGTCCCGGCCAACACCTTCTATGCCACCGCCGCGGCCGTCCTGCGGGCCGGCGCCCGGCCGGTGTTCGCCGATATCGATCCCGCCACCTTCGCGCTCAGCCCCGCCACCGTCGCCGCCGCGCTGACCCCGGACACGGCGGCCGTCGTGCTGGTGCACATCGGCGGCCTGATCACGCCCGAGGCCGGCGCGCTGCGCCAGCTGTGCGCCGACCGCGGCATCGCCCTGGTCGAGGACGCCGCGCACGCGCACGGAGCGACCTGGCAGGGCCAGTTCGCCGGGTCCTTCGGGACCGCGGCGGCCTTCTCGTTCTATCCGACCAAGGTGGTGACCTGCGGCGAGGGCGGCATGATCCTGACCAGCTCGGCCGCCCTGGCCGACGAGGCGCGGATCTACCGTGACCAGGGCAAGGGCAGCTTCGGCGCCAACCATCACGTCCGCGAGGGCTACGCCTGGCGGATGAGCGAGCTGAGCGCCGTCACCGGCCTGGTCCACCTGCGCCGGATGGCCGCCTCGATCGAGCGCCGCCGGGTGGTCGCCGCCCGGTACACCGCCGCGCTCTCCGGCCTGGACGGGCTGGACGCGCTGGCCGAGCCGGACGGCTGCCGCAGCAACATCTACAAGTACATCGCGGTCCTGCCGCGCGGCTGCGATCGCGCGCGCTTCAAGAAGGAACTGGCCGGCGTGCACGAGGTCCGGATGGCCGGCGAGGTCTACGACGTCCCGCTGCACCACCAGCCCGTGCTGGCCCCGTTCGCGGGCCCGCCGCTGCCGGTCGCCGAGGACCTGTGCGCCCGGCATGTCTGCCTGCCGGTGCACTCGGACATGACCGACGACGAGGCCGAGCAGGTGGTGGCGGCCGTCACGACGGTGTACCGGGCCATGACCGGGGCATGACAGCTCAGCCATCATCACGGGCCAGCCAGCAGGCGGCGCCCCGCCGCCGGGCGCGAGCCGGGCGGGGAGCAGCAGTCGGATCACAGACGGGGGAGTGCGGTCATGCGGGTCGCGGTAACGGGCGGCTGCGGGTTCATCGGCTCGCATGTGGTGGACCACCTGGTAGCGGCCGGTCATGAGGTGACCGTGATCGACGTGGGCGGAACCTGGCGCAACCCGGCCGCCCGCTACCACGTCGCCGACCTATTCGACGCCGGCGCCCTCGCGGCGGCAGTGGCCGGGGCCGGGGCGGTCTTCCACCTGGCCGGGGCGGCCGACGTGAACGAGGTGGCCGCCGACCCGGTGCGCGCGGTCCGGCTGAACGTCGAGGGCACCGCGCGGGTGCTGGACGCCGCCCGCCAGGCCGGGACCGGCCGGGTGCTGCTGGCCAGCACCGTGTGGGTATACGGGGCGACGATCGGCGAGGGCGAGCGGACCGAGGCTGCCCCGGTCGACCTGCGCAGCGCCGGGCACGTCTACGTGGCGACCAAGCTGGCCGCCGAGATGCTCGTGCACAGCTACCGCGAGATGTACGGGCAGCACTTCACGATCCTGCGCTACGGCATCCCGTACGGCCCGCGGATGCGCGATGCTCTGGTGGTGGCGCGGTTCGTCGCGGCGGCCCGGCAGGGCGCGCCGATCACCATCGCCGGGACCGGCGAGCAGCAGCGCAACTATGTCTACGTCGAGGACCTGGCCGACGCGCACGTCCGGGCCCTGGGCCCGGCAGCCGCCGACCAGACCCTGGCCCTGGAGGGCGGCACCCCGGTGTCGGTCCGGGAGATCGCCGAGACGGTCTGCGACCTGATCGCCCCGGTGCCGGTCGAGTACGTGCCGGCCCGGGCCGCCGACTACGCCGGCGCCGCCATCTCGCCCAGCCTGGCCAAGGAACTGCTGGACTGGGCGGCGGTCACGCCGTTCTCGGCCGGCGTCCGCCGCTACCTGAACTGGCTCGATACCAGATGAGCGAGCCACAGGGGCGCCCGGCGCCGTCTGGACTGAGGAGCGCAGCGACGAGGGAAGACGGCGCCTCCCAGGGAGCCCCGGCGGCGAGCCAGGAAAGTACGGCGCTGCTGGTGTCGGGCTCGATCGGGATGGGCCATGACGCGCTCGCCGCGGCGTGCGCCGCCTCGCTGCAGCGGCACGGGTACCGCACGCACACACTCGATGCGATGCGGCTGCTGGGACGGCGCGGCGGCTCGGCAGGCGAGCGCGTGTTCCGGACCATGCTGGCGGTGCCCGGCCTGTTCGACGCCTTCCACTTCGCGGCGCTGCGGCCGGGCAGCAGGCTGGCCTTGCTGGCCGACGCCGCGGCCCGCCGCCAGGTCGTGCCCCGGCTGCGCGCCTACCTCGAGTCCGACCCGGCTGACCTGGCCATCTCCGTGTTCTCCACGGCCGCGTCGGCGGTGAGCCGGGTGGCCCCGGACTTCCCGGCCATGAGCCACGTCGTGTTCTGCACCGATGTCACGCCGCACCGGCTGTGGGTGCACCCCAACGTGGACCTGTACCTGGTCACCTCCGGTGCCGCCGAGGCGGCCGTGCGGCGGTTCGCCCCTGATGCCCGGGTGCGCGTGCTGCCCTCGCCGGTCCGTCCCGCCTTCTACACCGTCCCGCCGCAGGCGGCCGCCCGTGACCAGCTGGGCATCCCGCAGCAGGAGCGCTGCGTGCTGCTGATGTCGGGCGCCTGGGGCCTGGGGCCGGTGGCCGCGGCCGCCGAGGCCCTGGGCCGGGCCGGCGTGCACGTGCTGGCGGTGGCCGGGCGCAACACAAGGCTGGAGCGGGCCCTGACCGCGGCCGCCGCCCGCCAGCCGCGGGTGCGCGCCATCGGCTTCACCGATCAGGTCCCGGTCCTGATGGCCGCCGCTGACCTGGTCATCACCAGCTCCGGCGACACCTGCACCGAGGCCCGCACGGTCGGCCGGCCGCTGCTGCTGCTGGACGTCGTGCAGGGCCACGGCCGCGACAACCTGCAGCACGAACTGGAGCTGGGGGGCGCCGGGGTCACCGGGCCCGGCACCGCTGACGTGCTGCGGACCGCCCTGGCCGCGCTGGACCGGGTCAAGCCGCCCGAGCCCGGCCCGGCCCGGCCGCCGGCCGCCTTCGAGGCCGCGTTCCTGGCCGCGCTGGCCGAGATCGGCGTTTAGCGGCCCGGCCCGCCCGGCACCGCCGCTGCCTTCGGCGGGAAGGCGGCCGGCGAGCTCGGATCCATGACGGTGACCCCGCGCCGCAGCTTCTTCCAGCTCAGCCACCCGTAGTCGGCCTTGACCACCTGGTGGCGGGAGTTCAGGAAGAACGTCGCCGGGACGCCCGGCAACCCGTACCGGGCGGCGACATGGAGATCCTTGTCGGTGGCGACCGGGTAGGTCACCCGCGACTGGCGGACCAGCTTCAGGGCGGCTGCCCGGTCGTCGCGGGCGTCGATGCCGATGATCAGCACCTGGCCGTGGTAATAGCGGTGGAAGTGGGCCAGCAGCTGGGTCTGCGCCTTGCTCGGCGGGCTCCACGCCGCGAAGAAGTTGATGATCACCGGCTTGCCGTCATAGTCGCTGAGGCTGACCCGGTCGGCCGGGTCCTTCAGGCCGGGCAGCGAGAAGCTGCTGGCGGCCTGGTCACGGGCGGCCAGCATCCGCGGGCCCAGGCAGGCCGCCACCGTGATCCCGACCAGGGCCAGCGTGATCAGCAGCGACAGCACCCGCAGCGGCCGCGGCCGCTGCGGGGCGCGGGGCGGTCCCTGGCCTGCCGCCCCTGCTCCTGGCGACCTTGTACCTGACGACCCCCGGCCCTCTGGTCCCGTGCCCGCCGGTCCGGATTCCGGCGGCTCCGTGACAGCAGGTCCCGTGCTGGCCGGCGCCGGGCCTGCTGACGCTGGGTCCGTCAGGGCCTGCCTGGTCGGCTCCGTGCTTACTGGGCCTGTGTCGGCAGAGGCTGGGTCCGGCGGCTCCGTGACAGCCGGTCCCGTGCTGGCCGGTCCCGTGCCGGTAACAGCCGGGCCCGTCGAGGCCGTGCCTGTGGGGTCCGTGCTTGCCGGCCCGGTGCTCGTCGACGCTGTGCCCGCAGACGCTGGGCCCGTCAACACAGGGCCCGTCGACACAGTGCCCGCGGGCCCTGCATCGGCTGCGAGGTGGAGGCCGGGCTGCGCCCGCGCGGACCGCGGTGCGGCGTGCCGGCCGCCCGAACGGCCCCATGCCGAACGTCCCCCTGCCGGGCGGCCAGCGGCCGGGCGCATGGGCGGACCCGCGCGCGAATGACTGGGCATTGTGCTGGCAGCTCCCCCCGCTGCTGCTCACCAGATGCGGCCGTGCAGCTCTGCACGCCGCAATGGCGATCATAGTTACACCGATGTCACTCTGAGCGACGCCCCGCCCACTGATAGCGCCGCGAGTCGCGGCGGCTCAGGATGCGGTCCACCGCCGAGCCCACGCTGCCGTCCTCGGCGATGACCCGCCGGATGACCGAGATCATGCAGGGCACGGCCCAGATATCGCCGCAGATCCACAAGATCCCGGCGCCGATCTGCTGGTCAGCGAACGGCGGCAGGGTGACGCCCGGCAGGTGGTCATAGACCGTGTACCACGATCTGCTGGTCAGTATGCCCAGCGACATGGCCAGTACCCACATGACCACGTTGGTCGCCAGCAGGGCCGTAGCCTGCGGCACCGCCGGCATCCGGATCCGGAACGGCGGCGAGGCGATGAACTGGAGCCAGAACAAGATACCCCCGGCGAAGAACGAGCCGTGCATCAGCCAGATGTGCACCGCCTGGTTCCGCCCGGCCAGGTCGAACAGCGCCGGCACGTGCCAGGCGATCATCAGCAGGTTGAACACCGCCACCGCCACCCAGGGACGCAGCAGCGTGCCGGCCGCCGCCCGCAGCGGGCGGGCCCAGCCCCCGGTCAGCACCTGCCGGGTGACGCTGCGGCCCAGCCGGCCCGGCAGCCCGCCGGCCAGCGGCTGCCACGGAGCGCCCGCCACGACCAGGCTCGGCGCGGCGAACATGAGCAGCAGGTGCTGGATCATGTGCGCGAAGAAGTAGTCGCTGGCCCAGTAGTCCGCCGGCGAGCAGACGGCGAGCAGCAAGACGGCCAGTCCGGCGTAGAACAGCGCCGAGCGCCGGCGCCGCTGGCGGGTCCGCTCGGGGCGGGACCGGCGGGCCAGCCGGCTCAGGCCGGCCTCGTGCCAGGCCGCCACGACGGCGATCACGATCACGAACGGGTCGAAGGACCAGTGGCTGGTGAGGTAGCTCACGCTCGGGCCTCCCCGTTTGGCATCCGGGTTCTGCTAGCCCGGCAGCGCGGGCGGGGCGGCGCGCGGTGACAGCGCGGCGATGGCCGGGGCCAGGGCGGTGTCCACGGCGGCCCGCTGGCGGTCGAGCGTCCGCAGCGCCTGCCGCAGCGCGGCACGGGCGGCGGCCTCGCGCGGGGTGCCGCGGGCGGCCAGCACCCGCGCGACGCCGGACTGGGCGTTCTCGGCGTCGGGGGCGGCCCAGTCGATCAGGCCGGTAACGGCGCGGCCCAGGTGGTAGCTGGCCAGCGACTCGGGCACCTGGTAACTCTCCAGGTCATCGATCAGCTCGTTGCTGGCCGGCGAGCAGCTGGCCGTCCCGGTGCCGGCCACGCTGGCGGCGGTGGCCACGTCGTGGCTGGTGCCGGAGTCAATCGCGGTCAGCACCGTGAGTGAGTCATGCACGCCGCCCGCGCAGGACTCAATGTCGTAGTTCAGGGTGTGCAGCAGGCCGCGCAGGTCGGCGGCCCGCTCCTGGCGGCTGGGCCGGTGCGCCAGGCCCACGGCGACGGCGGCCGCGACCAGCACGGCAAGCGCGGGCAGCAGCCACCTCGGGTACCGCCGCGCTGGCCAGCCGCGCGACTGCAGGGGCAAGAGCGGCGGCCCGGCCCGCGGCGGCGCGGTCATGCCAGGCGGGTCATGGCTGGCGGGCGGTCACGGTCACTGCCTCCCGATCCGGGTGGCCCAGGCGCTCAGCTCGCGGGCGGTGAGCCCGCCCACGACATGCCGGACGATCTGGTGGCGGGCATTGAGGAAGAAGGTCTGCGGCAGCGCGAGCACGCCGTAGGAGGTGGCCGTGCTGGCCGGGAAGGGGTCGACGCCGACCGGGTAGCTGACCCCCATCTTGCGCACGAACTTCTGCGCCGCGCCCTTCTGGTCGTTAGCGTCGACGCCAATGACGGCGACCCGGCCCTGGTGCGCGGCGTAGAACCGGGCCAGCAGCGGGGTCTCCTTCTGGCACGGCTCGCACCAGGAGGCGAAGAAGTTCACGATGACCGGCTGGCCCGCCAGCCCGGCCAGCGACACCTGGTGGCCGGGCTGGCCCAGCTGGCTCAGCGAGAACGGCTTGGCGGCCGGCGGCGGGCCGGGGGAGCGGGACGAGCCGCCCGCCACGCCGAAGGTCAGCGCGGCGATCACGGCCAGCAGCACCAGCGCGACGGCACCCAGCAGCAGTGCGCGAGACCGCCGGGTGCTGACCCGGGCGGGCAGGTTCAGGCGGCCGATCACCGGGCACGCCCCGGCGTGCGGGCGGGCCGGCCGCGGGCAGGGGTAAGCGCGGGGCTGGCCGCGCGGGTGTCCTCAATGACCACGCTGGCGAATCTAGCGCGCGGGCCGGCCGGCGCTGCGACCGCCGGGTCAGGAGGTGAGCTGGTAGCCGGCACCGCGCACCGTCTTGATCAGGTCAAAGCCCAGCTTGGACCGCAGCCGCCGGACGCACACGTCCACGACGTTGGAGCCGGGATCGAAGTCCAGGCCCCAGATCGAGGCCAGCAGCTCATCCTTGCGCAGCGGCTGCCCGACGTGCTCGGCTAGCTCCCGGAGCAGCAGGAACTCCAGCTTGGTCAGCGACACCGGGCCGTTGCCGATGTCGGCCTTCAGCCGCCACACGTCCAGGACCAGGCCGCCGGCCCGGATGATCTCGGCATGCAGGTGGGTGTCATCGCGCAGCCGGACGCGGACCCGGGCCAGGAACTCGGCCAGCGAGAACGGCTTGGTCAGGTAGTCCTGGGCGCCGAGCTCCAGGCAGCTCACCTTGGTGGCCACGTCGTCCACGCAGGACAGCACGAGCACGGCGGGAACGTTGCGGGTGGCCTGCAGCCGGGTCAGGAACGTGCGGCCGTCCAGGTCGGGCATCACCAGGTCCAGGATGACCAGCCCGTAGTCGCGGCTGGCGATCATCTCCAGCCCGGCGGCGCCGCCGGCGGCCAGGTCGGCGCTGTACCCGGCCGTCACCAGAGCGCGGCCGATCAGGTCGCGGATGGCCTGCTCGTCATCCACGACCAGGATGCGCGACGATCCCGGCGGGGACTCGCCGGGACGGGCGGACAGGCCATTCATCATTCGCTCAGCACTTCACTCTGCGCCGCGCCGGCCGGGCGGTGCGAGCGGGCGCACTGCGAGCGGCGCCGCCGGGCCGGTGAGAAGGGACTTCAGCACGTTTGCTACTCCTCCGGACATCACAGGTCAAGCCTCGCCCCCCGGCCGAATCCGGTGCGCTCGAACCGCATGACAGTTTCGTCATGTATGTCGCTAGCCGTTGATCGGTCCCGGGCGCGCTCGCAAGATCAAGGCGACAACGGGGCGGCAGCGAGCGCGGCGCCGGCTGGCGGTGCGCTCACGGCGGCGAGCGAGGTGATGGCTGGTGTCCTTGCCGGTCCGGATCGCGACCCTGGCGGCGGCCTTGTGTGCCGTAGTCGCCCTGGGTGCCTTCCTGGTCATCCATTACCTGCTCGGCGGGCCGCCGGTGGAGAACTTCGCGGCTGCCGGCGCCCGGCAGGTCAGCATCACGCTGCAAGAGGACCCGCAGAACACGGTCACGTCCAAGCCGGACTGGGTGTCCTACTTCATCAAGAGCCCGGCCACCGGCAAGTGGGTGCACACCACGCTGTTCAAGGTCGCGGCCGGCGCCACGGTGCACGTGACGATCCTGGGCTACGACGGCTGCACGCCGCTGCGCAACCCGTACTGGGGCAAGGTCACCGGGACCGCCGGCAACCTCGAGTACGTCAACGGCAAGCCGGTGAGCCAGCTCAACTCATGGTCGGGCTGCAACGTGGGGCACACGTTCTCCATCCCCGGCATCGGGCTGAACGTGCCGATGGCCTCGCCGTCGCTGACCGCGTCGCTGTGCGGGGCCTCGCCGTGCACCTCGGGCCCGCACACCACGATGACCTTTGAGTTCACCGCGCCGCGGCAGACGGGCAGCTACTTCTGGCAGTGCCGGGTGCCCTGCGGCGGCGGCTTCCTGGATGGCTTCGGCGGTCCCATGCAGACCATCGGCTTCATGACCGGCAGCATGGAGGTGGTGAGCTGATGACCAGCCAGGCCGGCGCCGGGGCCGGGACGGGGGCGGGCCGCCGGGAGCCCAGCCACGCGCTGCGCATCTTCCTGCCGTGGCTGGTGGTCTCGGTCGTCGCCGACTGGCTGATCTGGTCGGTGTGGGGGCCGCACCTGCCGCCGGGTGACATGGCCAGCGCGGCCAGCAACCAGCAGTTCGACATCAAGGTGATGGCCGTGATTGCGGCCCCGGTCACGGCCTTCGTGCTCATCTACTTCGGCTACGCGCTGGTCGTCTGGCGGCAGCGCGACGGGGATGAGACCGACGGGCCGGCGCTGCACGGGCACGCCCGGGTCCAGGCCACCTGGATCACCGTGACGACCGTCATCGTGCTGGCCCTGTTCGGCTTCGGCACCTACGAGCTGATGACCGCGCAGGGCGCCGGGGCCGGGGAGGGGCCCAGCCCGATCTGGGCGCCGGCCGGCTCGGCGCCGCTGCAGGTCCAGGTCATCGGCCAGCAGTGGCGGTTCACCTACCGCTACCCGCAGTTCGGCGGCTTCGAGTCGACCCAGCTGATGCTGCCCGAGGGCCGGTGGGTGGAGTTCCACGTCACGTCGCTGGACGTGATCCACAGCTTCTGGGCCTACCAGCTCGGGGTCAAGGCCGACGCCAACCCCGGCGTCGACAACACCGCGTTCACCCGGCCGACCCAGCTGGGCCAGGTCACGGTCCGCTGCGCGGAGCTGTGCGGCCTGTGGCACGGCGCGATGGCCGATACCGGGAAGGTGGTGACCCCGGCCGCCTTCGAGTCCTGGGCGAAATCGACGCAGGCCCGGCTGGCCTCGGTGACCCGGATGCTCCCGCCGTACGCGACCACCTACGACCCGACGGTAGTCCCGGCCATCAACAAGGCCATGGCCAAGGCGGGCATCACGGGCGCGAACGGCTACTTCTACCCGCCGCAGGATCCGGTCCAGCCATGAGCGGCCTGGCCAGCACAGCCAAGAGCGGCCTGACCAGCACGGCCGTGACCAGGCTCCGCACCGTGAGGAGGTGACCGGGTGGCCATCGAGATGCAGCCTGCGCAGACCCGTGAGCCCGGCGGCGGCGGTCCCGCCGCCGGGGGAATGCCGCGGCCCTGGTGGCGGCGGCCCGCCGTGCACACCGGGATCCTGGGCGCCGTCATCGGCTACCTGCTGGGCCACCTGCTGGGCAACTTCCTGGGCAGCAGCTACCAGCAGCTCCCGCTGTCGGACTCCAGCGACCTGCCCATCGTGCTCGGCTACGTCGCGGCGGTGATCGGCTGGCTGGCCGGCCTCGGCGTGTTCAGTGACCTGCTGCGCCAGATGGCCGGCCGGCCAGCCGGCGAGGCCGGCGGGCACGCGGAGGCCGGCGGCGTGGCGCAGTACTTCCGGTATTCCCTCGACCACAAGGTGGTCGGGATCCAGTACCTGGTCGCGATGCTCGTCTACTTCTGCACGGCCGGGCTGTTCGCCATGGCTATCAGGACCGAGCTGCTGTCGCCGGTGCATCACGTCTTCAGCTCCAGCGCCTACATCGAGATCGTGGGCGAGCACGGCACGATGATGATGATGCTGATGACCTCGGTCATCCTGGGGCCGCTGGGCAACTACCTGGTCCCGCTGATGATCGGTTCCAAGCGGGTGGCCTTCCCGCGGATCGAGGCGCTGTCGTTCTGGCTGACCCCGGCGGCCTTCGGTGTCCTGCTGTCCGGGCTGCTGCTGGGCGGCTTCCCGTTCGGCTGGACCGGGTACGCGCCGCTGTCGATCGAGTCCACCTACGGCGCCGACTCCTATGCCATCGCCTTCGGGCTGATGGGGATCTCGATGATCCTGGCCGGGTTCAACCTGATCGTCACGATCATCTGCTACCGGGCACCGGGCATGCGGTGGAGCCGGCTGCCGATGTTCGCCTGGTCGATGCTGGCCACGGCGTTCCTGATGGTGCTGGCCGCTCCGGTGCTGGTCGGCGGCATGTACATGATCATCACAGACCGGACCGCGCAGACCGCGTTCTTCACCGACTCGCTCGGCGGCAGCAGCTACCTGTATCAGAACCTGTTCTGGTTCTTCGGGCATCCCGAGGTGTACATCCTGGCCCTGCCGGGGTTCGGCATCGTCTCGGAGATCATCCCGGTGTTCTGCCGCAAGCCGCTGTTCGGCTACAAGACAGCCGCGGCGGGCATGCTGGGCGTGACGCTGCTGAGCTTCTTCGTCTGGCAGCACCACCTGTTCGACAGCGGCATCAACCCCGACATGCGCCCGCTGTTCATGCTCACCACCGAGCTGATCTCGATCCCGACCGGGTTCATCTACCTGGTGGCGATGGGCACCTTCTGGAAGGCGAAGATCCGGCTCAGCGTGCCGATGCTGTTCGCGCTGGGCATGTACTTCAATTTCCTGATCGGCGGCATCTCCGGGGTGTTCCTGTCCGACGTGCCGGCCGACACCACCGAGCACGGCAGCTTCTTCGTGATGGCCCACTTCCACTACACGATCATGGGCGGCCTGATCTTCGCCCTGATGGCGGGCATCTACTACTGGCTGCCCAAGATGATGGGCATCCAGCTGAACCAGACGCTGGGCAAGATCCACTTCTGGACGATGTTCATCTTCTTCAACGCCACGTTCCTGCCGCTGTTCGCGGTCGGGATGGCCGGCCAGCCGCGCCGCGTCTTCGAGTACGCGCGCAGCCTGCAGACCATCAACGACTGGGTCTCGGTCTCGGCGTTCCTGCTGGGCGGCTCGATCCTGATCTTCGTGATCAACTTCGTCTGGTCGACCGTCATCGCGCGGGTGCGCGCGGAGGGCAACCCGTGGCAGTCCCGCGGGCTGGAGTGGCAGGTGCCCTCCCCGCCGCCGCCGGGCAACTTCGCCCGGGTGCCGGTGGTGCTGTCGGGGCCCTATGAGTACGGCGACCCGGCCGCCCCGCCGGTGGCCGACCTGGCGCCGCCGCCCGGCGTGCTGGCCGGGGCGATCGGTGACCCGGCAGGTGCGCAGCCGGACAGCGCCGGTCCGGCCGGTGCCCTCAGCCCGGCCGGTGCCCCCGGCGCGGCCGGCGCGGAACCGGACGGGCCCGCCCCGCAGAGCCCCGCAGCGGGCGCTGATCCCGACCCGCGAGCGGAGGCCTGACCATGGCGCAGACATCGGCACCGGGACCGGCCGGCCTGTCCGCGGCGCAGGAGGAGGCTGCCTTCTACCACGAGGCGGCGCTGAACGCGGCCTGGACCGGCGTCCGGCTCGCGATCGGGTCGCTGTCGTTCGGCCTCGGCTCCTTCGTGTTCGCGTTCTTCTACCTGAAGTCGCTGAACTCCCACGGCCTGTGGTACCCGGCCGGGTTCCACGGCCCGGCGGCCTGGCTCGGGACGCTGATCATGGCCCTGATCGTGGTCTGCGCGGCGGCGCAGACCGCCGGGCTGCAGCAGATCAAGGCGGCCCGCCGCGGCACCTGGCTGGCGGCGGCCACTGCGGCCCTCGTGCTCGGCCTGGCCGCCGCCGGGCTGACCGTCGGCCAGCTGCTCACGCTGTCGTTCTTCCCCGGCGCCAGCGGGTTCGCCAGCGTCTTCACCGGCGCCACCCCCGTCTACCTCATCGTGGCCGTGAGCGGGCTGATCTGGCTGGAGACGCTCATCATGCGCGGCCGGGCCATCCCGGCGATCTCCTTCGTGGAGCAGCCGCCGACCTTCGCCGAGGCGTTCGCCGTGCAGCGCTTCCAGTCCGCGCTGAGCGCCTGCACCGTGTTCTGGAACTACCTGGCCGTCGTCGCGGTCGTCATGTGGGTGCTGTTCTACCTCGTGCGCTAGCGACGCGGCTCCTCACCCCCCCCGGGGCCGCCGCCCGTGGCCGGCGCAGGCGTGGCCGGCGCAGGCGGGCACCCCCTCACCCGCAGCAGGAGGCAGCGGTGCACGAAGCGGCAGTCGCCCTGGTGACGTCGGATAACTCCGCCCACGGGTACAACTGGACGTTCGCATTCCCGATGATCTTGTTCATAGTGATCGCGGCCGGCCTGTACCTGGTCTGCACCCGGCCGCACCAGGTGCCGGGGCACCGCAGCGCCGCCCCGGAGCCGGCCCGCGCGGCCGCTGTGGCCCATCAGGCTGCGAACTCCTACACGGCGTCGGGTAACGTATCGCACGAGGATCAGGCAGCTGCGCCCAGCACGGGTCCCGGCGCTCCGCCGGCTGCCCGACAGTCATCGACCGCGGCGAGTCTGCAGGCTGACGACAACCCATCGACTGACCACCGGGAGGCCGGCGAGTGACACATGTGACGGGCGCCCTGCCCCCTGCCGGGGGCGAGCCGCTGGAGTCCGCGGCGGCGGGCACCAGGCCGGCTGGCCGGCGCCGCGTCAGCGTCATCGCGCGCTCGCTGTTCCTGCTCACCAAGCCGCGGATCATCGAGCTGCTCCTGGTCACCACCCTGCCGACCATGCTGCTGGCCCAGCGCGGGCTGCCGTCGGTGAAGCTGATCGCCGTGACGCTGATCGGCGGCGCCCTGGCGGCCGGCAGCGCCAACACCCTGAACTGCTACATCGACCGGGACATCGACGCGGTCATGAAGCGCACCTCGCGGCGGCCGCTGGTCGCCCGGGCGGGCCAGGCCACCGTCAAGCCCGGCGAGGCGCTGGCCTCGGGCATCGTGCTCGGCGCCGCCTCCACGCTGCTGCTCGGCCTGCTGGCTAACTGGATGTCCGCCGTGCTGGCCGACGTGGCGATCTTGTTCTATGTCTTCGTCTACACCCTGGGCCTCAAGCGCCGCACCGCGTCCAACATCGTGATCGGCGGCGCGGCCGGCTGCTTCCCGGTCCTGGTCGGCTGGGCCGCGGTCACCGGGCAGGTCAGCCTGCCGGCCGTGCTGCTGTTCGCGGTCATCTTCTTCTGGACCCCGCCGCACTTCTGGGCGCTGGCGATGAAGTTCCGCGACGACTACGCGGCGGCCAACGTGCCGATGCTGCCCGTGGTCGCCTCGGCGGCCGTGGTGGCCCGCAAGATCGTCCTCTACTCCTGGGCCATGGTCGCGGCGACGCTGGCGCTGGTCCCGTATGCCGGCTGGCTGTACGGCGCGTGCGCCGCCGGGCTGGGCGGCTGGTTCCTGGTCGAGGCGCACCGGCTGCGCAGCGGGATCGCGGCGGCTGATCAGGGCCCCGGTGCCGCCGCCGGCGGTGCCCGCGGGTCCGGGGCGCCCGCCCCGATGCGGCTGTTCCACCTGTCGATCGCCTACCTGACCCTGCTGTTCGCGGTGGTCGCGATCGCCTCCCTGCTGCCCTTCGGTCGCTGGTAAGCAGCGCTGACTGGCCCTTTCGGCAGCGGGAAATAATTACTCTCCGTTGACATCACAGTAACGCTGTGTAGGACATGCTAGGCCTATGAGCAGGCCGTCACGCTCCTACACCCGCCGGTCGTTCCTGGGCCGGGCAGCGGCCGCGGCCGCCATTCCCGCCGCCGCGGGCACCGCCGTGTGGATCGCCGAGGAGTCGGGCTCGGCCGCGCCCGCCCGGCCCGCGACCCTGGCCGCCCGCCGGCACCGCAAGGTGCCCGAGAACCGCCTGCCCGGCGACTCCGGCTGGGACGTGCGGCACCTGGGCGCCAGCGATGCCATCACCGGCTACGCCGGCCAGGCCAGCGTGCTGGCCGGGGAGCCGGTGCAGCTGTACGTGTCCACCACCGCGCGCTCGTTCCGGGTGCGCGCCTTCCGGATGGGCTGGTACCGCGGCGACCTGGCCCGGCTGGTCTGGCAGTCCGGCCACGTGCGCGGCCACCGCCAGGCCCGTGCCGTCGTGGAGCACCCGACCCGCACGGTGCAGACCGACTGGGGCCCGTCGCTGGAGGTGGCCACTCACGACTGGCCGGACGGCTCCTACCTGCTCCGGCTGGACGCCGAGACCGGCGCGCAGCGGTTCATCCCGCTCACCGTCCGGTCGGCGGGCACGGCCGGCAAGGTCGTGATCAAGAACAGCGTGGCGACCTGGCAGGCCTACAACATGTGGGGCGGCTATGACCTGTACAACGGGCCTGCCGGCACGGCCGACTACAGCAACCGCTCGCTGGCGGTCAGCCTGGACCGGCCCTATGACCACGAGGGCGCGTACTACTTCCTGATCTACGAGCGCAAGGTGATCGAGCTGGCCGAGCGGCTCGGGCTGCCGCTGGCCTACCAGACCAACATGGACATCGCCGGCGACCCGCACCTGCTGGACGGCGCCAGCGCGCTGATCTCGCTGGGCCACGACGAGTACTGGTCGCCGCCGGAGCGGGCGCATGTCACCGCCGCCCGCGACGCCGGGGTCAACGTGGCCTTCCTGGGCGCCAATGCCATGTTCCGGCGCACCCGGCTGGCCCGGACCAGGCTGGGGGAGCGGCGGCTGGTCATCTGCTACAAGACCAGCTACCTGTCCGACCCGATGTACGGCAAGCACGACGACCTGGTCACCAGCGACTGGCGGGAGCCGCCGCACCCGGACCCGGAGTCCTCGCTGACCGGCACGCTGTATGAATCCAACCCCACCACCGCCGATTACGTCGTGGTCAGCCCGGATGCCTGGATCTTCGCCGGCACCGGCGCGCAGCACGGCACCCGGCTGCGCGGCCTGGTCGGCCCCGAGTACGACCGGGTCAACCCGGACTCGCCCGTCGAGCGGCCCATCGAGATCATGTCCCACTCGCCGCTGACCTGCCGGGGCATCAACAGCTACTCCGATTCCGCCTACTACACCCACCCCGGCGGCGCCGGGGTGTTCAACACCGGGACCATGCGGTGGGTGGAGTCCTTCGGCGGCTACCACCACTTCGGGCTGAACCGGCGGACCGCCCGGTTCACCAGGCAGGTGACGGCCAACGTCCTACGCGGCTTCGCCGACGGCCCGGCCGCGGCCCGGCACCCGGCCCGCGACAACCTGCGCCAGGTGCATGAGTGGGCCGGCGATCCGGTCGCCGCGCAGCACAGCCTGTGGTGACCGCGTGCTGGCCGGCCCGCGGTCACCGGCAGGACGGCCAGACCCCGCCGCCGGGCGGCATCCGGGGAGACGACGGCGCCGCAGGGGTAGCCGCCGCCTCCGGTACTGTGGCAGCAGGCCCTCCCGGGCTGTGCATCCGGCGGAGGTGGCGGATGAGGAACGGACGCACGCAGCAAGCCCAGGACCCGGAGGCCAGGAGCTTCCGGCTCCGGCGCCGGGCCCGGTGGGCCCTGCCCGCTGGCGCCGTCGTGGCCGTGGCCGCGGTGGTCGCCGGCACGACCGTGGCCGGCGCCCAGGCCGCTCCGTCGCTGCCCGGCCGCAGCGCCGCTGCGCTGCTCGCCGACGTGCAGCGGTCGCCGGGGCCCGGCCCGATGACCGCCACCATCCAGCTGACCGCCAGCCTCGGGCTGCCCGACCTGCCCGGCGCCGGCGATTCCTCCGCGGCGCTGTCGCCGCTGTCGCTGCTGTCGGGGACGCACAGCGCGAACCTGTGGTATGCCGATCCGCAGCACGTCCGGATCGCCGAGCCGGTCCGGCTCGGCGAGTCTGACCTGCGCCGCGACGGCCGGCAGGTGTGGCTGTGGAACAGCCGCGACCAGACCGCCACGCATATCGTGCTGCCCGCCGCCGCGAATCACGCCGTCCCGCGGGTTCCGGCCACCCCGCGGCCGGGCGGCACCATGCCGACCCCGCAGCAGGTCGCGCGGCAGATCCTGGCCGCCGTCGGCCCCAGCACGACCGTCAGCGTGCAGCGCAACGTCGAGGTGGCCGGGCAGGCTGCCTACCAGATCGCGCTGGCGCCCAGGGCCAGCGGCTCGCTGATCGGCCGGGTCACGATCGCGATCGATGCCGCCCGGTCGTTCCCGCTGCGGGTGCAGGTCTTCGCCCGCGGCTCGGCCAGCCCGGCCTTCCAGCTCGGCTTTACCTCGCTGTCGTTCGGCCGGCCTGCCGCGTCGAACTTCTCCTTCACCCCGCCGGCCGGCGCCAAGGTCAAGACCGTCAGGCCGCCGGTGCCAGCCCGGCCCGGGATGCTGCCGGGCATGCCGCGCAGCAAGTCCGGGTTCCTGGGCTTCGCACCCGGCAAGCGCCTGGTCTTCGCCGGCAAGCAGGGCAAGGTCGTGGTGGTGGACCCGGCCACCGGCCGCCGGGTCACCATGCGCCTGCCGCATGGCCGGCACCTCGTGCTCCCGGCCAGCGACCTGCCCGGCAAGGTCGTGACCGGCAAGGCCCGCCACGGCGAGCAGACGGTCATCCTCCGGTCCGGCAAGGCCGCGGCGGTCATTCCCGCCAGGGGGCCGCAGCGCAACAGCGACTGGCAGCTCAAGCCAGCGCGCCGCGCGCCGTCGGGCAGCCTGTTCACCAAGCCCTTCGCGGCCTTCGCGGGCGCCGCGGGACCCGGTATCGGCGGGCCGGGCGCGTTCCCCGGCCGCCCGCAGATCCTGGGCAAGGACTGGCTGTCGGTGCTGGTCATCCGGCCCATGGCCGCCCCGGCGACCACCGCCGCGCCGCCGTCCGGCCAGCCCGCCGGCGGCTCGGTGAGCTCGGCGGAGGTCATCTCCCCGGACAGCACCATCTCGTCCACATCCGGGCCCACCGGCCCGGCCATGCCCGGCATCGCCGGGCCGGGCACCCCGCCCATCCTGCGTGCCCTGCTGCAGGCGACCACGCCCGTGCACGGCGCCTGGGGCAGCGGCCGCCTGCTGCGCACCAGCCTGGTGTCGGTGCTGATCACCAGCAAGGGCACGGTCCTGGCCGGTGCCGTCACGCCCGCCGTCCTTTACGCCGACGCGGCCCGGGTCAAGTGAGCCCGGCCCCGCCGCCGTCCGCGCAGCCCGATGAGGTCAGCTTCGGCCGGGGC
>DASUBV010000180.1:0-10201 GCA_035763085.1 Streptosporangiaceae bacterium | reverse complement strand
GGTCGCCGAGAGCGAGCTCAACATCCCGGTGCTCAAGCCGGGCACCGCGCCGCCGCGCGGCCAGGAGGGCCTGACCGGCCTGCCGGAGTGGTACTGGATCCGGGCCGGCTGGCGCCCGGTGAAGGTGACGGTGTCGGCCGGGCCGGTGTACGCGACGGTGATCGCCACCCCGGGCGAGTTGTCCTTCCAGCCGGGCGGCGGGCTGCCCGGGTCGAGCTGCGCGGGCCCGGGCACGCCCTACCGCAAGGGCGCCCGGACGGCCTGCTCCTTCACCTATGACCAGTCATCGGCGGGCCAGCCGGGCGGCGCCTACGCGGCCTCGGTCACGGTGACCTGGCGGGTGACCTGGACCGGCTGGTCGCCGGCGACCGGGCAGGTGGGCGGCGTGCTGCGCGGCGCGCTGCCGGTCGCCTTCCCGTTCTCGCTGCGGGTGGCCGAGGGCCAGGCGCTGGTGACCGGGAACGGAGCGGGCCGGTGACGGCGGGCCAGCCGGGCGGCGGCTTCGGCACGGTCTTCCACCCCGAGCCGGACCCGGTGCCGGCGGGCAACGGCGGGCCGGCGCGGCCCGGCCACCTGCGGGCCCTGCCACGACGCCGGCGGCCGGGGATGATCGCCCTGGCGGTGGCGCTGATCGGCGCCGGCGTGCTCGGCGGAGCGGCGCTGTTCCGGCACGTTGATCACCAGTACCCGGTGCTGGTGGTCACGGCGGCCGTTCCGGCCGGCGCGGTGGTGACCGCAGCCGACATCGGCACCACGTCGATCGCGGCGGGTCCTGGCCTGCAGGTGATCCCGGCCCGCCAGGAGCGCCAGGTGGTCGGCCTGGTGGCCGCGACCAGCCTGCGGCCGGGCACGCTGCTGGCGTCCTCGGACCTCACCACGTCGCTGCCGCCGCGGGCGGGCCAGGCCCTGGTCCCGGTGGCGCTCAAGCCATCGGAGCTGCCGGCCAGCGGGCTGGCCGCCGGCGATCACCTGATGGTGGTCCCGGCGCCGGGCGCGCAGGGCTCGGGCGGCGCGCCCGCGGCCACGGGCCGGCCGATCGCCGGCGTGGTGGAGGCGGTGAGCCGCGGCCCGGACCAGGACGGCTTCCAGGTGGTGGACCTGCTCGTCCCGGCGGGCAGCGGCCCGGACCTGGCCAGGGAGGCGGCGGCCGGCGGGATCGCCCTGGTCGTCACCAGCCGGGTGCCGTAATGGCGATGCTCGCGCTGGTCTCGCCGGGCGGCTCGCCGGGCGTGACGACCGCGGCGCTGGCCCTGACCCTGGACTGGCCATCGCGGGTCATCCTGGCCGAGTGCGACCCGAGCGGCGGGGACGTGCTGGCCGGGCTGCTGGGCGGGCACCTGCCGGCCAGCGCCGGCCTGCTGCCGCTGGCCCTGGAGGCCGGCGCCGGGACGGAGGTGCCGGGGGACACGCTGTGGCGGCAGCTGATCGAGCTGGACACCGAGCACAGCCGGCTGCTGCTGGCCGGGATCAGCGACCCGCGCCAGTCGGCGGCGCTGCAGTCGTCGCTGCCCTGGATCGCCGGGGCGCTGCAGGGCGCGGCGGCGGACGTGATCGCCGACTGCGGGCGGCTGGACGCGGTGGCCGCGGTCCGGCCGGTGCTGTCGGCGGCGAGCCTGGCCGTGCTGGTGCTGCGGCCGACGCTGCGCCAGCTCAGCCGGGCGGTGCCGCGGGCGGAGATGCTGACCAGCCTGGTCGGCCGGGAGCGGGTGGTGGCGCTGCTGGCCGGCAGCGGCGGCGCCTCGGACCGGGAGGCGTCCAGGGCGCTCGGCGTCCCGGTGGCCGGGCACCTGGCCGACGACCCGCGGACGGCCGCGGTGCTGTCGGATGGCGCGGGCAGCCGCAGCCGCCTGCAGGCCCGCCCGCTGCTGCGCTCGGCGGCGGCGGCGGGCAGGGCGCTGCGCGAGGCGGCCGCGGCGGCAGGCCCGCTGCCGGGCGGAGGCGACGTCTTCAGCCCGTACGACGACGCGCCGCAGGACCAGGAGCACTTGCCTGGCCAGCACCTGGCCGGTCAGTACCTGCCCGCCCGGCCGCCCCGTCCGGCCGGGCAGCCGGAGCTGGCCGGCCGGGAACCGGCCTGGCCCGCCCCGGGCTGGCCCGAAGATGACTGGCCGCACGGGCGCCGGCCCGGCTCCAGCTGGCCTGGCCGGCACGCGGCCGGCAGGGCGGACGGCACCGACGCCGGCCGGGACACGCCGGCCCGCTACCTGTCCGCGTTCAGCGATCAGTCAGTCGGCAGCCCGAACGGCAGCCTGGTGCCGGGCGGTTCAGCTAATGGCGGCCCGGTGCCGGGCGGTTCCGCCAACGGCGGGCCGGTGCCGGGCAGTTCCGGTCACGGCAGCACGCCGGACGGCCGGGCCCCGCATGACGGGCCCGGCGCTAGCGCGACGGGGGCCGCGGATGACTGACGTGCACCTGCCCGCCGGCAGCTCGTACTCCGGCTCGAGCGGATCCGGCCCGCACAACTCCGGCCGCTACGGACCCGGCCCGTACGGATCCGGCCCGCACAGCACCGGCCCGGTCAGCACCGGCCGGGCCGGGCCGGGCAGCGCGCCCGGCCGCGGCGGGCCGCCGTCGCAGCCGCTTCCGGCGGTCCCGCAGGCCGTGCTGGGCGACGCGCGGTTTGCCGCCGCGGTCACCGAGATACTCACCCGCGCCGCCGGCCGGCTCCATGACCAGGCCACCGAGGCCGAGGCGGCGGCCGTGATCGGCGCCGCGGTCCGCGCCTGGGCCGAGCACCAGGTCCGGTCCGGCGGCATGGTCCCCACCCCGGCCGAGCGCGATGCCCTGGCCCAGGCCGTTTACGACCAGCGGTACGGGCTGGGCGCGCTGGCCGGCTACCTGCGCGACCCGCACGTGGAGAACGTCGACGTCAACGGCTGTGACCAGGTGTGGATCACCTACTCGACGGGGGAGCGGATGGCCGGCCCGCCGGTCGCGGCCAGCGACGAGGCGCTGCTGGGCATGATCCGCACCTGGGCCGCCCGCGGCGGCCAGACCTCGCGTGACTTCTCGGCAGCCGCACCGCTGGTCAACGTCGCGCTGACCGGCGGCGCCCGGCTCACCGCGACGATGGCGGTGACCCCGCGGCCCTGCCTGTCGCTGCGCCGCCACGGCCACCTGGACGCGACCCTGCCCCGGCTGGTCCAGCTCGGCACCGTCGACCAGACGATGGCCGCGTTCCTGGCCGCCGCGGTCCGGGCCCGCTGCAACATCATCGTCACCGGCGGCGTGAACGCCGGCAAGACAACCATGCTGCGCGCGCTGGCCAGCGAGATCCCGCCGGGTGAGCGGCTGGCCACCCTGGAGTCGGAGTACGAGCTCTACCTGCACGACACCGCGCAGCACCCGGACGTGATCGCCTTCGAGGCCCGGGACGCCAACTCCGAGGGCGCCGGCGGCATCAGCCTGCACGACCTGGTCGCGCACGCGCTGCGGCACAACCCGCAGCGGATCCTGGTCGGCGAGGTCCGGCGCGGCGAGATCATGCCGATGCTGGAGGCGATGAACTCGGGCCAGGACGGCTCGATGTGCACCCTGCACGCCAACTCCCCGGCCGAGGCCTTCGACCGGATCCTGATCCTCGGCCTGCGCGGCGGCCTGGCCCTGGCCGAGCGGGCCATTCACATCCTGGTCGGCATGGCCGTGGACCTGATCGTGCATGTCCGCAAGCGCTACGACGGCACCCGCACCCGCCGCTACGTGTCGGAGGTGCTGGAAGTGCTGCCGCCGGCCGATACCGAGCGGCCGGCCGCCAACCGGCTGTTCCTGCCCGAGGGCCCGGGCGGGCAGGCCGTCGCCGCGCACACCCCGTCGCCGCAGCTGCTGGAGCGACTGGCCGCGGCCGGGTTCGACCCGGCCCTGCTGGACCGGCACCGCGCGCTGGCCCGGATGGGAGCCCGCCGATGATCATGCTTGCCGCCTTAGCCGGAGCCGCGATCGCGGCCGGGATCGTGCTGTGCGCCCGCGGCCTGCTGGGCCGGGCCCCGGCCCCGGGGACGCCGCCCCGGCGGGTGTCACGCCGCTCGCTGACCGCGGCCGGCCGCCGCCAGGCCGCGCTGGCGGTGCTGGCCGGCGCGGTGATGTTCCTGATCACCCGGTGGCCGGTCGGCGCGCTCGCCGCGGCGGCCGCGGTCATCTTCCTGCCGAAGCTGACCATGGGCAGCGGGCAGCGGCAGCGCACCGCGCTGCTGGAGGGCCTGGAGCAGTGGATCCGGCGGCTGGCCGACATGGTCACCGCCAGCCGCGGCCTGGAGGACGCGCTCAGCGCCAGCGCCCGGTCGGCGCCGGCCGCGGTGGCCGGGCCGGTGGGCCGCCTGGCGGCCAGCCTGGCCGCCCGCACCGGCACCGAGACGGCGCTGCGCGCGTTCGCGGCCGAGATCGACGACCCGGCCGGCGACCGGATCGCCGCCGCGCTGATCATCGCCACCGGCCGCCGCGGCGGCGGTTCCAGGGATGTGCTGGCTGCCCTGGCCAGCCTGCTGGCCAGGGATGTCGCCGGGCGCCGCGAGATCGAGGCCGAGCGGGCCCAGCACCGCACCACCGTCCGCTGGATCGGCATCTTCGTCACCGGCTTCACGGTCTTCGCGATCCTCAACCGCTCCTACTCGGCGCCGTTCGGGACGGCGGCCGGCCAGGTCGTGCTGGCGATGGTGGTGGGCCTGTACGCGGGCGGGCTGTTCTGGCTGCACCGGCTGGGCTCGCTGCGCGCGGCGGGCCGGTTCCTGGACGTTAACCAGGAGTTCAAGAATTCTGAGAGGTCTTTCCGCCCGAGCTCAAGGGTGGAGGTGCGCTGATGGCGAGTCTCTCATCCCTGGGTTCGGGAACCTGGGTCACCGGTCGTCAGGTCCGGGTGGTTGAGCACGGTGGCGTAATGCTCGGCGGTGGTGATCGTGACGCCGAAGAAGTCCGAGACGCGGCGCAGGTCTCCGGCTGTGGCGATCGTCTCGTCAGCGATGCGGCCGCGGCGGACGGCGGAAGGGGGCATGCCGACGCGGTCCTTGATCCAGTGCCTGCTGACCGGGCCGGTGCCGGGTGCGGTCAGGCAGGTCAGGAAATAGTGCTGGCTGAGACTGGCGGGCCACCGCTGGCTGCGGTACGTCAGGTAGTCGCTCATCCGGGCCTTCACGTGGTCGGCCATCAGGATGGTGCGGTCGCCGAGGTGCAGCCGCCCGTCGCGGACGTCGGTGAGCTTGAGTTCCATGACCTCGGACGGCCGGAGGCCGTGGTAGGTCACGAGCGCCGCGACGGCAGCGCTCGGCGGGTCGGCGGAGGCCAGGGCTGGTTGCGGCCGGGTCAGGTTGACGGGCAGCGGGATGGTTCTCTCGAAGTTGCCCAGTGCGAGATGCGTCGCGGGGTTAGCGAAGATGACTCGCCTGGCCTTGAGGGTTCCGAAGATGGAGCGCAGGGCGCGGCCGAGCTTGACCCGGGGGTCTCCGCCGGGCGGCAGGGCGGCGAGGACGTCAGCGCGGGTGATCTCGCGGAGCGAGTGGTGGCCCGCCAGGGCCCAGGCTTCCAGGGTCGGCTGGGCCCAGATGAGCCGGGTCCTGATGGTGACAGCCGACCGGGGCCTGGTCCGCGGGGGCGTGGCGGCGCCGTCGTGGAGTATGTCGAACCAGGTTCGCAGTTCGGAGGCCATCGGTTCTGGCAGGGCACGGGTCCGGTTGTCGAACCAGGTCCGCGTGGCGCCGGGCCGGTCTTCTTCGAGCAGGCCCGCGCCGGCCAGTACGGCCCGGACGGAGCGAGCGGGCAGGCCCAGGGCGATCAGGCAGCCGACGTCGCTTGCGTTCAGCGGCGTGCTGCTGGCTCCGGTCATGCTCAGCAGGACACGCATCCCGACCCGGGCCCGCCAGGTGACGTTCCGCCGGTCCCAGCCATGGCGGCGGCCGTGCTCGATGGTCAGCCGGTCCAGGTGGCCGGGCAGGTGGTAGCTGGCAGGCTCGCCGAGCCCGTAGCGCCGGGCCGCCGCGAACAGCGCGACAGGCCTGAACAGGTCCAGCTGGCCGGGGACGCGCCACGGCGGTGTCGCCTGCGCGGCCTGGCGCTCGGTGCGGAGCTTCTCGCGGCGGGTGTTGCGGTGGCGGACTCCCTGGTAGCCGTTCTTGCTCGAGGAGACATTCGCGAACATGAGCTGCTGGCCGGACCGGTTGCCGGCGATCACGTCAACTGGCTCGCCGAGCCCGCAGGCTGCCCGGGCCTGCAGCCAGCACATCCGGCACGCCTGCCGGTCGTTCACCGGAACGGTCCGCCGGCAGCTGACGCAGCGACCAGTGCCTGGATACCGGGCTCGCCAGCCGCGGCATGCCTGGCAGGTACGCCCGTGCAGCCGGGTGACGCCCCAGGCGAGGCAGTCCCGGCAGGAGCCGGGGAGCTGGGGGGCGTACTGGTGGCAGCGGCGGCACAGGCCGCTGCTCCAGTAGTCGCCGGTGCGGCCGCATCGCCTGCAGGGCAGCGGCCGGCCTTGGGAGCCTGGCTTGCACTCGTAGCACAGGCCCCGGCCGTGGTATGCCTGCGGCCGCTGACCGCAGCCACGGCACATCGGCGGCGGCGTCATGCGGGAGGAACCGACCTGTGCCTGCCCGGGCGGATCTGCGCCGGCTGCCCGGCTGCGATCGCCGGCTGGGCCGGCTTGCGGGCCCTGACCACGTCGGGCTCGCAGATCAGCAGGTCGCTCGGCGTGCAGTCGAGCACTGAGCAGATCACGTCGAGATCGTCCAGGCGGATCGTGGTGGGGTTCCCGATCCACAGGCCCGACATCTTCCCGGCGCTGATCTCCAGCCCGGCGGCGGCGAGCCGCCGGCGCATCTCGGTGGATTTCCAGATGCCGGCTTCCGCGGCTTTCATTCTCAGGTTCCAGCGCACCTGCTCACCTCCCGAGCTCGCTGAGCTGCCGTGCTATCCGCTCGTTGGCGGCGGCCCAGGCCGTCTCGATGTGGTCGTCGTGGACGTGGATATACCGGGTCGTGGTCGACAGCCACTGATGGCCGAGCAGTTCCTGCACGGCCTTGAGGTCCATGCCGTGCTGATACAGCGAGGACGCGCAGTAATGCCGCAGGACGTGCGGGGTCACCCGGCCGGACCAGGCTGGCAGCCAGGCCTCCACCGCTCCTACCAGCCCCGAGCGCATGGCCTCCGCGCCGGTGCGGGTGCACCAGCCGGTCAGCTTGTCGCGCCGTTCGCTGGGCAGCAGCGGGGCATCAGGGTCAGCCCAGTCGTCGCCGAACTGGTGACGGACGTCGGTCAGCCACCACTCCATCAGCGGCGCGACAGAGTTGATCGCCGGCACCAGGCGGGTCGTCGGGCCGCGGCCCCGCGCTCCCTTGCCGAAGCGCACGTGGAGCTTGCCGAAGTCGCCCAGCTCGGGATGCCAGTCGCGCATGTCGAGCATCACGGTCTCGTTGATCCGCAGGCCCACCCGGCGCCACAGCGACGCGGCCATGTAGTCCCGTGCGGCCGGGAGGAACTTGCGGACGCGAGGCAGCGAGTCACGCCAGCTCGCGAAGAGCACCGCGATCTCCTCGTCCCGCGGCGGGATCCGGGCTGCGCCCGACGTGATGCGGGCCGACGGCTTGTTGAACTCATCGATCGGCTGGATCAGCACATGACCGGTCAGCGCATGGATGTCACCTTGATAGCGGGCGATCAGGAACTCGAAGAAGGCAGCAATAGAGGTCGCCTTGCCCGCCATCGTCGACCTGGCCTGCCCGCGCCTTCGCAGGTTAGCCAGGAACCCGTCGCCGTCCTCGGGCCTGGCCTCCCACACCGGCCTGCGCAGGAAGCGCGCGAACTCGAAGACCGCTGCCCGGTCGTCATGAATCGTCGAGTCAGCAAACCCCGCGCCGACCGCTGCCAGCGCGTACTGATCGATAAGTTCCTGCTCGAAGTCCTCGATGTCCTGCGGCGTGACGAGCCGCTGCGGCGCGCCCAGCGAGCGCACCCCGGCAAGCGCCATCGATCCCCCGCTTCAGCCAGACCAGCCAGGTGTCAGAACGCCCGGCAGTCTCTCACGAATCCTGACCGACCGTCGTCATATCAGCGGCATGGCAGGAACACACAACGTTCCAGCGTGCAGGCCTGCCAGGGACTCAGGGCCCGAATCGAACCCGAAGCAGTAGAGACAAGCGCCGACACCGCTGACGGCCGGGCGATCGCGAGCGGCCCGGCCCGGCTTCCGGCCGGCGCGCGGCACGGGGGTCCGTGGTGAGCGCCTGGATCGCGGTCTGCGGCGCGCTGGCCGGCCTGGGCGTGTTCGTGGCGGTCAGCGAGCTGATCCCGGCCGGGCACCGGATCAGCGCCGCGCTGGAGCGGCTGGGCCAGGCGGACTCGCCGGCGGCCGTGCCCGTTTCTGATCCCCGGCTTGCTGGCCCCTGGCTTCCTGGCTCCGGGCTGTCGCGGCGCCTTGGCCGGCGGCTGGCGGTCGCGGCGCCATGGCTGCCGGTACCGTCGGCCGACCTGGCGCTGCTCGGCCAGGACCGGGCCGCGTGGCTGGCCAGCAAGGTGACCTGCGGCGTGCTGGGCGTGGCCGCGCCGGTGCTGCTGACGGCGCTGCTGGCGCTGGCCGGGCAGGCAGTGAGCTGGCCGGTCCCGGTGGCGGCCGCCCTGGGCCTGGGCGCGGCGCTGTTCTTCGCGCCCGACCTGGTAACGCGGGTCAATGCGGCGGAGAAGCGCTACGACTTCCGGCACGCGCTGAGCAGCTACCTGGACCTGGTCAGCCTGGAGCGCGGTGCCGGCGCCGGGCCGACCGAGGCGCTGGAGGCGGCGGCCGCGATCGGCGGCGGCTGGGCGTTCGAGCGCATCGCGGCGGCGCTGGACGCGGCCCGCCGGGTCGGCGCGGCGCCGTGGACGGCGCTGGCCGGGCTGGCCGCCGAGACCGGCGTCACCGAGCTGGCCGACCTGGCCGACATCGCCGAGGTTGCCGGGCAGGAGGGCGCCCGCATCCTCGACACGCTAGCCGCCCGGGCCGCCTCGATGCGGGCTCAGGCGCTGGCCGCCGACCGGGCCAAGGCCGGCGCCCGCGGCACGACGATGGTGGTCCCGATCGCCTTGCTGGCGGTGGGCTTCCTGGTCCTGCTCATTTTCCCGATCCTGTACCGGACCTTCCTGACCGCCTAGCCGGTACCTGCCTGACAAGGAGGCCCTCCGTGAACCCTGACCCCCTGTGGACCGCGATCGTCTACCTGCTGGAGCGTGCCCGGCAGCGCGCCCGTGACGCGATGGACGGGCACCCTGAGACGGGCGCGCTGAGCCTGGAGTGGATCGTCATCGCCAGCCTGCTCGTGGTGGCGGCGGTGGCGGCCGGGGTGTTCTTCCGGAAGATCATCGGAACCTGGGAGAACCAGGTCCCGACCGGACCGTGACGCGCCGCTCCTGATGACTGTCACAGCCGCGCGCCGGGCCCGTTCTGATGCCGGCGCGCTGATCCTCAGCTACGTGATCATCGTGCCGGTGTTCCTGCTGGCGCTGATGATCATCACCCAGGGCGCGATGTGGTTCCTGGCCCGCTCCGCGGCCCTGGCCGCCGCCCGGCAGGGCGTCGACGCGGCCCGCGTCGAGCCGGTGTCGCTGCAGGCCGGGACGCGCGAGGCGCGGCTGTTCGCGCGCCGGGCGGCGCACGGCTACCTGCAGGTGACGGGCGTGGACGCCAGCCGCAGCACGGCGGCCACGATCGTCATCAGCGTCACCGGCCGGGTGCCGAGCATCGTGGTCGGGATGCCGATCACGGTCACCCAGGTGGCCGAGGCGCCAGTCGAGCGGTTCACGGCGCCGTGACCGGGGACTCAGCGGGGCGGGCCCGCAGGCCAGGTGATCTGCGGCCGGGCGAGCCGGCGGCGGGCGAGGCGGGAAGCGCGGCTCTGGAGTTACTGATCCTGGCGCCCGTGCTGATCCTGCTGATCTGCATGGTGATCGCGGCCGGGCGGATCGCGATCGCCCGCGGCGCGATTGACGCCGCGGCCCGCGACGCCGCCCGCCAGGCATCGATCGCCCGGTCGCCGCAGGACGCGATGAGCACGGCGCAGTCGACCGCGGGCGCGGAGCTGGCCGGCGAGCACCTGAACTGCTCGGCGCTCAGCGTCGGGCTGCCGGGCGTGTACCGGGCGTTCGCGACCCCGCTGGGGCAGCAGGCCAGCGTCACGGCCACGGTCCGGTGCACGGTCCGCCTGTCCGACCTGATCCTGCCGGGCATGCCCGGCTCGGTGCCGCTGAC
>DASUBV010000179.1:0-19996 GCA_035763085.1 Streptosporangiaceae bacterium | reverse complement strand
GGGGGGAGTACCGTGCCAGGCGATGATGCCATTGCAGTTGTCGGCACTGGATATGTCGGGACAGTTGTCGCCGCTTGTTTTGCCTGGCTAGGACGAGCGGTGATAGCGGTCGAGGTCGACGAGACGCGACTAGCTGCTCTGAACCAGGGCCGCGTCTCGTTTTACGAGCCGGGCCTTGACGAGATCGTGGCATCCGCGGTGGCCGCTGGAAGGCTGCATCTCACCAGCGATATGAGGCAGGCGCTCGACTCTGTCCCGATCGTTTTCCTGTGCCTGGGGACCCCTGCCGGAATGAGTGGTGACGCGGATCTGACGGCTTACAGGCTAGCCGCGCAGACGATCGGGGCGACGGCCAGCAAGCACCACATCCTCATCATTAAGAGCACGGTCCCGGTCGGGGCAGGCAGGGTCATTGAGGGCTGGTGCGAAGCTGCGGCGGCCGAGCGCGGCGATGGTGCCTGCCCGACATTCACGGTTGTCTCCAACCCCGAGTTCTTGCGGGAAGGCAGGGCAGTGCGAGACTTCCTGCACCCCGACCGCGTCGTAATCGGAGGAGAAGACGAGCGGGCACTCAGCCAGGTCGCCCAGCTGTACCAGCCCATTCTCAGGCAGGATTTTTCTGGCGGTGACCGCCACCATCCTGTCCTCATCAGGACCGCCTCCGCGACCGCGGAAATGATCAAGTACGCGGCAAATGCATTCCTTGCGACCAAGGTCAGTTTTATTAACGAGATAGCCAACATCTGCGAGCTCACGGATGCGGATGTGGTCCAGGTGGCGCGCGGCATCGAGCTCGACCGCCGCATTGGCCCCGGCTGCCTCGATGCAGGCCTGGGCTGGGGCGGATCATGCCTGGGCAAGGACCTGACTGCGCTCATCTCGCACGCCGAGGATCATGGCTACAAAGCGGAACTGCTCAGCGCGAGCCTGAGCCTCAACGCGCGGCAGAGATCGCGCGTTGTCGAGCGGCTGAGGCGGCGTCTCGGTGTGCTGGCCAACAGGCATATCACTTTGCTCGGCTTGAGCTTCAAGCCGGATACAGATGACCTGCGAGACGCACCCGCCGTGCGCGTCGCCCAGGAACTCCTCGGTGCCGACGCCACCGTGGCTGCCTACGATCCGTCTGTCCCCGATGTTCCGCTGGTACCTGGCCTCATCATGGCTGGCAGCGCCTACGACGCGGCCGAACAGGCCGACGCGGTAGTTATCACCACGCAGTGGTCGGAATTCCTGCAGCTTGACTTTGACAAGCTGCGGGCTCGCATGCGCGGGACCCTGCTCCTGGACGGGCGCAACTGTCTCGATCCGCATTCCGTCGCAGCGTCCGGGCTTAACTATGAGGGGATCGGCCGCGGCGCGCCTGACAAGCCGGCGATGCTGCGCTCGGCGTCACTTAGTTCTGGCTGGCGCTTTGCCGGGAGATACCAGGCGTGTAAGGGTTGAACGATGCCCGGCTTTGTGGGGCGTGATGAGGAGCTTGAGGCGGCAGCCGAGTTCTTCGACCGGCTGCCAGGCGGCCCCGCTGCGCTTGTATTCGCGGGCGAGCCGGGGATCGGCAAGACAGCGCTGTGGAAGGAATCTCTCCGGCGAGCCAGGGAGCGCTCGCTGGTGGTGCTGGCGGCACAACCGTCAGAGACTGAGTCGAAGCTGGCCTTCGCAGCGCTCTCCGACCTGCTTGAGCAGGTGGCCGACGACATCGTGCCGAAACTCCCGGAGCCGCAGCGGCGCGCGCTGGCTGTGGTGCTGCTGCGCGAGGATCCGGCCGGCCGGCGCCCAGATCAGCGCGCCCTGGGAACCGCGACGATCGCTGTCCTGACGGCACTGGCGCAAACCGCACCGGTGGTGGTCGCAGTCGACGATCTGCAATGGCTCGACCGGGCATCCGCCCGGGTGCTCTCTTTCGCCGTGCGGCGGCTCGGGCGGCTGCCGGTGGGACTGCTCGCGTGTGAGCGCACCGGGCTAGGCCAGGGACCCTGGCCGCAGGTCGAGCCGGAGCTGCCGGAGGGCCAGCTCAGGCGCCTGGTGCTCGGGCCGCTCGGCGACACCGTCCTGCCCCAGGTCGTCCAGATGCGGCTGGGGCGGACGCTGTCGCGGCGGGACCTCGGCCGGATCCGGCACCTGGCGGGCGGGAATCCCCTGTTCGCAGTAGAGATCGCCCGCTCACTGCCGGATGATTCGGCACGGGGACTGGCTGTCCTGCCAGTCCCCGAGAAGTTGCGCGGGCTCCTCGGGGCACCCATCGCAGCGCTGCCGGAGCGCGCACGCCAAGCGCTGCTTCCGGCGGCCATGCTTCGTCATCCCCCCAGCGTCGAGCTGGTGGCAGCCGGGCTGGGAAGGACAGCTGCGGGGTCGCGGCAGCTGCTCCAGCAAGCCGCAGCCGCCGGGATCGTCGAGCTGGGCGCGTCGCGCGTCCGATTCACCCATCCCCTGTTCGCGGTGGCGGTGTACTCGTCTGCATGCCCGCGCGATCGGCGCCGGGTGCACCGGCGCCTGGCGGCGGTGCTTGACGATACTGAAGATCGGGCCTGGCACCTCGCGCTCGCCGCGGAGCGTCCCGATACGGCGCTCACCAGGGCTCTCGATGCGGCTGCACAGCACGCCTACGCGCGGGGCGCCGCCGAGCGGGCCGTCGAGCTGACGGAGCAGGCCCTGCGGCTGACGCCGGCCGCTCGGGCAGCCGAGCTCCAGCGCCGGATGCTCCGGGTCGCCGAGTACCGGTTCCATGTCGGCGAGCTGCAGTCGGCACGGGAGCTAATCGCGGCCCTGCTTGAGCTGTCGCCTGCAGCCCGGGTGCACGCTGACGCGCTCCGGGTGCTGGGTGAAATCGCCTGCTACGAACGGAGCCTCCCTGACGGAGCCGACCTGTTCAGGCAGGCACTCGAGCACGCAGGGCACGATCCCGCACTGACGTCAGCCCTTGAGCTCGACCTCACCTGCGCGGCCCGTGCTGCCGGGGACTGGACTGGCGCCGAGTGGCATGCGCACCGGGCGCTGACGCTGGCAGAACCGTCCGGCGACGGAGGGCGCCTGGCTGAGGCCCTGGCGGAATCCGCGATCATGGATTACCTCCAGGGGCGGGGGCTCAGTGCGGCCAGGCTCAATCGCGCGCTTGAGCTTGAGGACGGGAAGCGGCAGACGCCCGCGGAGTCGCGCCCGAGCTTGATCGCTGGCCAGCTGATGCTCTACGAGGGCCAGCTGGAGCTTGCCTGCCTGCTGCTCGGGCAATTGCGGCAGCGGATACTCGACTGCGGGGAAGAAAGCGACCTCCCTTACCCGTCAGCGAGCCTCGCCTGGGCGGAATGCTGGCGCGGCCACCTTGGCCGTGCCGCCTTCTACGCCGACGAGGCGCTGGAGACCGCGTCGCGGATCGGCGATCCGGCGCGCTGCCGCGCGCTGGCGTGCGCGGCCATCTCTTCTGCGTATGCGGGTGACGCCGAAGCAACGCGGCGCCGGGCCAGCGAGGCCCTCGCGCTGGGCGCCGCGACGGGCTGCCAGATCACGTCCACCTGGGCTCGGTGGGCCCTGGCGGTCCTCGCGCACTCGCTCCGCCGGCCAGCGGCCGCCGAGCTCGCGCTGGCGCCGCTCACGGCCCAGGTCGAGCGCGAGGGTGTGACTGAGCCGGCCCGGGCGGTGTTCCTGGCCGAGGCTATCGAGGCGCTGGTGGCCCTCGGCCAGCTCGACCGGGCACAACGACTGACCGCCATGCTCGAGCAAGCGGCGATGCGGCTCCACAGAGGCTGGGCGCTGGCGCAGGCGGGACGCTGCCGTGCGCTGCTTCTGGCCGCACGCGGCGACCTAGTGGGCGCATCCCGGGCAGCCAGCGCCGCTCTTCGCCATGCCGGTCGGCTCGAGCTGCGGCTGGAGCTGGCACGCACGCTCCTGATCGCCGGAGAGATCGAGCGGCGGAGCAAGCGGAAGCGGTCGGCCCGCGAGCTGCTCGAAGACGCCCGCCAGATCTTCGAGGAGGCTGGTGCCCGGATGTGGGCCCAGCGCACGCGCGCCGAGCTGGACCGCGTCACCGCACGACGGACGGGCAGCCAGCTAACAGACTCGGAAAAGCACGTGGCGTACCTGGCCGCCTCCGGGCTGACAAACCGGCAAGTTGCCGCGCAGCTGTTCATGAGTCCGAAGACGGTGGAGGCCAACCTCGCGCGCGCCTACCGCAAGCTCGGCATCCATTCCCGGGCCGAGCTAGGCGCCCGACTCGGCGGCACCGAGTGGCAGCCAGCACAGGGGAGGTAAGCCACCGGATCGGGCTGACCGGCGAGTGGCTGACCGGGAGGAAGTACGGTATGCGGATTGTCGTCACTGGCGGGGCAGGATTCCTCGGATCACACTTGTGCGGCGCCCTGATCAGCAGGGGCGACACCGCCGTGTGCGTTGACAACCTGACGACGGGCCGGCTGGCCAACGTGGAGCACCTGAGCGGGAGTCCCCTTTTTGCCTTCGTGGAGGCAGATGTCGCGGACGCACTAGGCGTGGGTGGCCGTGTCGACGTGGTTGCGCACCTCGCCAGCCCGGCGTCGCCGCCGGACTATCTGCTGCGGCCACTGGAGACCCTGGCGGCCGGAAGTCGTGGTACCGAGAACGCCCTTCGCCTCGCGGATCGTCATGGCGCGCGCTTCGTGCTTGCCTCCACCAGTGAGGTCTACGGAGATCCGGGCGTGCACCCGCAGCACGAGGAGTACTGGGGAAACGTGAATCCGGTCGGCCCGCGCAGCGTCTACGACGAGGGAAAGCGGTTCGCCGAGGCGATGACCGCTGCCTACCGCCGGGCGCGGGATGTGCGGACAGGTATTATCCGCATCTTTAACGCATACGGACCACGGATGAGGCCGAGAGACGGGCGGGTGGTCACCAATTTCATCATCCAGGCGCTCAACGGTGACCCACTCAGCGTGTACGGGGACGGCAGCCAGACGCGCAGCTTCTGTTATGTCGATGACCTGACTCGTGGCATGGTCAGCATGATCGACTCAGCGGAAGCAGGCCCGGTGAACCTGGGGAATCCGGAGGAGCTCACCGTTGCCGGCCTTGCCAGGCTGGTGCTTCGGATAACCGGGTCGGACTCTCCCGTCCGGTACTTGCCGCTCCCGCAGGACGACCCAGTGCGCCGCTGCCCGCAAATTGCCCGCGCAGGCCGCGTACTCAACTGGGGTCCCGAGATCCCGACGGAGGAAGGAGTGCGGCGTACCGTCGAATGGTTCCGGTCCAGGCCTGGCCGATGGACGCGT
This sequence comes from Streptosporangiaceae bacterium, assembly GCA_035763085.1. Classification (GTDB taxonomy): domain Bacteria; phylum Actinomycetota; class Actinomycetes; order Streptosporangiales; family Streptosporangiaceae; genus DASUBV01. The sequence goes on along the minus strand of DASUBV010000179.1, from coordinate 14,762 downwards.
TCTGCCGAGGGCCCTGCCGCGGGCGTCCCGTCCCAGCGAGCCGGGCGCGGGCAGCAGTTACGTGTAGCCGTCGATCCAGTGCGGGGCGTAGGAGCCTTCCAGCGTGCGCGCGTCCGTCTCGTCGAGGACGAGGCTGGGTGCCGCGAGCGCGTCGGCCAGGTGCTGTGGCTTGGTCGCGCCGATGACGGGAGCGGTCACTGACGGCTGGCTGAGCAGCCAGGCCAGCGCGACCTGGGCGGGCGGCACGGAACGCTTCGCGGCCACGGCCTGGACCGTCTCGGCCACGTCGAAGTCAGCGGAGCGGTACTGGTGCTGGTCGCCGCTCGCCCGGGAGGTGCTCCGGCCGCCGGCCCGCTGGCGGGTTCCGGCCAGCAGACCGCGCGCCAGCGGGCTGTACGGGATCAGGCCCACCCCCTGGTCGGCGCAGAGGGGGATCATTTCCCGTTCGTCCTCGCGGTTGACGAGGTTGTACCGGTTCTGCATGGACACGAATCCGGGTCCGCCCGCTGACCGGGCAGCGTACTGGGCCTTGGCGAACCGCCAGGCGCGCATGGTGGACGCGCCCAGGTAGCGCGCCTTGCCGGCCCGTACCACGTCCTGCAGCGCCGTGACGGTCTCCTCGATCGGTGTCTGGTCGTCCCAGCGATGCACCTGGTACAGGTCGACGTAGTCGGTGCCCAGGCGGCGGAGCGAGGCGTCGATGCTGGCCAGGATGTGCTTGCGGGACAGGCCCCGGTCGTTGCGGCCCGGCCCGGTGGGGTAGTAGACCTTCGTGGCCAGCACGTAGTCGTCGCGGCTGGCGAAGAACTCGCGGAGCAATCGCCCGGTGATCTCCTCGCTGGCCCCCTCGGAGTACATGTCCGCGGTATCGAAGAACGAGACTCCGCCGTCAACCGCGGCCCGGACAATGGGCCTGGCCTCGTCTTCACGCAGGGCCCACGGCTGCGCCGCCGGATCTCCGTAGCTCATCATCCCGAGGCCGATCCGGGACACCCAGAGCCCGGACCCGCCGACCCTCGCGTACTCCATGAAGCCTCCTGGAATCTTCGGTGCACGTCCCGGCGCACACTGGGCCAGACGCCACCAGACACCACAGTCTGCCGGCGCTCACGCGGCAGGTCGCCTGCATTTCGGCCGCGCGCTGGCCGGGCAACTCGGCTATCCGGGCCCGGGCGGCCGCGCGGCAGCCCGGAACTTCCGGTACGCGCTGACCTGGATGCCGTACAGCTCGGCGTAGCTGCCGTCGCGGGCGAGGAGCTCAGCGTGGCTGCCGGACTCGGTGATCCGGCCATGATCCAGGACCATGATGAGGTCCGCGCCGGTCACGGTCGCGAACCTGTGCGACACGATGACGGTGATCGTGCCCAGCCGGGCCGCGCAGTCCCGGGCGCGGTCCATGTAGCGCTCGACGATGGCCTGCTCGCTCGGCGCGTCCAGGGAGGCGGTGGGCTCGTCGAGGATCAGCAGGAGCGGGCTGGTGCGCATGGAGGCGCGGGCAAGGGCCGCCCGCTGCCACTGCCCCTCGGAGAGCTCGATCCCGCCGAGCTGGGTGCCGAGCAGCGTGCCGAGGCCATCAGGCAGCTCACCGGCAAGCTGGCCGGCACCGGCCGCGTCGAGGGCGGAGCGGATCCGCGTCTCGTCGTCCAGGGCAGGCAGGTCCCCGAGGCCCACGTTCTGCCTGAAGGCGGTATGGAAGCGGCCGAAATCCTGGAACGCCGCGGTGCACCGGAGCCGCCATTCCTCGGTGTTCAGGTCGGCGAGGTCCGTGCCGTCGACGGTTATCCGCCCGGTCTCCGGCTGGTAGAACTTGCCGAGCAGCTTGACCAGGGTGCTCTTGCCCGAGCCGTACTCGCCGACGATGGCGACCACCGAGCCGGCCGGGAACCGGACCGTGATGTCGTCGAGCGCGGGCGCTGCGGCATCCGGGTAGCGGAACGAGACGTGCTCGAGGCAGATGCCGTCGCTCAGCTGCCCGGGGGGCGCGGCGGCGCCACTGCGGCCGGCCCTCGCCCGGGCGGCGTAGTCGCGCAGCCAGAGGTAGGGGCCAATATGCTGCCGGGCGCTCGCGGTTGCCGTGGTGCTGTCGACCGCGGACTGCACGCAGGCACGCAGGGTCGCGGCAATGGTCACCAGGAGCACCAGGTCGCCGGCGGATCCGTGACCCCCGGCGACCTGACGGGCAGCGAGGGCGAGCCCGCCCGTGAACGCGGCAACGAAGATCGTCCAGCCGAGCACGGTCCAGGCGCTGGCGAGGTACTGCGCCCTGGCCCGGGCGCTCATCGCCGCCCGCCACGAGTCCCGCTGCCGCCGCGTTAGCTCGGGGCCGGCGGCGGCGACGCGGAGCTCCTTGCCGCTAACCGGGCTCACGCACAGGTCAAAGAGGTGCTGCTGCAGGCGATAGGGCTCGGCGGTGGCGATGTCGGCGCGCTGAATCGTGAGCTGGCCACGGTGATCGAACCAGATCGGCAGCGCCGCGAAGACCGGGAGGGCCAGCAGCCAGGGGCTGACGCCGCCCAGCAGCAGGATCATCAGGACGAGGCCGAGGATGGCGGCTACCGCCTTGAGCCCGTTCCACGCCCCGGCGGCCAGCCGCCCGCCGGACTTGCTGACCAGCGTGACTCTGTCCAGGTACTCGCTTCGCTCCAGGTGCTCCAGGCCTTCCAGGGTGGCGAGGTCACGATGGATCTGCGGGTGAATGTCGCGGCGGCCGACCTGGTCGGCAATCGCCAGAATGAGGGCGTCAGTAATGTCGCGCGCCACGACGAGGAGGCCGTAGGCGGCCGCGGCGCCAGCGGCGCCGGCAACCCCGGCCGCTAGCTGGCCGGTGCTGGTGGCGTCCACGGCGGCGCGCAGCGCCAGGGCAGCGCCGCCAGTCGCGGCCACGTTGCCGAAGAGGGAGAGCCAGGCGGCAAGAGTGAGGCCAGGCGCCCGCTGCCAGGACAGGTTCATGATGTCGGTGAATAGCCGGGCCCAGATGCGGACGGGGCGGGTCACGGCGCTGTGTCCGCACCGGTCGCCCGGGCGTCGCCATCCGCGAATCGGCGGGCCTGCAGGTCAAACATCGCCGCGTACGTGCCGCCGGTCGCCATGAGCTCATCGTGCGAGCCGGACTCGGTGATCCGGCCACCGTCGAGCAGCACGATCCGGTCAGCCTGGCGGACCGTCGACAGGCGATGCGAGATCAAGACGATGCTGGCGTTGCCGCGGCGGCGGGCGAGGCGGTCGAAGACCTCGGACTCAGAACGCACATCCAGATGCGCAGTCGGCTCGTCGAGGACCAGCAACTGGGCGCCGAGCCGGACAGCGTAGAGCGCACGTGCGAGTACCACCTGCTGCCACTGCCCGCCGGACAGGTCGACCCCGCCGCGGCGAGCGCGGGACAGGGGTGTGTCCCACCCCGAGGGAAGCTGGCGCAGGACCTCGTCCAGTCCCGCCTCGGCCGCCGACCGGCTGGCCGCCTGCCTGTCGGCTGGCGCGCTAGCGTCGCCGAGCAGGACGTTGTCGGCGACGGAGAACTCGTAGTGCACGAAGTCCTGGAACACGATCGCGATCCGGCGCCGCCATGCCGCCCAGCCGGCCGAGTCGATGGGGCATCCGCCGGCGGTGATCTGACCGCCATCGGGCTGGTACAGGCCCGCCAGCAACTTGATCAGCGTGGACTTGCCGGCGCCATTCAGGCCGACGACGGCGAGCAGTTCTCCGGGGCGGATCTCCAGGTCGAGCCGGTCGAGGACCGGGCTGCCACCGGGGTAGGCGAACCGCACACCGGTGAGCCGGATGTGCGGAAGACTGCCCCGCACCTGCGGGGGCACCACTGCCGGCCTCGCGTCGGTGCCGCGCCGCTGGCCGAGCGAGGTGCCCAGGTCGGCGCGAGCGCGGAGCACGCCGACCGAGCCGGCCATGCGGTACACGATGTCGCTGCTGCCGATGGAGCTGAAGACCGCCCATCCCGAGACGAGGACGGCCGTCTGCAATTCTGCCGGAGTGGTCCCGTGACCGGCAGCCACGGTGACCAGGACGTAGGCCGGCAGCAGGCCGGCGACGGCCAGGGCGAACTGAATCCAGGACCGTCTGGCTATCCCGACGACGGACGTCCAGAACGGTGAGTTGCCGGCGAGGATGTGATCCTGCATGCGCTCGACCATCCAGTCGCCGAGCCCGAAGATGCGAACATCCTTGCCCTCAGCACTGGACGCGGCCGCGCGACGCCAGACGTCGGCATGCAGTTCCTCCTTCGCAGCGACCCCGAGAGCGCGGACTGCGGCGGAATACTGACGGCTGCGCAGACAGAGGCCAATGGCTGCGGGGACGACCAGGACCGGAATCAGCCACCACGCGAACTGCGCGAGGACAGCGCAGATCGTCACTACGCCGGTCAGGCCGGCGAGCCAGCGGAGCTGGGCCAGGGCGCCGTCAGCGGGCGTTGTCACGCCATAATCAGGCTCGGCGGCCGCCTGCCGGATGAGCTGCTGAACCTCCGGACGCTCCAGCGGCGCGATGAACGGGACCGCTGTGGTCATCGCCAGGATCTGTGCCCGGTGGGCGCCGTCGATGCGCGCGCGGGCCTGGAACTCCAGTGGCCTGGCCGCGGCATCGGCCAGGTGGCCGGCATAGACGACGCAGCCAAGCGCCGCGAGCGGGGCCAGGAGGATGGTGAGCAGGTCGCCGCTGGACGGGGCGGCGAGCCTGCTCACGATGGCGCCGATCGTGATCGCGATGCTGGCTGGCACGCTCGCGCCGATCACGCGGACGAGGCACAGGCCCGAAATCAGGAGCGGTCCGGCGGCCCGCAGGGCCCGGAGCAAGACAATCCGATCATTGAGTACGTGCATGCCCTGTCACGTCATCTCCCGGGTCGGCGGACGGTATCCGGGCCACCGTGGAGTCTCACCGGCGGGCAGAGTCAAGTGCTCATGAATGTGCCCGGCGGCTGGGTGACGCGCGGGGCGGAGGTTGACTTTGCCCGTAGGTCAGGCTTCAGGGTGGTCTCGTGGATGAGCTGATGGCCATCGGCGAGTTCTCGGCCCGCTCGGGGCTGTCCGCCAAAGTGCTGCGCACCTACGCGGCGGCGGGCCTGCTCGTCCCTGCGGCGGTGGACAGCTGCTCCGGGTACCGCTACTACGCGCCCGGCCAGCTTCAGCAAGCCCGGCTGATCCTGCTGCTGCGGAAGGCCGGGATCCCCCTCAGCGAGATCGCGGAGTTCCTGCAGCACCCGGACCCGGACACGCTGCAGCGCTGGGCGGAAGAACTCGACGTCGAGCTGGCGGGCCGCCGGCAGGCGCTCGCCCGGGCCCGCGACCAGCTCAGCCTGCCCGCCGCGGATGCGCTCCCGGCACGACACGGCGGAGGCAGGCCGGTGCTGGCGATGGCCGCGGGCTCAGCCGCCCGCCAGGGCAGTAGCCGGGCCGTCAACCAGGACGCCCTGCTGGTCAGCCCGCCGTTGTTCGCCGTCGCCGACGGCATGGGCGACTCTCCCGGCGGCGAGATCGCCAGCCGCCTGGCACTCGACACGCTCCAAGCCGCGTTCACCGCCCCGCCCAGTGCCGAGGCGCTGGCGACCGCGGCGTGCGAGGCCGGCCGCGCCGTCTGGCAGCGAGCCGACAGCGACCCGGCCCTCAGCGGCATGGCAACCACCATTACCGCAGTCGCCGTTCTCGACACCAGCCCGCGCCTGCGGCTCGCGGTTGCCCACGTCGGGGACTCCCGCGCCTACCTCTTCCAGGACCGGGAACTGCGGCAGCTCACCCGCGACCACAGCCTGGTCCAGGGTCTGGTCGACGCTGACCAGCTCACCACCCGGCAGTGGCGCGCGCATCCCCGGCGCGCTCTGCTCACCCGGGCACTCGGCCTGGCGCCGGTCATCGACGCCGACATCATCATGCCGGCCGTGACCGGCGCTGCCCGGCTGCTCCTGTGCACCGACGGGCTGACCGCCCAGGCTGACCAGGCCCAGCTCGCCGCGGTCCTGTCCGCCGTCGCCGATCCCGGCCAGGCCGCCCGGAACCTCGCCGGCCTCGCCAGCCGCGGCGGCGGAGACGACGACACCGCCGTGATCGTCATCGACATCGGCCGCCCTGACCAGCAATCCTGACCGGCCCTAGGGGCGCGCGCTGCCGCGGCCGGCGCGCCACATCGAGACCACGGCCGCCAGCCCGGCCAGGGCCGGCAGCAGGGTCGCCAGCCCGTACGCCGGCGGCAGGATGGTGTGGAGCGCTCCGCGACACCCTGGCGAGCGGCGGGCCAGCCCTGCCCGCGCCGGCCCCGCCTGGCTGAGGCTCACCGCCCGCGGGGGTGTCCGGGGCCCCGGACGTGCGCGGCGGAACCGAGCAGGACTTCAATGTCGAGGCCGCGGTCCTCCAGGGCGGCGGCGCGGCCCTGCGAGACGGCTGGTTCTGCGGGCCGGTGCCGCCGGCGACCGAGGCGAGCCGGCCCCGCGCCGGGTAGCGACCCGGGTCACTGCGTGACACCTGCGTGGCCTCGGCGATCGAGCTCACCTGCGGCCTGTGCCGCCGGAGGCCGGCGAGCACGCGGTGCGCTCAGCAGCAGGCCTTGAACACGTCAAGATTGGATAGCTGCAGCTCGGTGACGTTCGTGAACAAGCTGGCGATGGCGGCCCGGATGCGGGCCATCTTGTCCGCCGGGAGCTCCAGGCTGCGGGTGATCCGCGACGGCGATGTCCCGCCGTGCCAGGCGATGACGACGCTGCCGCCGGGCCGCAGGACCCGGTGCAGCTCGCGCAGGCCCGCGTCGAGGTCGGGCCAGATGGCGACGTTGTTGACGGCCACCACATAATCCACGCTGCGGGCCGCCAGGCCGGTGTGCTCCGCGCTGCCCACGCTGAGCTGGACCCGGCCGGAGCGGACCGCCGCCCGGTTGACCCGTGTCGCGTGCTCCGCCATCTCCGGTGACGGGTCCACGCCCCGGATGAGCCTGGCCTCGGTCCGCGCGGAGAGCAGCCGGATCAGGCCGCCCGGGCCGTAGCCGACCTCGAGCACCTCAGCACCGGGCCGCACGTCCAGGACCGGGAGCAGGTCGCTCTGCTTGTTGCTGATCAGCATGAACCACCCGGCCAGCCGCCCGCGTATCCCGGCCGGAAGCGCGAACGGCGAGGTGACAGGACGCTCGGTCGCCCAGGAGCGAAGCTGGCCATCCATATGACCACGATGGCACGCGCCGGTCCGGGCCGGCGACGAGAGGGAGTACCGTGCTAGAGTTCTAGAACTCCAGCACAGAGGAGCACCAAAGATGCCTGATCATGATCAGCTTCTGCCCGCCACCGCCACCGCCAGCCTCGCGGTCGCCGCATCGGCCCCGTCCGCACCCGCGAGCCGCCCGGTGCCTGCCGTCATCAGCCCCATGCCCGCCGACCCGGGCTCCAGCGGCCGGTTCGGCGATTTCGGCGGCCGGTTCGTCCCCGAGGCGCTGATCCCCGCCTGTGAGGAACTGGAGCACGCGTTCCGCCAGGCCTGGTCCGACGCCTCGTTCCGGGCCGAGGTCCGCGACATGCTGCACGACTACGCTGGCCGCCCGACCCCGGTCACCGAGGCTCCCGGGCTGTCGGCCGCCCTGGGCGTACGGGTCCTGCTCAAGCGGGAGGACCTCGCCCACACCGGCAGCCACAAGATCAACAACGTGGTGGGCCAGGGCCTGCTGGCCCGGCGGATGGGCAAAACCGAGCTGATCGCCGAGACCGGCGCGGGCCAGCACGGCGTCGCCACCGCCACGATGGCCGCCCGGCTGGGCCTGGGCTGCACCGTGTTCATGGGCGAGCGCGACATGGTCCGCCAGGAGCTCAACGTCTTCCGGATGGAACTGCTCGGTGCCGCCGTCGTGCCGGTCAGCACCGGATCGCGCACCCTCAAGGACGCCACCTCTCAGGCCCTGCGGCACTGGGTGACGGCCGTCAGCACCGCCCACTACTGCATCGGCTCGGTCGTCGGCCCGCACCCGTACCCGTGGCTGGTCCGCGAGTTCCAGCGGGTCATCGGCGACGAGGCCCGCGCGCAGTGCGCCGCGCTGCTGCCTGCCGGGGCGCCCGATGTCGTCGTCGCGTGCATCGGCGGTGGCTCCAACGCCGCCGGCACCTTCGCCGGGTTCGCCGCCACCCAGGCCCGACTGGTCGGCGTGGAAGCAGCGGGCGGGGCCGGCATCAGCCACGGCGCCCCTGGCGTGCTGCACGGCTTCCAGTCGGTGTTCCTCCAGGATGAGCACGGCCAGATCATCGAGGCCGAGTCCATCTCGGCGGGCCTCGACTACCCCGGGGTCGGGCCCGAGCATGCCCACCTGGCTGCCATCGGGCGCGCCGAGTATCACACCGTGAACGACGCGGAGGCCCTCGCCGCCGTCAGCCTGTGCGCCCGGGCCGAGGGGATCCTGCCCGCGCTGGAGTCTGCGCACGCGCTGGCCTGGGCGGCGCGCGCTGCCCGGTCCGGCGAGCTGCCCGCGGGCGGCACCGTCCTGATCACCCTGTCCGGCCGCGGCGACAAGGACGCCGCCCAGCTACGGGAGCTGACCCATGGCCGCCGTTGAGACCGTCCTGGACGCCGCCCGCGCGGCCGGCCGTCCCAGCCTTGTCGGCTACGTCACCGGCGGAGTCCGCCCGGACTGGCCGGACCTGGTCACGGCGCAGGCCGGCGCCGGCGCCGACGTGATCGAAATCGGCCTGCCATTCTCCGATCCCGTGCTCGACGGACCGGTTGTCCAGGAAGCGTCGGCCCGGACCATCGCCGGCGGCGCCACCACCGAGTCGATCCTCGCCGAGCTGCGCCGGTCCGGGCCGCCTGGCGTCCCGCTCGTCGCCATGGCCTACGCCAACCACGCCTACCGGGCCGGCCTGACTCGCTACTGCGCCATGCTGGCCGACGCCGGCTTCAGCGGCGTCATCATCCCGGACGTGCCTGTCGGCGAGTCCGCCGGACTCCGGGCCGCCGCCGAGGCGACCGGGCTCGACGCTACGCTCATGGTCACGCCGACGACACCCGAGCCGCAGGTCCGGGCCATCGCCGACGCCACCCGCGGCTTCCTCTACGTGATGAGCGTCATGAACACCACCGGCCCGGCCCGCCTGAACGGAGTCGATTCCGGCTACGCCCTCGCCAGCCGGGCGCGGTCGATCAGCGCCCGCCCCGCGCTGATCGGGTTCGGTGTTGACGGCCCGGACCGCGCGGCGGCCGCGGTCCGCCACGCCGACGGCGTCATCGTGGGCTCCGCGCTGATGCGCCTGGTGCTGGACGGCCAGCCCCCGGCCGGGGTCGGCGCCGCCGTTGCCGCCCTCCGTGATGCCATCGACGGAGCCAGCTCGTGACCGGCCCATGAGCGGGCCACCGCGCCGGAGCGCCGTCGAGCGCCAGCCCAAGTACCTGCGGATCTACACCGAGCTGCGGGACCGGATCGGCAGCGGCAAGTGGCCCCCCGGCAGCCCGCTGCCAGCGCAGCGCGAGCTGGCCGATGAGTTCAGCGTCAGCATGATGACGCTGCGCCAGGCCCTGCAGCTGCTGGCCGACGAAGGCCTGGTCGCGGCCCGGCCCGGCCTGGGCACCTACGTCACCCCGCAGTACGCCCACGACCTCGGCCACCTGCGCGGCTTCGGGGCCGACCTGGCCCGGCCCGGCGCCGAGGTCAGCACCCGGCTGCTGGAGTCGGCGGTCGCCGTCCCGCCCGATCCGGTCGCGGCCCGCCTCGGCGGCCCGGCGCAGGCACTGCACATCCGCCGCCTGCGCCTGGTCGCCGGCCGGCCTGTCGTGCTGCAGACCTCCTGGCTGCCGATCCCGCTGCCGGGCGGCGCCGACCCCCGCGCCCTTCTCGCCGCGCCCGATCACGCTGGCCGTCCCGCTGGTCCCGCCCGGCACGGCGGCCCGGCGCAGCACGAAGGCCCGGCGCACGACGAGGGCGCGGGCCTCTACCAGGCGCTGGCCGCCCGCGGGCTGGCCGTCGCCCGGGCCAGCGAGACCATCACCCCGGTGCTCCTTGACCCAGCCGACGCCCGCGACCTGGGCCGCCCCGCGGGAAGCCCCGCGCTGCTCAGCCACCGGGTCAGCTTCACCGCGGCCGGCGAGCCGGTCATCGACGACCATGCCGTCCTGCCCGGCGACAGCGTGGCCATCACCGCCACCCGGTCCCCGGATCAGATCGCCGTCAGCTACACCCTTACCCCGCCGCCGGGCTGACGGTACCCCGGCACCGGGCTGATGGCGGGCCGGGCAAGCCAGCGCGGCTGACTCGCTACCGTGGCGTCTGGGGGAGAGCCTGGCCGTCCGCATGCCATGCACCGAGCGCGCCCCCGTCTCCTGAAAAGGAGCGGCGGTGGCTGCCTGACCTGCCCGCAGGCTCAGCCCGCGCGGACTAGCGCCGGTACACCAGCGGGTTCTGCCGCTCGTTGTCGAGGACGTCGCCGACCGTGAGTGTCGCCAGGTACTCCGGTGGCAGGACGTTCACCTGGCCGTTGAAGACCGCGCCGTCCGGCATGTAGGCGCAGGTCATCGCCCGCCGCCGGCCCGGGGTCATGTTGGCGCCGGCGCCGTGGAACGTCAGGCCGTTGTGCAGGACCGCGCCGCCCGCGGGCACCGGGCACGGGATCGCCGGCACGTCACGCCATTCGGGATACACCTCAAAGAGGGCACCGAGTTCCCTGCCGATGCCGACGTTGTCGAACTTCTGCGCCTTGTGGCTGGCCGGAACGTAGTACAGGCAGCCATTCTCTATGGAGGTGTCGTCCAGGGCGATCCAGATCGTGATCGCGTCCGGTGAGGTGAACGACCAGTACGGCACGTCGAGGTGAAAGGCGGTCGGGTTCGCGTAGGCCTCCTTCACCAGCGCCTGGTCGTGCCAGATCCGCAGGCCGCCGACGCCGGCGAGCTCGCCGGCGAACCGGCCGAGGTCCGCCTGGAACAGCAGGTCCTTCATCGGCTCGTGGGTCTGCCAGAGATTCACGCGCTGGGTGAAGACCTGGTCGTAGTACTTCTGCTCCTCGCTATCTGGTGCCTGGCTCGCGATATCGGCCGCCTCGGCTGAGGTGAACGAGAAGCGCTGCTGGCCGCGGGCGTCGATGGCCGCGTCGACGGCCTCGCGCCACGCCGCCAGTTCCGCCCCGGTCAGGAACTCCGGTACCGACAGGAATCCGTTCTCCCGGTAGAAGTCCTTCTCCTGCGCGCTGGGATGCGCTCGCATGCTGTTCCCCTGTCCTGGTGCCGCGGATGACCTGCATCCACCCTGGTTCGCTGTCATCCGCCGGCGCTAGGACCGTAGTCGCCTGAACCAGGACGATATTGACCGCGCGCCCGGCCGCTGGTACGGATCGCAGATGGACGTGATCGAGGCGATACCCGGGGCCGATGTCGCGATCGCGGCCGAGCGCGTTGCCGTCACCGCGGCGCTGCCCGCGCATGGCCACGGCTTCATGGAGCTCGTGGTCGTCGCCTCGGGCACCGGGGCGCACCGCACCCGGTCCGGGACCCGGCGGATCGGCCGGGGCGAGGTCGTGCTCATCCGGCCCGGTCAGTGGCATGCCTACGACGACCCGGACGGCCTGACGGTGTGGAACCTCTACATCGCCGCCCGGACCCTGACCGCGGAGCTGGCCGCGCTCCGGTCGGACCCGCTGGTCGCCGCCCTGGTCTCGGCGAAGATCGCTGATGCCGACGGCGGCGCGGCCGGCCTGCCGGCCGCAGCCGATCCGGAGGTCATCGAGCCGCATCTGGCGGCGCTGGCGGCCCCGCCGGACCGGACGGCCAGCGACGGGCTGATGCGCCTCGGGAACCTGCTGGCGGTGCTCGCGCACCTGGTCCCGGTCCTGCTGGCCCGCAGCCCGGACCCGCGGCCGCGATTCCTGCACCCGGCCGTCATCGCCGCGACCGACCTATTCCACGACGGTCCCGGCCTGCCCTGGACCCTCCCCGAGCTCGCGCGGCGGGTGCACGTGTCCGCGCCGTACCTGTGCCGGTGCTTCCTCCGCGACCTGGGCATCAGCCCGCTGCGCTACCTGGAGCGCTACCGTCTGGAGCTGGTGGCCCAGCTGCTGCTGGACAGCGACCTGACGATCAGCCAGATCAGCGCGCAGGCCGGCATCGCCGATCCGAACTACCTGGCGCGCCGGTTCCGGGCGGCGCACGGGTTCACTCCGTCCAGGTACCGCGCAGCGTTCGCGGACCCGCTGGCCCGGCGCACGACGACATCGATCGAGGGGATCGACGCCCATGACCCGCGATGACGTACTCGACCTCTGCTCGAGCCTGCCCGCGGCGGTGGAGGACTACCCGTTCGGGGATGATGCTGCCGTGTTCAAGGTCGGCGGCCGGATGTTTGCCCTCGTGGCCCTGGCGGGCAACCCGGGCTCGGTGAACCTTAAGTGTGAACCACCGCTGGCCCTCGAGCTGCGCGCCCGCCACGCCGCTGTCCGTCCGGGCTATCACATGAACAAGCGCCACTGGAACACGGTCGACCTGGACGGCTCGGTCCCCGATGGTGAGCTCCGGGAGATGATCGAGCACTCCTACGAGCTGGTTGTCACCGCGCTCCCGCGCGCCCAGCGCGACCGCCTTCCCGGCCGCTGACCGCGGTCGCCGGCAACCGGATATCCCGCAGTCACATCCCGCCGGACACGTCTAGGGTCGCGCCGGTGACGTAGGAGGCATCCTCAGATAGCAGCCACAGCACGGCCGCCGCGACCTCCCCGGGAGAGCCCATCCGGTCCAGCGGAATCTGGCCGAGAACCCGGTCCAGGTGCTCCCGGGGCTGGCCGTGGCGTGACTCGGTTGCGATAACGCCGGGGCGCACGGTGTTGACCCGGATGCCGTCGGCGGCCAGTTCCCTGGCCATGCCGCGGGTCATCGTCTCCAGGGATGCCTTGCTGGCGGCGAAGTGAATCCAGTTGCCGGGCGCGCCCGTGCTGACGGCATAGGCAGAGGACAGCATGACGATCGCGCCGCCGCTGCCGCCGGCGCTGGCCGACATGCGCCGGGCCGCCTGCTGGCAGCACAGGAACGCGCCGAATACGTTCGTGCGGAACACGTCCTCGAGTTCGCTGGCCGGGAGCTCGGCGAGCCTGCGCGGGGGACCGGCCAGGACGGCGTTGTTGACCAGGGCGCCCAGCGGGCCGAGAGCTTCCTCTGCCGTGCTGAAGGCCCGCGCCACATCGGTCTCGCTGCTGACATCCGCGCAGATGGCGACAGCGCGGCCCCCGCTGTTCTCGATCTCATCGACAACCCGGGCGGCGTTGGCCGGCCGCGAGTGGTAGAGCAGGGCGACGGGCATGCCGGCCTGAGCTGCGCGAATGGCGATCTGGGCGCCGATGCCGCGGCCGCCGCCGGTCACGATCAGGGCACCGGAGTTCACTGTGGGCCTGGTATCTGCTGTGTTCATGGACGCTCCCGCCGTAAAATCGCTTTACGGTATCTCAGCGTAAAGGGACTTTACAACTTTGTCACCCTCCGAGCTATCCCCGCGCCAGCCCATCGCGCCGATGATGCGCGTGCTCTGGCAGGAGGTGCGGGACCGGATCAACGCGGCTTTCGCCGCGGCGGGCTACGACGACGTCCGGGCGGAGCATCTCGCCGTGCTGCAGTATCCCGGCCCCGACGGCCAGCGGCCGTCGGCGCTGGCGGCACGGTCGGGCATGAGCCGGCAGGCGATCAATCACCTGATCAGTCACCTGGAGCGAGCTGGCTATCTGGAGCGCTATCCCGGACCGGCAGGCGGGACCCGCCAGGTCCGGCTGACCAGCCGTGGCCGGCAGCTCTACGAGCACATCGAGTCGGTCGCTGTTTCCGTCGAGGCGGAATGGGCGCGGCAGGTAGGCGCGCGACGGCTGGAGGAGATGCGCGCCACCCTCAGCGACCTCCTCGCCGCCGGCCGGACCACCGGGTAGGGACCACTGACGGTAGCCCGGACCCATGAAGCCGTCCGGCCAGTGTGACGCCTACGCGGAAATCCGGGAGAATCTACGACGATCAAGATCAGAAACGAAACGTCCCGAGCGACTGTGAGGAGTACGGCCACCACGTGCCCGATGAACTGATCCGCGTCCGTGACCGCCAAGCCGCCGACGTCAGCCAGTGCATCGATGCGCTGGCGACGGTCCACGAGGGCAGCGGGTATCCCACGAACTGGCCCGCCGACCCGGCCCGGTGGCTGACGCCGTCCGGCATGCTGCGCGGCTGGATCGCCGTGACAGACGACCTGCCGGTGGCGGGTCAGGTGATCGTGCGGGCGGTCCCCGCTACCGCGGCGGGCAGGCCCGCCGCTGAGGTGAGCCGGCTCTTTGTCGTCCCGGCCGCCCGTCGCCGGGGGGTGGCCGGGGCGCTGCTGCAGCAGGCGATGCACTGGGCGGCCGCGGCCGGGCTCGATCTCGTCCTGGAGGTCACCGATCACCTCAGGCCCGCCCGTGCGCTCTACGAGCGAGCCGGATTCCGGCTGGCCAGCACGTACCTGGCGGACTGGACGACGCCGGACGGCCAGCCGGTCACGCTGCATCACTACATCTGGAGCGCGGAACCGGTAGCTGAGTCCTGGCCCGCGGGCGCGGCCGGATAGTCCAGCAGGCGGTCCAGGAAGGCGGCGAAGCCGCACTCTTCCGCGCTGAGCGTCGCGGCCGGGTCGTCTGAGCGGGCGATCATCAGGGCTACCTCGTTGGCGGCGGCCAGGAATATGTGCGCGAAGGTGTCCACGTGGCGCGGCTCGATGCAGCCAGCCTCGGCGGCGTACGCCAGGGCGTTCCGGATCAGCCCCAGCGGGCCGTGCTCGTCGAGCTCGCGCCACCGCTGCCAGCC
>DASUBV010000178.1:0-31212 GCA_035763085.1 Streptosporangiaceae bacterium | reverse complement strand
CCCGGCCGCGACCGGCAGCAGGAACGGGCCGGCGCCGGCGACCACGACCTGGCGGCCGGCGGTCACCGCGCTGCTCTTGAGCAGGGACTGCGCGGCTCCGGCGGCCATCACGCCCGGCAGGGTCCAGCCGGGCACCGGCAGTTGCAGGTCGTAGGCGCCGGTCGCGACCACGACGGCCCGGGCCTGCACGCCGGCGTAGTCACGCTGGCGGTCGCCCGCCACGGCATGCACCCGGAACGGCGCCCCGCTGGCGCGCGGCGGCTCGACCTGGAAGACGGCGTGGCCGGGCCGGCAGGCGATCCGGCCGCTGGCCTGGTGGGCGGCGAGCCGGTCACGCAGCGCGGTGAAGGCCGGCCAGCCGTGGTGGAAGCGCCCGTCGGCGGTGGCCGGGCCCCAGCGCCAGTACTGGCCGCCGGGCCGCTCCCCCAGGTCCAGGAGCTGCACGGCACACCCGGCGTCCGCGGCCGCCACCGCCGCGGTCAGCCCGGCCGGCCCGGCCCCGACCACGGCGACATCGCACTGCGCCAGGACCGCATCGCCGGGACCGGGCGGGCCGGGAGCAGGCTCCGGCGCAGGTTCCGGCTGCCAGCCAGGCAGGCCGGGCGGGCCGCTGGTGAAGCCGGACCCGGTCTCGGTGGTGATGACATCACCCGGCCGGGCCTCGGCCAGGCAGGCACGGACGCCGGGCGTCCCGTTCACCGTCACCAGGCAGTCGAAGCACACGCCGATCCCGCACGACACCCCGCGCGGCTCGCCGCGCAGCCGGGTGCGCCGCCACCCGGCCTGGCCGCGCGCGGTGAACGCGGCGGCGATGGTGATGCCCGCCGGCACCGACCAGCTGGCCCCGTCTACAGTGATGCCGGCCAGCTCGCCCCCGCGCGCAGCCTGGCCCGGCGCAGGCAGGCCCGGGAAATCCTGGTCAGTCACGGGCGGGCTCCCCGAACCGGCCGGGGCTGAACGGCGCCACCGGCAGCGACGGCGGTCGGCCGGCCGCCAGCTCGGCGATCAGCTGCCCGGTGGCCGGGGCCAGCCCGACGCCGGCCCCCTCGTGGCCGCAGGCGTGCAGCAGCCCGGCCAGCCGCTCGTCAGCCCCGATCACCGGCAGGTGGTCGGGGCAGTACGGCCGGAAGCCGCGGTAGAACCGGATCGCCCGGGCCCGGGCCAGCACCGGGAACAGCCGGGCCGCGCGGGCAGCCAGCAGCCCGACGACGCGCAGCGACGAGGACCGGTCGAAGCCGACCCGCTCCCGGCTGGCGCCGATCAGCACCGTGCCGCTGGCGGTGCCCTCGATCACCGTCGAGACCTCCAGGCCGGCCGAGCCGCTGGCCACGTTGGCCACGTAGTCGGCGGTGTAGACCTTGTGCCGGATCATCACCGGCAGCGCCTCGGTGACCACGATGAACCCGCGCCGCGGCAGCACCGGCAGCGACAGCCCGGCCCGCTCCGCGACCTCCCCGGCCCAGGTGCCGGCCGCGTTGACGACCAGCCCGGTGCTGAGCAGGCCGGCCGGGGTGCGCACGCCGGCGACCCGGCCCGCCGCGGTCTCCAGCCCGGTCACCTCGTGCCGGAACCGCAGCTCCGCGCCCAGGTCGCGGGCCCGGCGCAGCAGCCGGGCGGCGGCCATCATCGGCTGCACCTGCATGTCCTCGGGGTAGTAGACCCCGCCGGCCAGCCCCGGCGCCAGGTGCGGCTCCAGGTCCGCCAGCCCGGCGGCCGGCACGGCCTCGGCCCGCACGCCCGCCGCGGCCTGGGCGGCGGCGAACTCCCGCAGCCCGGCGTGCTCGGCGGGCCCGGCCGCGACGACCAGGCCGCCCTTGGGATCCAGCTCGGCCTCCGGCCCGAGCTCCGCGCCGAGCTCGCGCCACAGCCGCTGGGACAGCCGGGCCAGCTCCAGCTCGGGGCCGGGCTCCTTGTCGGAGATCAGGATGTTGCCCTCGCCCGCGCCCGTCGTCCCCGACGCCACTGTGCCGCGCTCGGCCACCGCGACGCGCAGCCCGGCGCGGGCCAGGTAATAGGCGCACGCCGCGCCGACGATGCCGGCGCCGATGACGACGGCGTCAAAACTGTCGCGGGAGCGGGCCTGGCTCATCTGGCCGGCGGTCCCGCCTCGATCATGGCGGCCGACACGCTGAGCGGCTCGCGCCAGGGCAGCTCGCGCAGCCACCAGGTAGCGCCGGCGTCCTGCCACGGCCGCGGGTCGCCGTCATCAGCGATGACCACGTCGTAGCCGTCGATCCCGGCGGGCCGGTGCCGCGCCACGCTGGCCAGCAGCGCGGGCAGGTCGGCCGGCTGCAGCCGGATCGGGAACACCCCGTCCAGGCCCGCGGCGCGGCGCACCGGGCGCCCGTCCAGCCGCTCGGTCGCGCCCCAGACCGGCAGCGGGGACTGCACCGGCGCGGGCAGGAACGTCACGTCATCCACCTGGTAGTGCGTGCCCGCGTGCCGGACCGGCGTGCCCTGCCAGGCGGCGCGCAGGATCTGCAGGCCCTCGTCCAGCATGTCGCCGCGCACCCGCGGGTCGCGCTCCTCGCCGAACTGCGTGAACTCCGGCCCGCGGCTGACGCCCAGGCCCACGCCGAGGGTGACCCGGCCGCCGGTCAGCTGGTCCAGCGTGGCGACCTGGCGGGCCACGTTCCAGGGCCGGCGCCGGGCCAGCGGAGTCACCAGCGGGCCGATCCGCAGCCGCTGCGTGGCCATCGCGATCGCGGTGAGCGCGATCCACGGCTCGGCCATCGGGAACGTGCCCTCGGGCCGGGCCACGTGATCCCAGATGAAAAAGCCGTCCCAGCCCGCCGCCTCGGCCCGCGCGGCCAGGTCCGCGATGTCGGCCGGGCTGGCCAGGGACGCGAAATTGGGCAGGTGAATCCCGAGCTTCACGAATCCGCCTCCAGGTAGGTCGCCAGCCAGCGCAGGATCCGGGCCCGCTGGTCGGCGACGTGCGCGGGCTCGGTGGCCTGGTGGCCCTCCCGCGGGTAGCAGACGAACTCAGCGGGGATGCCGAACTCGCGCAGCCCGGCGTACAGCTCCTCCGCCTGGCTGACGGGTACGCACCGATCCTCGCGTCCGTGCAGGATAAGCGCTGGCGAGGAGGCGGCACTGAGCCGGGTCACCGGGGAGCGGTCCAGGTACAGCGCGGGCTGGTCGGCTGGCCGGCCCTG
Organism: Streptosporangiaceae bacterium; assembly: GCA_035763085.1. GTDB lineage: Bacteria > Actinomycetota > Actinomycetes > Streptosporangiales > Streptosporangiaceae > DASUBV01. Next base: position 28,054 of record DASUBV010000178.1, on the reverse strand, counting down.
CAGCAGGTAGTCATAGAACGGGGCATTGTTCGCGGTGCCCCGGACACTGACCAGGTCGCTCATGCCGGCGATGACGATCCCGCAGCGGAACTGGCCGCCCAGCGCGATCGCCCACGCGGTGAGGTACCCGCCGTAGCTGGCGCCGATCGCGGCCACCCGGCCGGGGTCGGCCAGCCCCAGGGCCGCGCAGTGCGCGACGCCAGCCTCGATGTCGGCGAACTCGGCGCCGGCCGGGTCGCCGAGGTTGGCCCGGCCGAACGCCTGGCCGCGGCCGGCGCCGCCGCGCGGGTTGGGCATCAGCACCGCGTAGCCCGCGCCGGCCAGCAGGTCGGCCCAGGGCAGGTCCCAGCTGTGGTGGAAGGCCAGGCTCGGGCCGCCGTGGATGTCCACGACCAGCGGCCGCGGCCCGGCGCCGCCGTCGTCCGGCTCGGCCAGCAGCCCCTCGACCTGCGTCCCGTCCGGGCCGGCCCAGCGCAGCTCGCGGACCCGCAGCCGCCGGGACTGGGCCAGCCCCGCGCTGAGCGCCGTCCACGCGGCCGGCTCGCTGCCCCGGCGCAGCCGCACCACCTGCGGCGGGGCCGCCGGGGTGGACCGCATCGTCAGTGCCGAGCCGTCCGCCAGCGGCACGACCTCGGGATGCCAGCGGGAGTTCAGGCAGCTGGCCGCCTCGGCCTGCACGGTGAGCCGCGCCCGGGCCGGGGCACTGGCCAGGGCCAGCGCGCCGCCGCCGGGCGCAGGCTCGGCCCAGCCCCACGCGGTGCCCAGGTGATGCCAGCCGGCCAGCCACAGGCGGCCGCCGTCGGCCCAGCTCAGCCACGTCACGTCCAGGTCAGCGGGCAGCGTCTCGGGCCGCCTTGCGGCGCGGGGGGGATAGGGGGGTCGTCCCCCCTGGGCTACCGGGGCCGGCGCACCGCCGGGGTGATCCAGCCGCAGCAGCCGCACCTCGCCGGCCAGCAGGCCCCGGTCGCTGGCCCAGCCCTCAATGCAGGCCGCTACCTGGCCGTCCGGGCTGACCGCCGGGCAGGACAGTTGCCAGGCCGACTCCAGCAGCACCCGCTGCCGGGCGCCCGCCGCGTCCAGCTGCTCCAGCCGGGGGTGGTACCAGCCGGCCTCGGTCGGGTCATCGCTGGCGACCACGATCACGCCGCCGCCGGGCACCGGCGCGAACTCCCAGATCGCCAGGTTGGCCGGGCTGGCCGGGCGGGCGTCGCCGGTCGCCGGGTCGACCCGCCACAGCCGCCGGAACCCGGCACCGCCGGATGCTCTGCCATCCAGGGGGGTCGTCCCCTTTGTCCCTCCCGCGCCGCCGTCCGGCGGCCGGACGAGGGGATCCTCCTCGCCGCCCGGCAGCGGCTTGCCCGAGGTGAGCGAGGCGGCGTCGGCCCCCGGGTCGGCGGCCAGCACGAGCAGCCCGGCCTCGGTCCAGGCGACCCGCTCGGCGAACGCCGGGATCGGGTAGCGCGGCCAGTCCGCCGGGTCGGCGGCGGGGTCGGCCACGATCACCGTGCTGCCCGCCTCCTGCTGCACCGCCAGCGCGAGCCGGCTGCCCGCCGGGGCGAAGGCCAGGTTGGTGTCCGGGACGATGCCGTCGAGCCTGGCCGGCGCGCCGCTGAGCGGCCCGTGCCACAGCCCGGTCGCCGCCCCCGGCCCGTCCGGGCCGGGGGCGATCACGAAGGCGGCCGCATCGCCGGCGGCGGCCACGGCGATGCGCTCGGGGCGGTCAGGATGGGGCAGCACCGGCGGCACTCCTCGGCTCAGTACGACAGGCAGCGGCAAAAACGTAACGGCCCGGGCTAGTGCGCCCGGACCCGCGGGTCGAGCACGGCGTAGAACATGTCGACCGCGAAGTTGCACACCACCACGAAGGCGGCGGCCAGCATCACGATCCCGATGATCACCGGCAGGTCCTGCTGGGTCACCGACTGGACGGCCAGCTGGCCCAGGCCCGGCAGGCCGAAGATGTTCTCGGTGACCACCGCGCCGCCGAGCAGCACGCCGACGTCGATGCCGAGCTGGGTCACCACCGAGGTCAGCGCGGCGCGCAGCGCGTGCCGGTAGGTGACCCGCCGCTCGCTGACGCCCTTGGCCCGCGCGGTGCGGATGTAGTCCTCGCCCAGGACCTCCAGCATCCCGGCCCTCGTCAGCCGGGTATAGGTGGCGGCGGTCGTCAGGGCGACGGCGATCCACGGCAGGATCAGGTGCTGTGCCCAGGCCGCCGGGCTGGTGAAGATCGACACGTAGCCGCTGCCGGGGAAGATCGGCAGCCCGGCCAGGTGCAGCTGGAAGAACAGGAAGTACAGCAGGATCAGCGCGAGCAGGAAGGTCGGCATCGCGTAGAAGAACACCGCGAAGAACGTGGCGCCCTTGTCGATCAGCGACCGCGGGTGAGTGGCGGCCAGCACGCCGCTGCTGATCCCGAGCGCCAGCCACAGCACCGCGCCGCCCAGGGTCAGCGAGATGGTGACCCCGATGCGGCTGCTGATGAGAGTGGTGACCGGCTCGGAGTTGTAGTAGGAGTAGCCAAGGTTGCCGTGCAGCAGGTGCCACAGGAAGCTGCCGTACTGGTCGAGGATGGGCCGGTTCAGGCCCAGCCGCTTTTCGACCAGCGCCACGGTCAGCGGCGTGGCCTGGCGGCCGGCGATGGCCCGCGCCACGTTGTGCGGGGCGATGAAGAACAGCGCGAACACGGCCACGCTGATGATCCACAGCACGACGATGCCCGAGGCGAGCCGCCGGGCCAGCAGCCGGATCACCGGGGGCCTGCCTCGGTGCCGGCCAGGCTCACGCCGCCGGGCTCAGCCGGCCCGGCGGCGGCCCTTGCGCAGCGCGGAGATCAGCCGCTCGCCGCGCGGGTCCAGGGCGTCCCGCAGCGAGTCGCCGAGCAGGTTGAACGCCAGCGTGGTGGCCAGCAGGAACAGGCCGGGGAAGATGATGAACCACCAGGCGACCTGGTAGTAGCCGATGGACTCGGCCAGCATGTCGCCCCAGCTCGGGGTGGGCGGGACGACGCCCAGGCCGAGGAAGGACATCACCGCCTCGAAGGCGATGGCCGAGGGGATCAGCAGCGTGGTGTACACGATCAGCGGCGCGGACAGGTTCGGCAGCACCTCCACGAACATGATCCGCAGGTTCCCCGCGCCGCCGGCCCGGGCCGCCTCGGTGTACTCCTTCTCCTTGATGGACATGGCCAGGCCGCGCACGATGCGGCCGACCGCGGCCCAGGAGAACAGCGCGATGACCACGATGATGACCGTCAGGCTGGGGCCCACCACCGAGACCAGCGCGATGGCGGCCAGCAGGAACGGGAACGACAGGACCAGGTCCATCAGCCGGGACAGCACCGAGTCGGCCAGCCCGCCGAGGAAGCCGGCCAGCAGGCCGATGGTGGTGCCGATGATGACCGCGCTGACGCTGGAGAACACCCCGACGACCAGTGAGATCCGGGCTCCGTAGAGGGTCCGCACGAACACGTCACGGCCCAGGTCGTCGGTGCCGAACCAGTAGGCCGAGCTGGGCGGCCGGGGCAGCCCCGCGGCGGTCAGCCCGGCGGTGTCGTTCTGCTGGTTCACGCCGTGCCCGACCAGGTGCGCGACCACCGGGGCGAAGATGGCCAGCAGGATGAGCAGCGTGATGAACGCGGCCGAGGCCACCGCCATCCGGTCGTGCCGCAGCCGGTCCCAGGCCAGCCGCCACTGGCTGCGGCCCTCGATCCCGCCGCTGCCGGGAGCGGCCGGGCCTGATGCGGCCGCAGCGGTCTCGCCGGGCCCGGCCGGGCTGCCGGTGCCAGCATCAGCCGCAGCGTCCGGTCCTGCTGCTGGCTGCCCGGTGCCTGCCGCCGCGGCGGCTGCGGTGCCGGGAACACCGCTGGCCCCCCCGGCGGCAGGCCCGGCCCCGCCGTCGGCGGCGACCAGCGTCAGCGGCCGGGCGCCGTCGGGGACAGCGGGAGTCTCGATGGGGAAATGGCAGGCGGTCAGGTGCGCCTCGTCGCCGGGCGCGGGCACCAGCGGCGGCTCGGCGGCCCGGCACACGTCCCGGGCGCGCGGGCAGCGCGGGTGGAACCGGCAGCCGGCCGGCGGGTCGACCGGCGAGGGGATGTCGCCCTCGATGGTGAGCCGGCGGCGCTCGCGGGCCAGGTCGGGGTCGGTGACCGAGGCGGCCGACAGCAGCGCCGCGGCGTACGGGTGGCGCGGCTCGCGGTACAGCGTGCCGGCCGGCGCCAGCTCGACGATCTTGCCCAGGTACATCACCGCGACGCGGTCGCTGACGTGCTCGACGACGCCCAGGTCATGGGAGATGAAGATGCAGGTCAGGTCCAGCTGCGCCTGCAGGTCCCTGAGCAGGTTGATGACCTGCGCCTGCACCGACACGTCCAGGGCCGAGACCGGCTCGTCGCAGATCAGCAGCTTCGGGTTCACCGCCAGCGCCCGGGCGATGCCGACCCGCTGCCGCTGCCCGCCGGAGAACTCGGCCGGGTACCGGTTGTAGTGCTCGGGGTTGAGGCCGACCAGGGACATCAGCTCCTGGACCCGCTCGCGCCGGGCGGCGCCGCCGGCCAGGCCGTGCACCGCCAGCGGCTCGCCGACGATGGCGCCGACCCGGCGGCGCGGGTTCAGCGAGCCGTACGGGTCCTGGAAGACCATCTGGACCTCGCGGCGCACGGCCTTGAGGTCGGCGGCGCGCAGCTCGGTGATATCCCGGCCGGCGAAGCGGACCCGCCCCTCGGTAGCCGGCTGCAGCCGGGCGATGGTGCGGGCCAGGGTGGACTTGCCGCAGCCGGTCTCGCCGACCAGCCCGAGCGTCTCGCCGTCACCGATCTGCAGGCTGACGCCGTCCACCGCGTGCACGACCCGGCGCTCGCGCGACAGCAGCGACGAGCTGCGCACCGGGAAGTGCTTGACGATGCCGGTCAGCTCCAGCAGCGGCGCCCCGTCCGGGGCGGGCGCCGCAGACGGCCCGGCGGGGGCCGCGGCCACCGGGACGCGGCGGGCGACCTGGCCGGCCACCGAGTCGGGCAGCCAGCAGGCCGACCGGTGGCCGGGGATGTCGCCGATGGGGCGCAGCGGCGGCGCGTCGGTGGCGCAGCGGTCCAGCGCGAACCGGCAGCGCGGCTGGAACGAGCAGCCCGGCAGGGTCTGCAGCATGCTGGGCGGCTGCCCCGGGATGGGCCGCAGCCGCCCGGTGTCGCCGGCCACCGGGATCGACTCCAGCAGGCCGCGGGTGTAGGGGTGGTGGGCGTGGTAGTAGGCGGTGCGGCGGTCGGCCTGCTCGACCGGCTGGCCGCTGTATATGACCATGACCTCGTCGGCCAGGTCGGCGACCACGCCCAGGTCGTGGGTGATCAGCACCAGCGACATGCCCAGCTCGCCCTGCAGCCGGACCAGCAGCTCGAGCACCTGAGCCTGGACCGTCGCGTCCAGGGCGGTGGTCGGCTCGTCGGCGATGATCAGCGCGGGCTCCAGGGCCAGCGCCATCGCGATCATCACCCGCTGCCGCATGCCGCCGGAGAACTGGTGCGGGTAGTCATCGATCCGCTCGGCCGGCCGCGGGATGCCGACCAGGCCGAGCAGGTCGATGGCCCGGCGGGTGGCGGCCTGGCGGCTGACGCTGCCGTGCGCGCGCATCGCCTCGGTCAGCTGCCAGCCCAGCTTGTGCAGCGGGTGCAGGCTGGTCAGCGGGTCCTGGAAGACCATGCTGATCCGCTTGCCGCGGATGTCGCGCAGCTGCTGGCCGGTCATGGCCAGCAGGTCCCGGCCCTCGAACCAGGCCTGCCCGGTGACGTCCGCGCCGGGCACCAGGCCGATCAGGGCCTGCGCGGACACGCTCTTGCCCGACCCGGACTCCCCCACGATGCCCAGGGTCTGGCCGCGCGGCACCTGGAAGCTGGCGCCGCGCACAGCGTGCACGATGCCGTCGGCGGTGTCGAAGCGGACGTGCAGGTCCTGCACGTCCAGCAGCACATCGGCGGTGCCGGGCGCGGCGGCGGCTCCCGCCACCGCTAGCCCATCCTTCCGGCCGCCGCGCACCAGGCCTCGATTGCCTCCGGGTCACGCGGCAGCGCGCCCGACAGCAGCTCGCAGCCGTCGGCGGTGATGAGCACGTCGTCCTCGATGCGGATGCCGAGCCCGCGCAGCCCGGCCGGGATCAGCTCGTCGCTGGCCTGGAAGTACAGCCCCGGCTCGACGGTCAGCACCTGGCCGGCGGCCAGCGGCCCGCCCAGGTACCGGGACGCGCGGGCCTTCGAGCAGTCGTGCACGTCCAGGCCGAGCATGTGGCCCGGTGAGTGCAGCGTCCAGCGCCGGTGCAGCCCGCAGTCGGGCTGCAGCGACTCCGCGGCGCTGACCGGCAGCACGCCGAGCGCCTCCAGGCCCTCGGCCAGCACCCGCGCGCAGGCCGGGTAGAAGGCCCTGAAGTCGGCGCCGGGCCGCAGCTCGGCCAGCCCCGCCTCCTGGGCGGCCAGGACGATCTCATACACCTGGCGCTGCAGGCTGGTGAACCGCCCGCTCAGCGGGATTGTCCGGGTCACGTCGGCGGTGTACAGCGAATGTGTCTCCGCGCCGGCGTCCAGCAGCAGCAGGTCTCCGTCGCGCAGCGGGCCGTCGTTGCGGTTCCAGTGCAGGGTCGTGGCGTGCGGGCCCGCCCCGGCGATGATGTGGTAGCCGCAGCCGTTCCCGAGCAGCCGGGCCCGGCTGCCGAACGCTGCCTCGACGTGCCGCTCGGTGAGCCCGGCCAGGCCGCCGGGGCCGCGCAGCAGCGCGGCCACGTCGCAGAAGCCGGCCATGCTGGCGTCCACCGCGGCACGCAGCTGGGCGACCTCCCACTCGTCCTTGACCAGCCGCAGCTCGTTCAGGATCGCCGTCAGCTCGGCGTCCTGCTCCGGGCCCGCCGCGGCCAGCTCCTGCTCGACGCCGGCGTCGAAGCCGCGGGTGACCACCGACCGGCCGAGCGCGGCCAGCGCGGCAGGCAGCCCGGCCAGCGGACGGCAGGTGATGCCCAGCGCCGCGGCGCGGGCCTCCAGCGACGGCCGGCCGCCCACCCACAGCTCGCCGGCCGCCGAGTCGCGGTAGAACTCGCCGTCCTCGCGGCCGGACGGCGGGACCAGGAACAGCACGTCGCCGGCCGCCGAGCCCGGGTCGACCAGCAGCACGCCGCCGGGGGTCTGGTCGCCGGTCAGCCACACGTAGTCGCTGCCCGCCCGGAACGGGTAGGACTGGTCATCGTTGCGGCGGGCGGCCAGGCCCGCCGGCACGACGGCCGGGAGCCCGCCGGGGAGCCGGGCGCGCAGCTGGTCGCGCCGGGCGGCCAGCCGCTGCGCGGCCGGGGCGGGCGGCAGCGGGATCTCCTCCTGCACGCCCCAGCCCGACTTCATGAACTCGGTGAGGCGCTCGGAGTAGGGGTCGCTGAACTCGCCCGGCCGGAGGTGGTCAGGGATGCCGTCGGCAGGGCCGGCGGAGCCCTCGGGCTCCGCCGGCCGGGTGACCGTCTCGGTCACTTGCTCAGCCACACGTTCGTCGGGTCACAGTTCAGGCCGAACCAGAAGAAGTTGCAGCCGTGCACCGCCGAGGAGTGGAAGATCGGCCACTTCTGGACGTTGACCGGGACCAGGGCCGCGTCCTTCATGGCTGCCGCGTCGGCCTGCTGCCAGGCGGTGTTCGCCGCCGCGGCGTTCGGGGCCGCCAGGGCGTTGTCGATGAACTTCTGGACAGTGCTGCTGGTGTACCCGCCGAAGTCATTCGAGCCCGGACCCGGCTGAGTCAGCAGCGGCACGACCGTCGACCGGCCGTTGTTGCCGAACCAGTCCGGGATCCAGCCCGGCGGCGCGAGGTCCCACACGTCCCGCTTGGCCGTCGTCGGGTTCTCCAGGTACTTGCCGTAGAAGTCCGACTGGGTGGCCGACACCAGCTTCACCTTGAAGCCGGCCGCGTCCAGGCTGGACTGCAGCGACTGCGCCACCCGCGGCATCGGGTCGGTGGTGGAGTACAGCAGCTTCACCGTGACACCGCTCTGGTGCGCCTGGGCCAGCAGCTGCTTGGCCTTGGCCGGGTTGCCCGCCCCGTTGTTGTCGGGGAACGGGTTGAAGTTCGGCATGTAGCCCACGTTGCCGGGCAGGATCAGCTGCGCGGTCGTCGAGCCGATCGCCTTGCCGCCGAGGATCTGCACGATGGCGTTCTTGTTGACGGCATAGGCCACCGCCTCGCGGACCAGCTTGTTCTTCATCGGGCCGGCGTACTGGTTCAGCGTGAGGTAGGTACCCAGGGAGATCGACGCCGCGCCGCTGGCCGTCGGCCCGATCACCAGGTTGGGGCTCTTGCTGGACACCAGCCCGGGCAGGTCCTGCGCCGGCGGGGCGACGTCCCACTCCATGTCCCCGGTTCCCGCGACCAGCTGCTGCTGGACGTTGTCCTGGGTCAGGCCCTCGGTGACGTCGATCTTGTTCACGTAGGCGTGCCGGAGCGGGTCGGACGCCGCCGACCAGGCCGGGTTGCGCGCCAGCGTGAACGACTTGCCCGCCACGTACGAGGTGATCTGGTACGGGCCGTCGGAAATCGTGTGCTGGCGGAACTGGGCACTGTCGGGGACGTACTTCATGTACTCCGCCGGGCGCGCCGAGCAGAACCCCATGGTCAGGATGTACAGGAAGTCCGGCGTCGAGCTGAGCAGGTGGAAGGTCAGCGTCGAGGGATTCGTCGCGACCACGCCGGGCAGATTGTGCGAGTTCACGTAGGACGAGATCCCCGCGACGGTGGCCGGCGCCTTGGCGAAGCCGGTGCAGTAGGACGCCATCCCGACGATGGTGCCGGTGAAGTAGCCGGGCGCGCCGACCGGCGAGGACGGGTTGCACAGCATCTTGAACTCGCGGACGAAGTCGGCCGCCGTCACCTGCCGGGCCGGAGTGGTGTCCCACTTCACGCCCTGGCGCAGGTGGATGGTGAGCGTCTTGCCGCCGTCGGTGATCCCGCCGTTCGCCTCGGTGGGGACCGTGGTGGCGATGTCGGGCACCACCGGCGGCGGGGTCGCCGAGCCCGTGGGGTCGCCATAGCTGAACAGCTGCCGCGTGAACATCCGCTCGAGCATGCTGCTCACGGTGTAGTACGCGCTGACGGTGTCCAGGTTGAAGATGTCACTCTGGCCGAGCATCGTCAGCGTCCCGCCGCGATGCGGCTGACTGCCGGACGACGAGCCGCCGCCCGATCCGGAACCGCCGGTGCTGACGGTGCCCGTGCAGGCGGCCGCCAGGAAAGCGGTCGCCGCCAGCACCGCGCTGGCAGCCCTCCAGTGAGGACGAAGCATGCACCCTCCCCGTATTTCGCCACGTCCCGGCCGACCCGGGCAAGGAGTAATATGTCACATATCAGATTAGAGTCAAGACGATGTAACACGAGATCAGAAGCGGTTTCCGATTCGACACTGATTCGTGACATTCGCCGGGCGGGCCCCGGTTTCCGGCGGCCGCCCGGGCCGCACGCTACGGCCGTCCGCGCGCCAGCCGCGGGCGCCGCCGCAGAGCGCCGGATCCGCGTGACCGGCGGCGCCAGCACCTGCGCGTGAGCTGCCAGGGCGCCCGCGGCGCCGGGTGCTAGGCAAGCCGGAAGCTGACGATCGTGCCGGGGCGTGCCTGGGCGCAGGCCGGCAGCGATGCCGGGTCCAGCACCGCGACTACCGGGTAGCCGCCCGTCGTGGGGTGATCGGCCAGGAACAGCACCAGCTGGCCGTCGGGCGGCACCTGGATCCCGCCGGTGACCAGTCCCTCGCTGGCCAGCTCGCCGCGGCGGCGGCGCACCGGCTCCCCGGCTAGCCGCAGCGCCACCCGGTTGCTGTGCGGGGACACCGTCCACCGGCTGCCGGCCAGCGCCGCGAGGCCGGGCTCCGCCAGCCAGTCGAGCCGCGGCCCGGGGTGGATGAGCAGCGCGGCCGGCTCGTGCTGGCCCGTGCCGGTCCCGGCCTCGCCGGGCGTCGCGGCGGCCAGCTCGCCGAGGCGGCAGCCGGCCAGGGCAGTGCCGGCCCGGGCAGCGCCGGCCGGGCCAGGCGCTGTCTCGCCCGGAGCTGCCTGGCCCGCAGCCGGGCCGTGATCGCCGGCCGGGCCCAGCGGCAGCACGTCGCCGGCCGCCAGCCGGGCCGGGCCCAGCCCGGACAGCAGGTCGGCAGACGCGCTGCCCAGCACCCGCGGCACCGCCAGGCCGCCGGAGAAGGCCACGTAGCAGCGCACGCCGGGCCGGGCCGGGCCGATGTCCAGCACCTGGCCGGCCCGCAGCCTGATCGCGGCGTCCGGGGCAGTCGGCTGGCCGTCGACCGTCACCGTGGCCGCCGCGCCGGTCACGGCGGCCGTCACGTCGCACTCCGCGGTGACGGCTGCCCCGGTCAGCGTGGTCTCCAGGACCGCCGCCCCCGGCGGGTTGCCCGCCAGCCGGTTGGCCCGGTGATGCGCGGGCGCGTCCAGCGCGCCCGAGCGCGGCACGCCCAGGTGGGCATAGCCGGGCCGGCCGCAGTCCTGGATCGTGGTCAGCGCCCCGGGCCGGCGGACCCGGATCGCGCGCTCGCCGCCGGCGGTCATGGCCCCACGTCGATGAATCGGACCCGGTCTCCCGGCTGAAGCAGCGCGGCCGGCTCGCGGGCCGGATCCCACATCACCGCATCAGTGTGGCCGATGATCTGCCAGCCGCCGGGCGAGGCCCGCGGGTAGATGCCGGTGTACTCGCCGCCGACTCCGACGCTGCCGGGCGGCACCGCCGGGCGCGGGCTGTCCCGGCGTGCCACCTCGCGCCCGCCGCCCAGGCCGGCGATGTAGGGGAAGCCGGGCGAGAACCCGCAGAACGCCACCTCGTGCTCCAGCGCGCCGTGCACCGCGGCGACGTCGCCGGGCGGCACGCCCCACTGGGCGGCCACCGCCGCCAGGTCCGGCCCGTCGTAACGGCAGGCGATCTCGGTCACCGCTCCGGAGGCCGGCGGGTCCGGCTCGACCTCCCACGACTGCAGGTCCCGCTGCAGCGCGGCGCGGTCCGCGACGCCGTCCAGCAGGATGGTGCGGGCGGCGGGCACCACGTCAGCCAGCCCGGCCGCCCACCCGGCGGCCCGCTCGGCCTCGATGCGCGCGTACAGCGCCCGGACCTGCGCCAGGCTGTCCACCTCGACCAGCACCGCCGCCGGCCCGGCCGGCCGGAATCTCACTTCGCCGCGTCCGGTGCCGGGACGTGGTAAACGGCCAGCAGCTGGCGCTCGGCGTCGGACAGGTAGGCCAGCAGATCCTTCTCGGCGCTCTCGCCGTCGCCGAGCATGATGGACTCCGCGATGGCGCGGTTGCGCCCCAGGTACGGCGCGTGGAACTGCTCCGGGTCAGCCATCGCGTGGAAGATCAGCCGCAGCTCGGCCAGCGCGCGGCGCATCAGCTCATCCACCCGCGGGCTACCCGCCAGGGCCGCGATCGCCTGGTGGAAGTGCAGGTCGGCGGTGCGGACCTCGAACCACCGGCCGGCCGCCGCCGCGGTCTCGGCCGCGTCCACGCCGGCCCGGACCGCCAGCCGCGCGGTCATCGCCGCCGACCCGGCCAGCCGGGCCGCGCCGCCCTCGACCAGCCGCCGCAGCGCGTAGATGTCGGTGACGTCCGCCCGGGACAGCACCGGCACGAAGATGCCGCGGTTCATCTGGTGCACGGCCAGCCGCTCATGGCACAGCAGCCGGAAGGCCTCGCGCAGCGTGTTGCGCGACACCCCGAGCGCCTGCCCGATGACCTCTTCCGACAGCCGGGTACCCGGCGGGAACAGGCCTTCCATGATGTGCGTGCGCAGCAGCTCGGTGACCCGGTCGGCCGTGCTGGCGTGCACGAGTCCCGACCGGTCCCTGGCCAGTGCGCTGGCCATCTCCCCGGTGATCCCTGCAGGCATGGAGCTCCCTCCGACTGCCGGACAGTCAATGTTAAATCGAGGAATCTTTCAACCTAAGTATTGAAGGATTGTTGAACAAGATGTACGGTCGGCGGCACCGAGAGATGCGAGGTATGTCGCATGTTTGCTGTCGTGCAGGGGTTCGGGCCGTTCGGCGGCTTGCCGGCCAATCCGTCCGAGCTGCTGGTGCGCTCGCTGGCCGAGCGCGCCAAGCCAGACATCACCACCGAGGTGCTGCCGGTGTCGGTCAGCCGGGCGGCTGCCGAGGTCCCCCGGCTGATGGCCGAGCACCGGCCGCAGGTGTGGCTGGGCGTCGGCCTGGCCGCCGGGCGGACGGCGCTGGCCATCGAGGCTGTCGCGGTCAACCTGGCCGACTGGCCGCAGGATGCGGCCGACGACGACGGAGTCGCCGTCACGCGGGTGCCCGTCAGCGCGGACGGGCCGGCGGCGCACCTGACCACCCTGCCCGTGCACGAGATCCTCACGTCCTGGCAGGGCGCGGGGATCCCCGGCTACCTGTCCCAGACCGCAGGCAGCTACCTGTGCAACTACTCGTTCTATGCCGCTGCCCAGGCGGCCAGCGAGCTCGGGCTGGAGTGCATGGTCGGGTTCCTGCATGTCCCGCTGCTGCCCGAGCAGGTGACTGCTCCGGAGCGGCAGCCCTCCATGCACATGACCCTGCAGGCCGCGGGCCTTGACCTGGTCCTCGACGCCTGCCGGGAGGCCGCCAGCGGCGGCATCTACCTAGGGAGAACAGCATGAGACATCGTCTGCGGCTGGGCGCGGTCGCCGTCGCCGCCGGAGCGGCGCTGCTGGCGTCGGCCTGCGGATCATCGGGCGGGTCCGGCTCTGGCAGCGGCAGCGGCAAGGCCGTGACCGGCGGAACCGCCACCTTCGCCCTGCTGCCCGGCACCACCCCCAACTACATCTTCCCGATGCTCACCGCGGCCTACTACAGCGTGGCGAACATCGAGCAGTTCCAGCGGCTGTCGTTCCGGTCGCTGTACTGGATCGGCAATGCCAAGGGCCAGCCGGTCGTCGACCCGGCCATGAGCCTGGCCCAGCTGCCCACCTACAGCCACAACAACTCCGTGGTCACGATCCACCTGGGCGACTACACCTGGTCCGACGGCAAGCCCGTCACCACCCGGGATGTCGCGTTCTGGATCAACCTGCTGCGGGTCAACAAGGGCAGCTTCGCCGCGTACATCCCCGGCGAGTTCCCCGACAGCCTGAAGAGCTACAAGATCGTCAACGCCAAGACGATGGTGCTCACGCTGAACCGGTCCTACAACCCGACCTGGTTCACCTACGACCAGCTGTCCCAGATCACCCCGCTGCCGCGGGCCTGGGACAAGACCTCGGCCACCGGCAAGGTCGGCAACTACGACCAGACCACCTCCGGGGCCAAGGCGGTCTTCAACTTCCTCACCGCCCAGTCCAAGGACATCTCGACCTACAGCACCAACCCGCTGTGGAAGGTCGTCGACGGCGCCTGGAAGATGGTCGGCTACCAGTCCAACGGCTACGTCAAGTTCCAGGCCAACCAGAACTACGCCGGGCCCTCGAAGCCGAAGCTGAAGTACTTCGTCGAGCAGCCGTTCACCACCGACACCGCCGAGCTGAACGTGCTGCGCTCGGGCAGCACCCTCGACTACGGCTACCTGCCCGAGCAGGAGGCGTCGCAGAAGAGCCAACTGGCCTCGCAGGGCTACCAGACGGTGCCGTGGCAGGGCTGGGGCACGACCTACTTCCTGATGAACTGGCAGAACCCCAAGACCGGCCCGCTGGTGCACCAGGCCTACATCCGCCAGGCCATGCAGTCCCTGATCGACGAGAACGCGTTCGTCAAGGGCCCGCTGAAGGGCTACGGCCACACCAACTACGGCCCGGTCCCCTCGCAGCCGTCCAACCCCTACAGCGATGCCTACGAGACCAAGGGCCCGTGGCCCTACAACCCCAAGAAGGCCGTCCAGATGCTGTCCAGCCACGGCTGGACCGTCAAGCCGAACGGGACCAGCACGTGCGCCAAGCCGGGCAGCGGGTCAGGCCAGTGCGGGCCCGGCATCGCGGCCGGCACGCCGCTGAGCTTCACCCTGAAGTTCGGCAGCGGCGCAGTGGTGGTCAGCCAGGAGATGCAGGCGCTGAAGTCGGACTTCTCCCAGGCGGGCATCCAGATCAACCTGAGCAGCGCGCCGTTCGACTCGATCATCAGCCTGCTCACCCCGTGCAAGTCGACCCAGGCGTCCTGCTCGTGGCAGATGCTCAACTACGGCGGCGGCTGGACCTACGGGGTGGACCCGTACCCGACCGGCGACCAGCTGTTCGCCACCGGCTCGGGCTCCAACTCCAGCAACTACTCCGACCCGAAGGCCGACCAAATCATCTCGCAGTCGGTGCACGGGCCGGGCTCGCTGACCGCCTACGAGGACTACATGGCCCAGCAGATCCCGGTGCTGTGGATGCCGCAGCCGGTCAACCAGGTGTCCGAGATCAGCTCCAAGCTCCACGGCGTCCTGCCGCAGAGCCCGATCGGCAGCCTGACCCCGGAGAACTGGTACTTCACCAAGTGATCATCCGCAACGGCGGTGCTGGCCAGTCCGGGCTGGCCAGCACCGCCCCCGCCGGGGCCAGGCCGTGATCCGGTTCCTGGCCCGCCGCTGCGCGCAGGCGGTGATCGTGCTGCTGCTGGTGTCGGTCATCGTGTTCGGGCTGAGCCGGCTGCTGCCCGGCGGCCCGGCCCGGGCGATCCTGGGCACGCACGCCACGCCGAGCAACATCGCCGCCTTCAACCGGGAGAACGGGCTGACCGGCCCGCTGCCGGCGCAGTACTGGCACTGGCTCAGCGGGGTGCTGACCGGCAACTTCGGCTTCTCCTACGTACTGAACCAGCCGGTCTCCGGCCTGCTGGCCCAGCGGCTGCCCAAGACCGCGTTCCTGGCCGGGATCTCGGTCGTGCTGGCCGTGCTGATCGCCATCCCGGTCGGCCTGTACCAGGCGGTGCGGCGCGGGCGGGCCGACGACTACGCGGTCACCACGGTGACATTCGTGCTGTACTCCACGCCCGCGTTCTGGGTGGCGCTGCTGCTGATCGACGTGCTGGCCGTGCGGCTGCACGTGTTCCCGGCCGAGGCGCCGCAGGGCTCGTTCTCGGCCCTCTTCAGCGACCCCGGCGCCCTGGTGCTGCCGGTGGCGACCATCACCCTGGTCACCATCGCGGCGTTCAGCCGGTACGTGCGCTCCTCGGTGCTGGACGAGCTGGCCCAGGACTACGTGCGGATGGCCCGGTCCAAGGGCGCCCGGCGGCGGGTCATCCTGACCCGGCACGTGCTGCGCAACGCGCTGTCGCCAGTGGTCACCCTGCTCGGGCTGTCGCTGCCGTTCATCCTGTCCGGCACGCTGATCACCGAACAGGTCTTCAACTACCCCGGCGCCGGCCTGCTGGCCTTCAACGCGGCCCTTCAGCAGGACTACCCGGTGCTGCTCGGGGTGGTGCTGGTGGTCGGCATCGCCACCGTGGTGGGCTCGCTGCTGGCCGACATCGGCTACGCGCTGCTCGACCCGCGGGTGCACTACGCCAGCGACTCCGGAGCGGGCCGATGAGCATCGAGAACGTGTCCGCCGTGCTGAGCGCCGACGAGCGCGGCGGGCGGCCCGAGGGCGAGGCGGCCGGCGGGCGGCTGTGGCTGCAGGCCTTCGCCGGCAACCGGCTGGCCGTGGCCGGGCTGGCCGTGGTCATCGCGCTGACCCTGTTCTCCTTCGTCGGCCCGCTGCTGTACCACACCGACCAGATCCACACCCGGCTGTCCATGGAGACCCTCAGGCCCGGCCCCGGCCACCCGCTAGGCACCGATAACGTCGGCTACGACCAGCTCGGGCGGCTGATGGTCGGCGGCCAGACCACGCTGGAGGTGGCGTTCGGCGCCGCGGCCGTGGCGGTCATCCTCGGCGTGCTGTGGGGCTCGGCGGCCGGCTACCTCGGCGGGCTGGTCGACGGCCTGATGATGCGCATCGTCGACGCGCTGCTGGCCATCCCGGCCATCTTGCTGCTGCTGTTCCTGGCCACCGTGTTCCGGCCTAGCGTGCTGATGCTGATCATCGTCGTCGGGCTGACCGCCTGGCTGGTGCCGGCCCGGCTGGTCCGCGGCGAGGCACTGTCGCTGCGCAGCCGAGAGTACGTGCTGGCGGCTAAGACGATGGGCGTGCGCACGCCGACGATCATCTTCCGGCACATCGTCACCAACAGCATCGGCACGATCCTGGTGAACGCCACCTTCCAGGTGGCCGACGCCATCCTGGTCGTCGCCGCGCTGTCATTCCTCGGCCTGGGCATCGCCCCGCCCGCCACCAACTGGGGCGCGATGCTGTCCGACGGCCTCAACTACACCTTCTCCGGCTACTGGTGGCTGACCTACCCGCCGGGCATCGCCATCGTGCTCACCGTGGTCGCGTTCAACCTGGTCGGCGACGGCCTGCGGGACGCGTTCGGCCTCGATGCGAGACGCGGATGAGCGCCCGTGCCCCGGCCGCCGGCGCCGCCCCGGCCGGCCCGGTCCTGGAGGTCACGGGCCTGGACGTCGACATCCGGCTGCGCCGCTCGGTGGTGCACGCGGTGCAGGGCGTCTCCCTGCAGGTAGCCGCGGGCGAGACGGTGGGCATCGTCGGTGAGTCCGGCTGCGGCAAGTCCACCCTGGGCCTGGCGCTGGCCGGCCTGCTGCCCGAGAACGCCGTCACCCGCGGCAGCATCCGGCTCGGCGGCCGCGAGCTGGCCGGGCTGGCCGAGCGCGAGTTGCGCGGCGTGCGCGGCGCCGAGGTCGGCATCGTCTTCCAGGACCCGATGACCTCGCTGAACCCGACCCAGCGGATCGGCGACCAGGTCGGCGAGACACTGCGGCTGCAGCGCGGCGCGAGCAAGGCCGCGGCCCGCGAGGCGGCCGCCGAGATGCTCGACCTGGTCGGGCTGCCCCGGCCGCGCGAGCAACTGGACCGGTTCCCGCACGAGCTGTCCGGCGGCATGCGGCAGCGGGCGGTGATCGCCGCCGCGCTGATCTGCCAGCCCCGGCTGCTGGTCGCCGACGAGCCGACCACCGCGCTGGACGTCACCACCCAGGCGCAGATCCTGGAGCTGTTCGACCGGCTGCGCCAGACGCTGGGCATGGCCACCCTGCTGATCACCCACGACATGGGCGTGGTCGCCGGGCACACCGACCGGGTGTTCGTCATGTACGCCGGGCGGGAGGCCGAGACCGGCGGCACCGCCGAGGTCTTCGATGCCCCGCAGCACCGGTACACCGCCGCCCTGCTGGAGTCGATCCTGCGGATGGAGACCCAGCGCAAGTCCGCGCTTTACACCATCCCCGGACGGCCGCCGGACCTGACCGCGGCGCCAGCCGGCTGCCCGTTCGCGCCGCGCTGCACCGCGGCGACCAGCGAGTGCCGCGGCGAGTTCCCGCCCGCGGCCGCCGACGGCGCGCACAGCTGGCACTGCTATCACCCGGTGCCCGCCGCCGACAGCTCCCCCGAGGTCACGGAGGCGAGATGACCGCTCCTGCCGTCCCCGGCGCCGCGGCCGCGGCCGCGGCGGGCGTGCCGCTGCTCAGCCTGTCCGGGGTGACCAAGATCTACCGCGGCGGCGGCCTGCTGGCCCGCGCGGCGGCCCCGGTGCAGGCGCTGTCGGGAATCAGCCTGCACGCCGGCGCGGGCGCGACGCTGGGCATCGTCGGCGAGTCCGGCTGCGGCAAGTCCACGCTGGGCCGCATCGCCGTCGGGCTGGAGAAGCCCACCGAGGGCGAGGTGACACTGCGCGGAGCCAGCCTGGCCGCGATGAGCCGGGCCGAGCGCAGGATCGCCCGCTACGCGGTCCAGATGATGTTCCAGGACCCGTACGCGGCCCTCAACCCGCGGATGAGCCTGGCCCGGATCATCGAGGAGCCGCTGCGCGCCAAAGGCGGGATGCCCCGCGACCAGCGGCGCGCCCGGGTACGGCAGCTGGCCGAGGAGGTCGGCCTGGCCGCCGGCCAGCTGGACCGCTACCCGCGCGAGCTGTCCGGCGGGCAGCGGCAGCGGGTCGGGCTGGCCCGCGCCCTGGCCACCAGCCCGGCGCTGATCGTCGCCGACGAGCCGGTCTCGGCGCTGGATGTGTCGGTGCGCTCGCAGATCCTCAACCTGATGACCGAGCTGCAGGCCGAGCACCAGCTCAGCTACCTGATGGTGTCGCATGACCTGACGGTGATCCACTACTTCGCCGACCACATCGCGGTGATGTACCTGGGCAAGGTCGTCGAGTCGGGACCGCCGGCCGAGCTGTTCCGCGCGCCGGCGCACCACTACACCCGCGCGCTGATCGACGCGGTCCCCCAGCCCGCACCCGGCCGGGTCGCGCAGGCGTCCGCCATCCGCGGCGAGCTCCCGTCGGCGTCCGCGCCGCCCTCGGGCTGCCGGTTCCGCACCCGGTGCCCGGCGGCCACCTCGCTGTGTGCCGAGCAGGAGCCGCCGCTGCGCGACTTCGGGCCTGGCCACCAGGCCGCCTGCCATTTCCCGCTGACCGAGCCGGCCGCCAGCACGCTGGGTATGGAGTCCACATGATCGACCTGAACTCTGACATGGGCGAGAGCTTCGGCTCCTGGACCATGGGCGCGGACGAGGCCATGCTCGGCCAGGTCACCAGCGCCAACATTGCCTGCGGCTTCCACGGCGGGGACCCCAGGGTGATGGACGCCACGGTGGCGATGGCCGCCGAGCGCGGCGTGGTGATCGGCGCCCACGTGTCCTACCCCGACCTGGTCGGGTTCGGCCGGCGCCCGATGAAGGTCAGCCCGCAGGAGCTGATCACCGACGTGCTGTACCAGATCGGCGCGCTGGAGGCGTTCTGCCGGCGGCACGGCACCGAGGTCCGGTACGTCAAGGCGCACGGTGCCCTGTACAACGACCTGGCCGGCGACCAGGCCATGGCCGCCGCGCTGGGCGAGGCCGTCACCAGTTACGGCGGCCTGGCCGTGCTGGTGCTGGGCGGCAGCCCGGCTGCCGGCGTGCTGCGCGACCAGGGCATCCACGTCGTGCGCGAGGGGTTCGCCGACCGCGGCTACACCGCCGCCGGGCGGCTGGTCCCGCGCAGCCAGCCCGGTGCCGTGCTCACCGACCCGGCGGCGGTCGCCGAGCGCGGCTGGCGCATCGCGACCGGCGCCGCGATCGAGGCCGACGACGGCACCGAGCTGGTGCTGGCCGTGGACTCGCTGTGCGTGCACGGCGATACCCCCGGGGCCGTGGAGCTGGCCCGTGAGCTGCGCGCGGTGCTGACCGCGCGCGAGGTGGAGGTGGCACCATTCGCCTGATCCCGCTCGACGCGCCCGGCCTGGAGGCCCTGGCGACGACGGCGCTGGCCGCCGTCCGCCGCGAGTACCCGCACATGCTGATCCAGCAGCTCAACTCCGACGCCGACCTGGTCCCGCCGCGCCAGCTGCAGCCCGCCTTCTACGGCAGCTACGACTGGCACTCGGCGGTGCACAGCCACTGGACGCTGGTCCGGTCGCTCGACCGGGGCCTGCCCGACGCCGTGGCCACGGCCGCAGGCGAGACTCTCGACGAGCACCTGGCCGAGCAGCGGCTGGCCGGCGAGCTGGCCTTCTTCTCCGGGCCCGGCGGCCGGACCGCCTCCCGGCCCTACGGCTGGGCGTGGCTGCTGATGCTGCACGCCGAGTGCCAGGCCCTCGGCGGCGACCGGCAGCAGCGCTGGGCCGACGTGCTCGCCCCGCTGGCTGAGCTGCTGGCCGGGCGGCTGATGACCTACTTCGGCGGCGGCCTGGCGTTCCCGATCCGCACCGGGACGCATGGCAACACCGCCTTCAGCCTGCAGCTGACCCTGCAGGCTGCCCGGCGCCGCGGCGATCAGGCGGCGGCTGATGAGCTCGCCGAGGATGCCTGGCAGCTGTTCGGCGCCGACCGGCCGCTGCGCTGGGACGATGACCCGGCCGGTGATGCCTTCCTCACCCCTGAGCTCAGCGAGGCCGCGCTGATGGCCGACGTGCTGTCCGCGGAGCAGTTCCCGGCGTGGCTGGACCGGGTGCTGCCGGACCCGGCCGCCGTGGCCTGGGCCCCCCCGCAGTTCGAGCCCGACGGCGACGACCCGGGCACCGTGCACCTGGAGGGGCTGCTGGTCTCCCGGGCCTGGTGCCTGGACGCAGTGGGCCGCGCGCTGCCGCCCGGCCATCCGGTGGCCCCCGCCGCCCTGGCCGCGGCCGATGCCCACCGCGCCCTGGTCGCGGACCTGCGCCCCGCCGACGGCTTCAACCGCAGCCACTGGCTGCCCACCTACCTGCTCTACCTCGACGAGCGCCTCCGCCGCTGACCAGAGAGCTACGGCAGCAGAGACGCCAGTCCCGTCGATGAGCTCATCCTGACTCCGCTACGTTCGCCCGGCCCCTCCCTGATCTCACATCAGCTTGCCGTGGCCGTCGACACCCCGAAGTCAGTGACCAGCGTCCGTGATGAGATTTCCTAGATCCTTTGAGAGATCCTGGCCCCGGTTGAACCCGCGTGCCTCGATGATCTTTACGGCGTTGCGAGCAGCATCGAGATCTACAGGTGACGCCGCCGGGATGAGATAGCCAAGGTCGGTGAGATCCTGGTTGCGCCCAGCTAGTACCTTCAGCGCGATCAGATGAGCTGTCCTGGCCACTGGGACTGTCAGGCCAGGCAGCACCTCAATACGCTCGGCATCGTCTACGACCTCCTTCTCGATGCCCGAACTGGCGAACAGCAGGTCCATGACAACGTCTGAGCCCTTGCGCATCAAACGAACGCCTGACAGCCGCTCCACATAGTCTTGCTCGAGTATTTCGACGGGATCGTAGCCACGTTGCCGGAGGCTATGCACTGTCTCCTCAGCTTCGCCATCACTGGCGACGGCGAGGACGAAGTCCAGATCCTTCGTGAACCGAGGGATGGCTCGCGCGGACACAGCGAGACCACCGACAAGCGCCCATCGGGCCTTCACCGCATTTAGATCAACAACGGCTCTGCGGAGCGCTGAGTCAACGGATGCCACGGTCTCGATCCCTGGAAGCAAGGCGCAGGTGGTCGTTAGTGGGAGGTTGCGCCAGCCACGCTCTTACCATGCTGTCAACCTCCTCACGGCTTGCGCCCGGATGCTCTCGAATCATCCGCTGCCGGTACATCCGCACGCCGACTCTTTGCATGTCCAAGGCAGCCAGTATGCGCGCCGCCTCCGGCGCTCGAGCCGACCCGGCCAAGCGTTCACTGAGGCGCCCAAGGAGCGTCCTGATCGCGGCGGTGGTTCCCCGACTCTCAGCGGGCATCGCGCTCTACGCTCGCGACGGGGGTTAGCTTCTCCTGCACGATGCTAATCGCCTCTCATTCAAGAGTCATCAGCTCGATACCGAGGCCATCGGCACAGCGGCAACGTTCTTCTCGCTCACCGTCTTCCCTGCCAGAAAGCCGGGCAATCCTTAGGACAGGGCAACCGTAGCGGTCACGCCGCGCTTCGATGCTATGGAGCCGCTGGACGTCTCTGGCAAGGCCCCTGAGCAGGTGCATTGCCCGCTGTATGCCCAGCTCGCGCATGTTTTCAAACTACATGTTCTCCGGACTCTCCTGGTGGCAGGTCGTGCTGGTCGTGGTGCCGCTCACGCTGGGCCGGGATCGGCGGGGCGCCCGGCGGCACGGCGCGGCGAACTTCCAGGGCCTCCGGCTCCGTCGGGACATCGACCAGTAGAAGCTAGTCGTCGTCGATCCGGCGCACCGGCAGCGAAGGAGGACTTTCCAATGACTTCCCTGATCGATCCCGGGCAGTATGCCGCGCTGTCCGCCTGCACCTACCTGAACCAGGCGTCGCTGGGCCTGATCCCCCGCACGTCGCTGGAGGCAAGCACCAGGTTCCTGACCGAGGTGGCTCAGTACGGCAACTTGCATCTGTCGGATCAGGCAGAAGCGGGAATTCTCAGCACGCTGCGGATCGCGGCGGCCGGGCTGCTCGGTGCGCCGGTGACGTCGGTCGCGGTGGTCGGCGGGGCGAGTGAGGGCCTGGGCCAGCTGGCCGGCCTGCTGTCTGCCCCCGGCGGGGAGGTGATCCTGGTCCCGAGCGATTTCCCGAGCGTGACCTACCCGTGGCTGGCAGCTCACCAGCGTTCTGGCATGCAGATCCGCTGGGTTCCCGATGACCCGGCCAGGGATATCACCCTTGCCCTGGCGGAGGCCATCAGCGAGCGGACGACGGTGGTGTGCGTCAGCGCGGTCCAGTTCGCCACCGGCTCGCAGGTGGACATTGCCGCCCTGGTGGCACGAGCCCGGAGCGCGGGGGCGCGGGTCGTGGTGGACGTCACGCAGATGGCCGGAGCCGCCCCGGTCACCATGACCGAGTGGGGAGCCGACGCACTGGTGTGCAGCGGGTACAAGTGGCTCTCAGCGCCGGGCGGTGTCGCGCTCCTGGCCGTCACCGAGGACCTGGCCGCTCATGTCCCGCCGCTCGTCGGCTGGATGGGCAAGCCCGCGCCGTTCGACTTCACGCCCCAGGATCTGGCGCTCGCCCCGGACGCCCGGCGATTCCAGCTGTCCACCATCTCCTACAGCTCGGCCGCGGGCCTGTCCGCATCCATCAGGCTCCTGACCGGGATCGGGCTGGCCTCGATACGTGACCACGCCAGCCGCCTGGCAGCCGACCTCGTGGACCAGGCCGCGCCGCTCGGCTGGACCCCGTACCGGCCGCTGACCGACCGGTCCGCCAGCGGGCACATCGTCTCGCTCCGGCATCCCGCCGCCGTGCCCGAGGACGTCCAGGCCATGCTCGCCAGCGAGCACCGCATCATCACCAGCTCCCGCGGCGGCGGCATCCGAGTCTCGCTGCACGCCTACAACAGCGCTGACGACGTGCGGGCCCTGACGCAGGCACTCGAGGCAGCTGCCCGGCACCTCCCGGTCAGGAGGGACCGGTAACCAGCCCGGCGGCCGCTGACTGTGCCGCCGTCTCGACTTAACCCGCAAGTCCAGGACCGCCGCGCTGCCACCCACCCCGCTGATAGCCAGCCCCGGCCTGAGCTGCGTGGGACGATCCTTGACCCAGGCGTGCGGTCCGCGCCCGATGCTCGGCCCTCTGTCATCCCGCCCATGTCCCGCGCGGCCGATCATCTCAGGCGGGTGCTGCTCGTGCGGTCCAGGTCAGGCTGCCGGCCTCGGGCAGCTGGGCGGAGATAGCGTCGGCGACCTGGCGGCCGATGGCGTCCGCATCCCGGATGGCCAGCCCGGGGTCTACCCAGCCCTCGATTTCCAGGCGCAGGGTTCGCCCGGTCCAGCGTGCCCGGGCATGGGCGTGGACGACTCCGGGCACGTCCCCGGCCGCGGCCTCGGCGGTGGTGATGACCTCGGGTTCGACTCCGTCGGCGAGGCGGCGCACGACGTCCTTGGTGACCTCGTAGCCGACGTGGCAGATGAACGCGGTCACGGCCAGCCCGGCTACCGGGTCGCCCCAGGCCTGCCCGAAGGCGACGGCGATCAGCCCGGCCAGCGCCCCGGCGGAGGACAGCGCGTCCAGCCAGGAATGCCGGGCATCAGCGATCAGGGTTGCTGAGTTGATCCGCCGGCCGACCCGCAGCTTGTAGCGGGCGACGACCTGGTTCCCGGCGATCCCGAGCACCGCGCCGATGATGCCTGCGCCGATGTGGGCGGTGTGGCCGTGGTCGATGAGCTTGCGGATGCTCTCGAACCCGGCGAACGCGGCGCTGGCCCAGATGACCACGGCGATGCCGATCCCGGCCAGGTCCTCGGCCCGCTCCAGCCCGTAAGGGAACTTCTCGGTGGGCGGCCGCCGGGACAAGCGGAAGCCCAGGAACACCACGGCGCTGGTGGACACGTCCGACAGATTATGGATCGCGTCGCCGAGCAGGCCGACCGATCCGGTGACCACGGCGATCAGCAGTTCGATCAGGCCCGTTGCCCCCAGCCCGATGGCGCTGACCGCAATCGCCCGGTTAGCCTGCCTGCGCTCGTCTGCGTCATCCCGGCCATGGCCGAGCGGAAAGGCAACTGCCGGGTCGCGCTGCCCGAGAACCTTGTGCACCGGCCCAGGATATTCGCGGGCCAGCCGGCCACCGCGGCAAGGCCTGATCGCTCTGGACTCTGTCGCCAACGGTGAGCACAGCTGCGTCGGCGCAGCTAGATCGCACGCGACTACCAGCGAGTTCCCGACCTGAGCGCGTGCCTGTCTGCCAGGCAGATCACTACTGAGGGGCGACGGCGTAGGACGCAAGTCCGCCGGCCAGCACGTCCAGCGCTGCTGTTGCCTGGTCCCGGCCCGGTTTCTGGCCGCCGGCGCTGGTCTCGAAGGCGGCCCGCAGCACGCCGACCAGTGCCACGGCGGCGACGAATGGCTCCGCCGACCCCGCGGGCACGCCGGTCTCTTCAGCGAGGAGTTGCGCCAGTGCTGTCTCATATCGTCCGAACATCAGCCGCTGCTGTGACTGCAGGGCCGCGCTGTCCGCGATGAGCTGTCGGAACCTTGATGTCGGCTGCTCGGGGCGCCGCCCGGCGGCCCATTCGCGGCGCCCGGCCACGAACGTCGCTACCGCGTCGAGAGCCGACTGGCCGGCCGACCGGTACCGGACGGCGGCCAGCAACTCCGCCAGGATGTCGCCGGCCTCGTCAAAGAAGATCTCGGCCTTGACCGGGAAGTAGTTGTAAACGGTCTTCTCCGCGACGCCCGCGGCAATGGCGATGTCGGCGACGCTCACCTGGTCAAAGCCCCGCTCGGCGAACAGCCTCATCGCCGCATGGGCGATGGCCTTGCGGCTCTCGCGGCGCTTACGCTCCCGCAGGCTCTCCTCAGCGTCCAAACCACTTCCCTTCTTGCCAGGAGGGCAAGTTTACGTCGCCTGTAAGAACCTTCTGGCGTGTGGTGAAATTCTCCGGACACCCACCCGACACCCCGCGGAGGCCTGGCGATGGCTACTGCCGCTGCAAGTCCTGCCCCGGCCCGCTCCCGCGCCCTGAGCGCGGCGGGACTGGGCCTGCTGCTCCTGGTTGCCCTGTTCTACCTCCTGGGGGCCGCTTCCGACCTGGCCGCCGTCGCCGGCCATAACCTGCCGACTGACCACCGGGGCACCTTCGCCAAGCTGACCGGCACATCGTTCAGCCACCTCCAGGCCGCCGCGCCGGGCCAGGCCAGCTACATCAGCCTCCTGGAGCGCGGGTACGCGCTGCACGAGCTCACCTTCGCGCTGCTGTTCATCGTCGTGCTGGCCATCCCGTTCCGGCGGCGGCAGCGGTGGTCCTGGTGGGCCGCCTGGCTGCCGATGATCGCCAACCTGGGCTACTCCCTCACCTTCGGCCTGCATGACCCGGCGATCCTCGCCCGCAGCCTCATCGCCGATATCGCCCTGCCCGTCCTGCTGCTGGCGCACATCCCCGCGTTCTTCGCCCGGCCGCGCAGCGCCGCACCTGATGCCCCCGCCGCGCACCAGCTCGGGCGATGATCGTGCTAGATATGAGGCATGCCAGGGTCGTGGTGGCTTGACCTGCTGATCGCGCTGGGCGCGGGCCTGCTGGTGGCGTGGCTCGCGCTCATCGTCGTGCTGCTCATCGCGCGCCCGCGCCGCGGGCTGCTGCGCGAGGCGCTGCGGCTGCTGCCCGACCTGCTGCGCCTGCTGCGGCGGCTGGCCGCCGATCGCAGCCTCCCCCGCAGCGCCCGGGTCGCCCTCGGGCTCCTCCTGGCCTACCTCGCGCTCCCGGTCGACATCATCCCCGACTTCATTCCGGTCCTGGGCTACGCCGACGACGCCATCATCGTCGCCGCCGTCCTGCGCTGGGTCGTCCGCCGCGCCGGAGTCGACGCCATCCGGCGTCAGTGGCCCGGCACCGACGACGGATTCGGCGTCCTGTGCCGCATCACCGGCCTGCCAGCCACAGTCAATCCACCGGACCAGGCCCCGGCTCGCAAGGACTGAACCAGCCAGCAGGCCGAGTCTGAAGCTCCTGAGCTTCGCCGCGTCAGCAGCGAAGGCTCTTGCCGGGCGCGTGACTCCCCCGGCCCGCGGCCCGTCATCTATTCCAAGCACATGCTTGACATATGACCGAGCGCCTGCCTAGATTCCAAGCATGTCTTTGGAATCTGATGAGCCGACGAGCCCGGCCGATGCGGCGGGCCCGGCGGGCCCGGGCTCGGCGGACCGGCTGCGCGGGCAGCGGCGGCGGCTGCTGGATGACCCGCGCAGCATGCGGGCGCTGGCTCACCCGCTGCGGCTGGAACTGCAGGTCATCGTCGGCCGGGCCGGGCGGATCACCACCGCCGACGCCGCGCGGATCCTCGGCATCAGCCACGCGCTGGCCTCCCACCATCTGCACCAGCTGGCGAAATACGGCTTCGTGGAGCAGGTCAGCGGCGCGGACAACCGGGAGCGGCCGTGGCGGCTGGTGTCCACCTCGACCAGCTACCAGGGACTGGAGGACAAGCCCGGCGGCGCAGCTGCGGTCCAGGCCTTCGAGCAGGTCGCCGCGGAGCGGACAATCGAGAGTCTGCTGGACTGGCAGGAGCGCCGGGAGCACTGGTCAGCGGGCTGGCGCGAGCATTCCGGCATCGGCCGCAGCGGCGTCTACCTGACCGAGGGCGAGCTGGCCGGGCTGGTGACCGACATCGACAAGCTGATCCTCCGGTATGTCGAGGAGCGGCCGATCGACGACCTGGAAACCCGCCCGCCGGGCTCGGTGCCGGTGGAGCTCACCTTGTTCGTCATCCCCCGCGACCCGGTCGACAGCCCCCGCGACCCGGCCGGCCGCGCCGGGGACAGCTGAGATGCGCGCGATCGGCACGGCCCTGCGGCTGCGCGGTCTGCGGCTGCTGCTGGGCGCAGGCCTGATCTCGCTGACCGGCGACTGGATCCTGCGCATCGGCCTGACCTACTACATCTACGCGCTGACCGGGTCGACGCTGGCGTCGGCGACGATGCTGCTGGCCTCGTTCGTGCCGCAGATCGCGCTGAGCTCGCTGGCCGGAGTGTTCGTGGACCGGTGGGACCGCAAGCGCACGATGATCGCCACCAACCTGCTGCTGGCCGCCGGCCTGCTCCCGCTGCTGGCCGTGCACCGGGCCAGCGAGGTCTGGATCATCTACGTAGTGATGGCCTTCGAGGCCTGCGTGCAGCAGTTCTTCTTCCCGGCCCAGCAGTCGGTGCTGCCGCGCCTGGTCGAGGAGGACCACCTGGTCACGGCCAACGCCCTCAACGGCCAGGCCAGCGACGTCTCCCGGCTGGCCGGGTCGGGCATCGGCGGCGCGCTGGCCGCGGCGGGCGGTATCACCGCGGTGACGCTGACCGACCTGGCGAGCTTCCTGCTCGCGGCGCTGCTGATCGCGCGGCTCCCGGCGCTCCGCCCGGCCAGCCAGCCCAGTGCGGCAGCCCCGCCCGGGCCGGCCGTCCGGGAGGACAGTGCTGCCCCGGCCCGCGTCACGGTGCGGGCACGGCTGGCGCAGCTGCGCGGCGAGTGGGCGGCCGGACTGCAGATCTCGGTCCGGCAGCCGGTACTCCGGGTCGTGCTGATCTTCTTGTCGGTCACCTGCATCGGCGAGGGGATCATGAGCACCTTGTTCGCGCCGTTCGTGCGGTCGGTCCTGCACGGCAGCGGCCCGGACTACGGCGTGATCATGGCCGCGCAGGCCGTCGGCGGCATTGGCGGCGGGCTGATCGCGGCGGCGGCCGGCAGCCGGTTCCGGCCCGCCCGGCTGTTCGGCGCGGGCGCGGTGGCCTTCGGGGCGGTCGACCTCGCGCTGTTCCTCTACCCGCTGGCGCACGTGGCGGTGTGGCCCGCGATCGTGCTGATGATCGTGGTCGGAGTGCCGGGCGCGCTGCTGCTGGCCGGCGCGATGACGCTGCTGCAAACCGCCACCGCCGACAGCCACCGGGGCCGGGTGTTCGGCGCCCTGAGCGCGGTGGAGGGCGTCGCCGTCGTGGCCGGCACGATCGCCGCCGGGTTCCTGGGCCAGTCGGCCGGGATCATCCCGGTGCTGGCCGCCCAGGGCGGCGGCTACGTGCTGGGCGGCATCGCCGTGCTGCTCGCCCTCCGCGAGACCCGGAGAGCTGACGCCGCGAATGCCGCCCGCGCGGAGTCACAGCTCCCGCAGGAGGGTGTCTGCGCCGTTGCCGAGCAGCGCAGCAGTTAGCCGGCCGTCGCCGAGTGCCGCC